>NZ_CABPRY010000004.1:0-300362 GCF_902459625.1 Pandoraea cepalis
CATCGGGGCGCCATCGGCCGGCGCACTGCTTCGCGCCGACGGGGCACGGCGTGCCTCGGGTTGGGCGGCCGGGGCGGCAGGCGGCGAATCCGCCGACGATGCACCGGAAGCGGCTGACGTGGGCGAACGCGATGACGTCGATGCCGCAGACGATGGGGACGCACGCCCCGTTTCCGCCATTGGGGCCCGCGACGGTGCGGCCGCTGGGGCCGCAGCCCGCGCGACACCCGCCATCTGCGGCGTTGGCGGTTCCGCCAGCGTGCCGCCCGCGAGCAACGGCGTGAATGCCGCCATTCGCAGCAGCGCCATCGAAAAACCGGTGTATTCGTCCGGCGCAAGTCCAAGATCGCCGCGCGCACGCGTGGCGATCTGGTAATACAGCTGGACGGCTTCAGGCGACAACGCCTGCGCCAGACGTCGCACGTCCGCCGCTTCCGGCCATTCGTCCGACACGGCCTGGGGGGCGTATTGCGCCAGGGCAATCTTGTGCAGCAAGCTGCCGAGATCCTGCAATCCCGCCGCAAACGAGAAACTGCGCTCGGCCATTTCGTCGGCAACGGCCAGCAGGTCGGTGCGCGATTCGTCTTTGAGGGCGTCGAGCAGACGCACGAGCACGCTCTGATCGATGGCCCCGAGCATGCCGCGTACGGCCGTCTCGGTCAGCGGTCCCGCAGCATAGGCGATGGCCTGATCGGTGAGCGACAAGGCGTCGCGCATGCTGCCGCCCGCCGCCTTGGCGAGCAGACGCAATGCCTGCGTCTCGTTCTCGATGCCTTCCTCGCCGAGAATGGTCGTGAGGTGCGACACGATGTGCCCGGCCGGCATCTGCTTGAGATTGAATTGCAGGCAGCGCGAGAGCACAGTGACCGGAATCTTCTGCGAATCGGTCGTCGCCAGGATGAATTTGACGTGCGCGGGCGGCTCTTCCAGCGTCTTGAGCATCGCGTTGAACGCGTGCCCCGTCAGCATGTGCACTTCGTCGATCATGTAGACCTTGAAGCGCGCATCCGCTGGCGCGTAGACGGCCTTTTCCAGCAGCGACGTCATTTCGTCGACGCCGCGATTCGATGCCGCGTCCATTTCCACGTAGTCGACGAAGCGCCCTTCGTCGATCGCCCGGCAGGCCTTGCACACGCCGCACGGCTCGGCCGTGATGCCCGTCTCGCAATTGAGCGCCTTGGCCAGAATGCGCGAGAGCGTCGTCTTGCCAACGCCACGCGTGCCGGTAAACAAGTAGGCGTGATGCAAACGCTGTTGCTCGAGCGCGTGCGTCAACGCACGCACGACATGCTCCTGGCCCACCAGGGTCGAGAAGCCTTTGGGGCGCCATTTGCGCGCGAGTACTTGATAGGTCATGCCAAATTGTAACAGTTCGGCGTTGAGCGTCCGCACCGATGTCAACGCCCAATCGGGCGTTGTCAGCCCGGGAAATCCGTCAGGCTATCGGTGCGATAGAAAAAAATGTTGCGCGATTCTACCAAGCGGCCCTGGCCCCCGCGATACGCGTTGAAATAGCACCGACGGGACACGCACGGTGGCCGTCAGCGGGCGTCGGCGAACCACGGCGGCGCCCTGTCCATTCACCATGGAAACGGCCGATCGCAACGTCACGCGGCATGTGAAAGCGGAGGCGGAATGTGCGCGAATGCGCTGAGAACATTGATAAAACAAGGGGGTAGGTGACGAGCCTGACCCTCGGCACTGGCAGAAAACGGTTGTGGCTGCTTCGTTCCCGACCTGACCAGATTGGCCGCGCCACCATGCGAGGAGGCCCGTCAGGAACAGATTCTACCAGAGTCGGCGTGCCAACAGAAGCCCGACGCGCGAGAATGTGGGGCGCGGGCGCTCCCAACGGCAACCTCGCGGCGCGCTCAGGCACGACGCGCAAGCGTTTGCGATTTCCGCTAAGATGAGTACAAACTGCATTGGCGAACGCTATTGAAGCACGCGATTGCAGCCTCCATATGGAGAATGCACGCCCGGGAAAGCCGGGTGACATCTCCGGCGTCGGTGAAAGCGCGCTGTTTTCACCGGACGTTTCCGAATAGTCAGACGAGGCAACAATACTCATGAGCGAACAAATCAAGCACATTTCCGACGCCAGCTTCGACGCGGACGTTTTGAATTCCGACAAGCCGGTGCTTCTCGACTTCTGGGCGGAATGGTGCGGTCCGTGCAAGATGATCGCCCCGATCCTGGAAGACGTGGCCAAGGAATACGGCGACAAGGTGCAAATCGCCAAGATGAACGTGGACGACAACCAGGCCACGCCGGCCAAGTTCGGCATCCGCGGCATCCCCACCCTGATCCTGTTCAAGAACGGCGCCGTCGCTGGCCAGAAGGTCGGCGCCCTTGCGAAGGGTCAACTGACCGCCTTCCTCGACCAGCATCTGTAATCCCCAGCCAATGACGGCAGGTGCCGGGGCCTTTGTCGCCGCAGTGCGACAGCCCGGCGCCGGACAAGCGGCGCAGTGCTTGCGCGCGGCGCTGCTTGCTATATAATCCGGCAACAAGCATCTCAAAGTTCTTCGAGCGTTCGCTCACTTTTCCCTGATCCTTCACTTGTCGTCCGTCGGACGGCACCCCCGTATGCATTTATCCGAACTAAAGTCCCAGCACGTCTCCGAACTGCTTGAAATGGCGAACGGTCTCGATATCGAGAACGCAAACCGCCTTCGCAAGCAGGAGCTGATGTTCGCCATTCTGAAGAAGCGCGCAAAGACCGGCGAGACCATCTACGGCGACGGTACGCTCGAGGTGCTGCCGGATGGCTTCGGTTTCCTGCGCTCGCCCGAGACGTCGTATCTGGCCAGCACGGACGATATCTATATCAGCCCGTCGCAGATCCGCCGCTTCAACCTGCATACCGGCGACACGATCGAAGGGGAAGTGCGTACGCCGAAGGACGGCGAGCGCTACTTCGCGCTGGTGAAGGTCGACAAGGTCAACGACCATCCGCCCGAGGCCTCGAAACATAAGATCATGTTCGAGAACCTCACGCCGCTGCACCCGAACAAGCCGCTGCTGCTCGAGCGCGACATTCGCGGTGAAGAGAACGTGACGGGCCGCATCATCGACATGATTGCGCCGATCGGCAAGGGCCAGCGCGGTCTGCTCGTGGCCTCGCCGAAGTCGGGCAAGACCGTGATGCTGCAGCACATCGCTCACGCGATTGCCACCAACCATCCGGAAGCCAAGCTCTTCGTGCTGCTCATCGATGAGCGCCCGGAAGAAGTGACGGAAATGCAGCGCTCGGTGAAAGGCGAAGTGGTCGCTTCGACATTCGATGAGCCGGCCACGCGTCACGTGCAGGTCGCCGAAATGGTGATCGAGAAGGCCAAGCGCCTGATCGAAATGAAACAGGACGTGATCATTCTGCTCGACTCGATCACCCGTCTGGCCCGCGCTTACAACACCGTGATCCCCGCCTCGGGCAAGGTGCTCACCGGCGGTGTGGATGCCAACGCGCTGCAGCGCCCGAAGCGTTTCTTCGGCGCCGCGCGTAACGTCGAAGAAGGCGGCTCGCTCACGATTATCGCCACCGCGCTGATCGAAACCGGCAGCCGCATGGACGACGTGATCTACGAAGAATTCAAGGGCACGGGCAACATGGAAGTGCACCTTGAGCGTCGTCTCGCGGAGAAGCGCGTCTACCCGGCCATCAACCTGAACAAGTCGGGCACGCGTCGCGAAGAGTTGCTCATCAAGCCGGAAATCCTGCAAAAGATCTGGGTGCTGCGCAAGCTCATCTACGATATGGATGAGGCTGAAGCCATGGAATTCCTGCTTGGCAAGATCAAGCAGACGAAGAACAACGCCGAGTTCTTCGACCTGATGCGCCGCGGCGGCTGATTTCGCCCCCTGCGCGTCATGAGAGAAAGCCGCGACCCGCGTGTCGCGGCTTTTTCTTTGCGCCACCCCGCCGCTGCGCGGGCTGTCACGATGACTG
Source organism: Pandoraea cepalis (assembly GCF_902459625.1). NCBI lineage: Bacteria > Pseudomonadati > Pseudomonadota > Betaproteobacteria > Burkholderiales > Burkholderiaceae > Pandoraea > Pandoraea cepalis. Next base: position 3,950 of record NZ_CABPRY010000004.1, read on the forward strand.
TTATATGATGGAACGGCACCGCGCACTGGCCGCCAACACGCGTTCCCCAACGCGGTTCCCGAAGGAGAGATTGCAATGTCCGAGCAAGACGATTTGATGGCGGAAGCCTTTGCCCACCTCGAAGCCGGCGACCCCGAGTCGGCGCTGGAGATCGGCAAACGGCTCGAGTCGATGCAGTACTCGGGCGCCTATGAGGTGCAGGCAATGGCCTACGCCGATATGGACGACATGGAACAGGCCGTGAGCGTTCTGGAAGCCGGTGTCGCCCATGCGCCGGGCGTCTGGCTGCTCTGGCAACTGCTCGGCAACTACCGCTCCGATCTGGGGCGCTTCCCTGCCGCCATCGAGGCATACGAGGCCGCTGGCAATTGCGCGCCGGACGAAGACGTCGTCATCGTCGACTTCAACCACGCCAACGCCCTCACCCGCCACGGCGATTTCACGTCGGCACAAACGCGTCTCGACCGTGTGCTTGAGAGCCCGCACCTCGCACAGGCCGGACGTGCCTTCATCGAAAACGCCATTGCACTGCGCATGCACCTGTTCAACGCCCAAGGTGAGCCGAAGGCCGCCATTGCCACCTACGAATCGCTGCACCAGCACGAGCGTGACGACGAAGGTAGCAACGTGGCAATGGCCGACGTGCTCGCCGAACTATCGCTCGCGTACAAGCAGTCGGGCGATAACGATAAAGCGCTCGCGTCGGCGCTGGAGGCCGTGCAGCTCTACAAGTGGAGCGACACTGCCCTGTGGGCCCTGCGTGCCGCACGCGACGCGCAATCGGATGTGGCCCACGTGATGCATCTGATTGTGGAAGGGCAATGGTATGAGCCGCTGGAGGATGAGGATCCCGATGGCCCGCCGCCCGCGTTTGTCACCACCTACGACGTGGTGGCCGAAGATGAAGCCGAAGCGCTGCGTCTGGTCGCGGAATGCGAGCCGCCGCAAGTGCGCGACTCACTGCGTATCGCCGAGACGCACCCGGTCGAGCACGACGAGGAGTCGCCTATGCCCTACAAGGGGGTCTATGCCACGGGCGACTACCATATGTATCAGCCGGGCGATGATATCGACTGAGCGCACTGCCAAGCGCATCGCCTGAGCACACGGATCCCGCGGGTCGATCCACTGAATCGACCTGATTGTCCGGCATCGCACAGGTCATCAGCGACCGTTAGCGACAAAGGGCACCGGAATTCACCCGGTGCCCTTTGTCGATTGACTGCATGCACGCCGATGATCGCGGGGGCGTCGCGCCCCCACGATCACGCATCAGCTTATTTATAGCCCGCTCGATCGAGGATACGCTGCGCTTCCGGCAGGCTTTTCGCGATGGTGCCGATGGGCACGTCTTCTGCCTTGAATGGGCCCAGCGCGGCGAGTGCCGGGTTGTCGACGCGAGTCGTCGGCACGGCGGGCCACTCGTTGTTGCCGTTCGCGAAGTACCGCTGCGCGTCGTCGCTCGCGAGATATTCCAGGAACTTCACGGCATTGGCATGGTTCGGTGCATGCTTGGCAATGCCCGCCCCCGCGACATTCACGTGAGTGCCCTTGCCCGCCTGATCCGGCCAGATCAAACCCACCTTGGCCATCAGCGCCTTGTCCTCAGGTTTCTCCGAACGCGCCATGCGCACGTAATAGTAAGAGTTCGCGAGCGCCACGCTGCACTCCCCTGTCGCCACCGCCTTGATCTGGTCGGTATCTCCCCCGCGCGGTGCGCGCGCAAAGTTCGCCACCATGCCTTCGGCCCATTTTTGCGTCGCCGGCGCGCCTTCACGCGCGATCAGCGCGCCCACCAATGAGAGCATGTACGGATGCGAGCCAGACCGGGTGCAGACTTGCCCCTTGTGCGACGGATCGGCCAGCGAGGCGTAGGTCCGCACCGTCTTCGGGTCGATCTTGTCCTTGTTGTAGACGATCACACGCGCCCGCGTCGAAAAGCCGTACCAGTCAGTGCCGGCCGTCGTGCCCGCGGCATGCAGCTTGGCTGGAATACGCGCATCGAGCGTCGTCGACCGGGTCGGCTGGAACAGCCCTGCCTCGTCCGCCTTCGCCAGACGCGCCGCGTCGACCATCAGAATGACGTCCGCCGGACTCTTCGCCCCCTCGCTCTTCAACCGCTCCAGTAGCGCCGCGTCGTCCGCTTCGATCCGATTGATCTTGATGCCGGTCTGTCGCGTGAACGCACCGAAAAGCTGTTCGTCGGTCTGGTAATGACGCGCCGAATACAGGTTCAGCACGCCACCGGTGTCGGCCTGCGCGCCGAGTGTCGCGCCCATCAACGTGCCGAGTACCGTCAGTCGCGCCAGTTTGCCAATCGTCTTCGCCTTCATGGGCCATTCCCCCGCTGTCGTGGTTTCGTAGAGAGGAACAGGATAATGAATCATGGTCAATATTGCAAATGATTCCCATTATCGTTAGTTCGCATCTTCATTATGGGAAACGTGCAGGGCGCGGCTAGGTGGGGCGATGGCGCGCGGGGTGCGGCCGGCAAATCCTCAAGGCCGCCGCCCCTGGGGACAGAAGGCACCCGAACCTGGCGCGCTCCGTCGGTTGCGGCTGATAAGACGAGGCACCCCGTCAAAGGTTCCGGTCAGGTGCGCGCCTCTCGACGATCTCCTCGAAAAGTGAACCGAATTGCGCCCGGGCGGCTCCAACCGCCGTAAAATTGCGCGTCGACGCGCGCCAGTCGCCCGCCATCCCCCGGATCGAAGGCGCCACGCGCGTTTGTCCTGCCCTGCCGGAGTTTCCCCTTGTTGTCGTCGATTCGAAAACTACGTCGCCCTGTCACACCGACAGTCCACGGCGCCCCCGCCCCCGCGCGGCCTCACTCGCACTCGCTCTTGCTCCCTCTTTTGCGCCCCCTCTTGCCCTTCCTCGCCAGCGCGCGCGTCCCGCTTGCCGCCTCACCCCGCACGGCCTTGAGCGCACTCGCCATGACCGCCGTGTTGGCCGGGTGCGCGAGCGCGCCGGGGGGCAATGCGCCCGTGACCTATGCCGACAGCATGTCGTCGAGCGCGCAGACACCGACGGCCCCCGCCACCCCGGCGGCGCCGCCGAAGGTCGTCCGGCCGCTGAAGATCGGTCTTGCGCTCGGCGGCGGCGCAGCGCGCGGGTTCGCGCATGTGGGCGTCATCAAGGCGCTGGAGGCCCGTGGCATACACGCGGACATCGTGGTCGGCACCAGTGCGGGGAGCGTCGTCGGCGCAATGTACGCCTCCGGTCTGAACGGCTTCCAGCTCAACCGCCTGGCGTCGACGATGGATGAGGCATCGATCAGCGACTGGACGATGCCATTCCGCTCTCGCGGCATGCTGCGCGGCGAAGCCCTGCAGTCCTACGTCAACAAGATCCTCAAGGATCGCCCGATCGAACAGATGCCGCGCCAGTTGGGCATCGTGGCCACCGACTTGCAGAGCGGTGCACCGATCCTGTTCCGCCGCGGCAATACCGGACAGGCCGTACGCGCGTCGAGCAGCGTGCCGGGTGTGTTCGAACCCGTGCATATCGGCACGCGCGATTACGTCGATGGCGGTCTGGTCGCGCCGGTGCCCGCCGAATACGCCCGCCAGATGGGGGCCGACTTCGTGATTGCCGTCGACATTTCGGCCAACCCGACCGCACAGGCCACGCAAGGCCAGTTCGACATCCTCATGCAGACGTTCACGATCATGGGGCAGTCGATCAAGCAGTACGAGTTGGAGAAGAATGCGGACGTGGTGATTCGTCCGTCGCTGGCAAAGATGGGGGCCTCGGACTTCCAGGGCCGCAATCGCGCCATCCTGGCTGGCGAAGAAGCGGTTGCCGCGATGTGGCCGCAGATCCAGCGCAAACTCGCCGAAGCACAGACGGAAGCCACGCGCGGCCTGCCGCAAGCCTCGCGCTGAGCGAAGCAACGCCGGGCCGCGCCAGGCACCCGGCCAAGCGCAGAAAGCCGGCGCCTGAAATGAGAAATGCCGCCCACTGGGCGGCATTTCGTTTTGTTGTCCCGTCTGGATATCCGCCAACGCCGCGGACATCAAACGCTTACATCGGGTGGTCGTTCTTGAAGAGCTGCTCGACGCGCGTCAGTTCGGCGCTGGCCTTGAGCGTTTCGACACGGCGGGCGCCGTTGTAGCGGGCCGACCAGTATGACTCACGCAGGTCTTCCACACGAATCTTGCCGCCGGTGGCCGGGGCATGCACGAACTTGTCGCCGCCAATATAGATGCCGACGTGCGAGAAGCTTCTACGCATCGTATTGAAGAACACCAGATCGCCCGGCTTCAGATCGGTCTTGGCGATACGCTCGCCCACCTGACTCATTTCTTCCGCGCGGCGCGGCAGCATGAAGTTGAGCGTGTCCTGGAACACGTAACGCACGAAGCCGCTGCAATCCAGACCGCTGTCCGGCGTATTGCCACCGTACTTGTAGCGCACGCCGATGTAGTTCAACGCGCCCAGCACCACGTCCGAGGCCTTGTCCGTCACGTTCGAGAGCAGCTTCTGTGCACGTTGCACACGCGATTCTTCGACAGGCGCTTGCGGCGCATCGGATGCCGCGACGGCGGTCGCCGCGCTCTGGGCAGCGCTGAAACTACCGCCGGCCTGGAGGGTGGCAGCGGCCGCTCGGGCGGCGGCGGTCGGGCCGTTGTTGTAGTCGTCAGCCTGCGCCGACAACGAGGCGGTAACGAGGCCGGCGGCAGTGAACGCGAGAAGGAGTGTCTTGCGGATGCGCGGAGGGATCGTCTGCATTAGTCGCCGGGTTGAGTGTGTCGGATGGCCGATGAGTAGCTCTTCAGGTGCAACAGGATGCTGCCGTGTCGAACGCCTTCGAGTTACGCCCGGCTGACCCACCGCCGAACCTGTCGTCTTGACTGACTGTTAACTCGTTGAATATTCAACTTAATTGGTACGCGATAGTAATGTGAACGTCACATGATGTCAAAAGGTAATAGAAAAAAACAATCAGTGCAATCGGAAAATTTTCATTAGCAATCAAGCCCTTGCGATTTAGCCGATGTTCCGCGACGTTGCGTGATATTTCACCGGGGCGTCATGGGGTCCTCCCCCATGGCCGCCGCGATCAGCGTCCTCGTGTAATCGTTTTGCGGATCGAAAAATATCGACTCCGTGTCCCCCTGCTCGACCAGTCGCCCGTCCTTGAAGACCAGAATACGATGTGCCATCGCACGCATGACGGCCAGATCGTGACTGATGAAGAGGTAGCTCAGGTTGTACTTGATCTGCAACTGCGCGAGCAAATGGAGCACTTGCTGTTGAATGGACACGTCGAGCGCGCTGGTCGGTTCGTCGAGCACGATCACCTGCGGATCGACCACGAGCGCGCGCGCAATCGCAATGCGCTGGCGTTGACCGCCCGAGAACTCGTGCGGATAGCGCGACATGGCACGCGCATCGATTCCCACCTCGCGCAACACGTCCGCGACACGGGCTCGCCGCTCGTCTTCCGTCTGTTGCGGCCGATGCAGCGCGAGCCCCTCGCCCACGATCTCGTCGATCGTCATGCGCGGCGACAACGAGCCGAACGGGTCCTGGAACACGATCTGCATGCGCGAGCGCAGCGTGCGCTGCGCCTTGCCACGATAGGCGGCGAGCGGCTCGCCCTGGAATTCGACCTGCCCGGCACTCGTGCGCTGAAGTCCCAGCAACGCCATCGCGAGCGTCGACTTGCCGGAGCCCGACTCGCCCACCACGCCCAACGTCTCGCCCTGGCGCAATGCCAGATCGACCGGATGCACCGCGCGGAATCGTCCGCGTTGAAACCAGCCGCGCATGCCGGGCTGCGAGGTCGGGTAGTCGACCGCGACCCCGCGCGCCTCGAGCAACACCGGCGCAATGGGCAACACCGGATGAATCTCCCGCTGCGGACGGCTATCGAGCAGCTTGCGCGTGTACGGATGTTGCGGATCGGTGAAGAGCGTCTCGGTGTCCGCACATTCGACGAGAACGCCCTTCTCCATCACCGCGACGCGTTGCGCGAATCGCCGCACCAGATTCAGATCGTGCGTGATGAGCAGCACCGCCATGCCACGCGTCTCGGCGGCTTCGCGTTGCAGCGCCAGCAACAGTTCAACGATCTGGGCACGAATGGTGACGTCGAGCGCCGTGGTCGGCTCGTCGGCCAGCAGCAACTTGGGCCGGCACGCGAGCGCCATGGCGATCATGGCACGCTGGCGTTGCCCGCCTGACAGCTCGTGCGGGAAGTGCGCCACACGGCGCTCCGGCTCGGGAATGCCCGTGCGGCGCAGCAGCTCCACCGCGCGCGCCTTCGCCTCCTTGGCAAAAAGCCCTTCGTGCAGCTCAAGCGCCTCGGCAATCTGGTCGCCGATCGAATAGAGCGGATTGAGCGCGGTCATCGGCTCCTGAAAGATCATGGCGACGTCGTTGCCGCGGATGCCTCGCATTTCGCGCTCGCTCATGCCGGCCAGGTCGACGCCGTCGAGCATGATCCGTCCCTGTACCTGCGCGTCCTGCAACAGGCGCAGGATGGCCAACGCCGTCACGCTCTTGCCCGAGCCCGACTCGCCGACCAGCGCGACCCGCTCGCCCCGCCCAATGGCAAGACTCACGTCCTTCACGGCTTCGGTGTCGCCAAAGTACACCGACAGGTTTTCGATACTGAGTAAGGGCGCGCTCACATTGCCCCCCCGGCGGCGGCCTGCTTGTCCGCTACACGCGTGTCGAGCGCATTGCGCAAGGCGTCGCCCATGAACGTGAGCAGCAACAGCGTGAGCACGAGCACCACGAACGTGGCCAGCGAAATCCACCATGCATCGAGATTCGCCTTGCCTTGATTGAGCAACTCGCCCAGGCTGGGCGTCGGCGGCGGCACGCCAAGGCCCAGGAAGTCGAGACTCGTCAGCGCAAGAATCGCACCGCTCATGCGGAACGGCAGGAACGTGATGACCGGCGTCATGCTGTTGGGCAGCACGTGACGCCGGATGATCTGCCAGTTCGAAAGTCCCATCGCCCGCGCAGCGCGAACGTAATCGAGCTGACGATTGCGCAGGAACTCGGCGCGCACGTAGTCGGACAAGCCGATCCAGCCGAACAGCGAGAGCAGCACGAAAAGCAGCCACAGATGAGGCTCGAAGATCGACGCAAAAATGATGAGCAGGTACAGCTCCGGCAGCGAACCCCATATTTCGATCAGGCGCTGCAGCGTCAGATCGATGCGCCCGCCGTAGAAACCCTGCACGGCGCCGGCCAGCACCCCGAGCAGCGTGCCGGAGACCGTCAGCGCCAGCGCGAAGATCACCGACAACCGGAACCCATAGAGCAACCGTGAGAACACGTCTCTGCCGCGATCGTCCGTGCCCAGCCAGTTCTCCGACGACGGCGGCGCAGGATTGGGTGTGGTCGAAAAATAGTTGATGGTGTCGTAGTGGTAGCGCACCGGCGGATAGATCGCAAAGTTATCGCCCGCGCGGATGCGCTTCTCGATGAACGGGTCGAGGTAATCGGTCGGCGTCGGAAAATCGCCGCCGAAGGTCAACTCGGGATAGGTCTCCACGAGCGGGAAATACCAGTGCCCCTCGTAGCGAACGACCCACGGCTTGTCGTTGGCGATCACCTCGGCAAACAGACTGATGCCGAACAACACGACGAACACGACGAGACTCCAATACCCCAGTCGCTGGTTGCGAAAGCGCCGCCAGACACGCCAACGCGGCGACCGCGATGGGGCGAACGACGACGGGCGTGGCGTTGGCGTGGCGGATCGGGTCACGTCAGTGCTCCAGTCGATCGAATTGAATACGCGGGTCGACCAGGACGTAGCACAGGTCGGAGATGAGCTTGGTCACCAGGCCGATGAGCGTGAACAGATACAACGAGCCGAGCACGACCGGATAGTCGCGCCGCTGCACCGATTCGTACGAGAGACGCCCCAGCCCATCGAGCGAGAACAGCGTCTCGATCAGCAGGCTGCCCGCGAAGAACGCGCCAATGAAGGCCGACGGGAAACCGGTGATCAGCGGAATCAACGCGTTGCGAAAGATGTGCTTGAACAGCACCTTGCGCTCGGAGAGTCCCTTGGCGCGTGCGGTGAGCACATACTGGCGGCGAATTTCGTCGAGGAACGCGTTCTTCGTGAGCATGGTGACGACGGCGAAACTCCCCACGACCGACGCCGTCACCGGCAGCGTGATGTGCCACAGGTAGTCGGTGATCTTCGCCGGCCACGATAAATCGCTCCAGTTATCGGAGACGAGTTCGCGCAACGGGAATAACTGCCAGAACGTGCCGCCGCCGAAGAGCACCAGCAGCAACACCCCGAGCACGAAGCCCGGGATCGCGTAGCCGACGAGCACCACCAGACTCGTGAGCGTGTCGAATCGAGAACCGTTGCGCACCGCCTTGGCGATACCCAACGGCACCGATATCAGGTACGTGAGGAAAAACGTCCACAGGCCCAGGGAGATCGACACGGGCAACTTCGAGACGATCAGCGACCACACGCTCTGGTGATGGAAGTAACTTTGGCCGAGATCGAATTTCGCGAAGCGCTTGAGCATGAGCCAATAGCGCTCCGCCGGCGTCTTGTCGAAGCCGTACAACGCCTTGATCTGGGCCAGTTGTTGCGGGTCGATGCCGCGCCGTCCGCGATAGTCGCTCGCGGCGCCGCCGCCGCTCGCTTCCCCGCCGCCGCCGCGCCCCTTGAGTTCGAGCATGACCTGCTCGACCGGACCGCCGGGCACAAATTGGATGACCACGAAGGTCAGCGTGATCACACCGAGCAGCGTCGGGATCATGATCAGCAGGCGTTTGAGAATGTAGGACCACATGGTTGGGGGCAGCTCCTGTCGGTTCCTGACTCGGTGACGTGCTATCGGGACGCGGCAGACGCCGGGGATGGCGCAGCGGGCATCGACGCCCCTGGCGTCGCCGCCTGCGTCTGCCCCACACGCGAATCCCACCACGTCGACACGAGCCAGCCTTCAGCGGTGTAGTACTTCGGCAACTTGTCCGGGAAGTGCAGATACTGCTTGTAGGCCATGCGGTGCGTCGAAGAGAACCAGTGCGGCACGATGTAGTAGCCATGCATCAGCACGCGGTCGAGCGCGCGCGCCGCGGCCACGAGGTCGTCGTAGGTATGCGCACGCACGAGATCGCCCAGGAGCGCATCGACGGCCGGATCCTTCAGACCGATGGCGTTATCGGAGCCTTCCACGTCGGCCGAGTGGCTACCAAAGCGGTCGAGCAATTCGGTGCCGGGAATCTGCGAGTCGGGATAGCGCAGCGAAATCATGTCGAAGTCGAACGCCTCCAGACGCTTCTGATACAACGCGAAGTCGCTCGTGCGAAAGTTCAGCGTAATACCCAGCTTGGCGAGGTTGCGTGCGTAAGCCGACGCGACCGGCCCCATCGCACCGCCATCATCGAGAAACTCGAAGACGAACGGTTCGCCTTTCGCGTTACGCAGTGCGCCGTCGCGATAGGTCCAGCCGGCCTGCGCCAGCAGCTCGCGCGCCTGGCGCAGGTTCTCACGCAGACTGGCGGGCGGGGTCGTCGTCGGCTGCACGACCATCGGCCCGAACACGGCCGGATCGAGCGATTTGCGCAGCGGTTCGAGCAGCTTGCGTTCCGCCTCGCTCGGCAGGCCGCGCGCGGCGAGATCGCTGTTGGTGAAATAGCTGTCGATGCGCTGATACTGGTTGTAGAACAGCTGACGGTTAAGCCACTGATAATCGAGCGCAAGATCCAGCGCCCGGCGCACGCGCACATCGCGAAATTTGTCGCGTCGCAGGTTCAGGATGAAGCCCTGCATGCCCGCCGTGTTGTGATGCGCGAACTCGCGCTTGATCAGTTCGCCATCGCGAAAGCGCTTCCCCACATAGCTGCGCACCCAGCTTCTGGCGCGGTATTCGGTGATGGCGTCGAACTCGCCCGCCTTGAAGCCTTCGAGCCGCACGATGTCGTCGGAGTACAGCTTGTAGACGATGCGCTCGAAGTTATAGGTGCCGCGTCGCACGGGCAGCGCGTTGCCCCAGTACGTCGGGTTGCGCCGGAAGGTGATGCGCCTTCCGCCGTCATACGACTCGATGAGATACGGACCACTGGCGATGGGCGTCTCGAACGTCAGCGCATCGAAGGCCTTGCGCTTGCCATCCGCGCCGGCCCCCCACTTGGGCGAAAACACCGGCACCGTTGCCACGAGCAGCGGCAGGTCGGGACTCACGCGACGGAAGTCGAAGCGCACACGACGCGCGTCGAGCACGCTCACACCTTTCACGTCCGCGAACATCACCTTGAAGCCCGGCGAGGCCTGCGGGCTCATCAGCGTATCGAACGAATACTTGACGTCTTGCGCCGTCACCGCGTCGCCGTTGTTGAAGCGTGCGGCCGGATTGAGGTGAAACGTGACCGACGCGCCATCGGGAGCCACCGCGATGTCGTCGGCGAGCAGGCCGTAGACGGTGGCAGGTTCGTCGGCGCTGCCAATGCCGAGCGTCTCGAACATGAGGCCTAGCACGCCCGGGGCCGACGTGCCGCGCAGCGTGAATGGATTGAACTTGTCGAAGCTGGTGCGGCGATCGGGGTTGGCCAGCGTCAGCGTGCCGCCACGAGGCGCATCGGGATTGACGTAGTCGAAGTGTGTGAACCCTTGCGGATACTTCGGTTCGCCGTATTGGGCGATGGCGTACTTCGCCTGCGCCGACGGCGCCAGCAACAGGGCGACGGCGAGCGCCGGAACGAGGGCGGGAACGACGCTCAGCACGCGGACCAGAGAAGTCACCAAGCGGTTGAGCGAGCCGCGTGCCGTGTATGAGTGCCGTGAAGTGGGCGCTTTCATGCGTCTCCTGTGTTGGTCGGCCAGCGCCAGCCTGCCGGGGCCCGGACGCATCCAGCCCCCTCCCCTTCGCCCCGCCACCGTGTTTGGCGACGTGGCATAACGGCGCGTAACATCTCGTCATGGCGCATCCCTGTGCCGTCACGCACAATTCCCGCACGAGGCTTGGCGACATGGCCGGACCGCGCGACAATTGTACCCAAAAGCCCGGCGGTTACCGCACTGAAAGACACAATCTCGCCGGCCCGGTTCCCCTGTTTCCGCCCTGGAGGCCGACGTTGAGTGCTACACGATCGCCCGCGCAGAACCCCAACCGTACCCTGCCTCGCTGGCTCGCCCGATTTTTCTTTCAATGCGTGGAAGCGGCGCAACGTCGTATTGCGCGTGGGTCATTGGTCGGCGACCGACCCATTTTCGACAACGCGCAGTTCCCGTGGGTCGAAGCCCTCGAAGCGCAGGCGCCGGCCATCGCCGCGGAGCTCGACGCCGTCCTCGCCACGCCCGGGCGTTTGCCGGCGTTTCACGAAATCTCGCCCGACGTCGCCACCATCACGCAGGATCATCAGTGGCAGACCTTCGTGTTTCTTGGCTACGGCATGCGCGCCGAGCGCAATCTCGCGCGCTGCCCGGCCACCGCGGCCGCCCTCGACGGCATTCCCGGGTTGCGCACCGCGTTCTTCTCGATCCTCGCGCCGGGCAAGCAGATCCCGCTGCATCGCGGTCCTTACAACGGGGTGCTGCGCCTGCACCTTGCACTGAAGGTGCCGCGCGAGCGGGAGCACTGCTGGATCGAAGTCGACGCTCAGCGTTATGTCTGGCAAGCGAACCGCGCCGTGATCTTCGACGACGCCTATCCCCATCAGGTGCACAACGATACGCCCGAGACACGCGTGGTGCTGTTCGTCGACTTCGAGCGCCCATGCAAAGTCCCGGTATCGTGGCTCAACAAGTTGCTGCTGGCCTTCGCGCCGCTCACGCCGGAGTTGCAGCAGGCGAAGGCAAATCACGAACAGTGGGAGCGCGATTATTACGCGGCGCCCGCGCCGGCCGCAGACAATGTCACGGGCAAGCCGGTGCCCAATGCCCCGGCTGCCAACCCGGCAACGCCCCCTGAGAAAGCGGACTCGCCGACCACGCAGACCGTGGCCGACGACCGCGCACACGGCTGACGCGACGCATAAAAAAACGCCAGCGACGTTTTCGCTGGCGTTTCATTGGGGCGGTCGGACTTACGAAGGCCGGCCGGGCTGCGCGAGCGCGTCCTGCGCGGGCGGAGGGACAAAGTTCGCCGCAAGCACCGCGACCAGCGCCGCTGCCATCATCGCACCGATGCCGAGCGCGGCATCGCCGAAGTGAAGGTACGCCACCTTCATCGTCTCGATCACGGCCACGGCCACAACGATGGTGATCATGCTGAGCATGCCGGCCACCGTCGCGCGATTGGGACTCTCGACAGCGAACAACGACTGGCGATACACGACGCCGTAACACAGGCCCATGCCGAACGCATGCAAAGACGTGCCAACCAGCAGGGCCGGATAGCCCGGCGCGAGAATCACTGTGCCGATGAGCGACACCGCCGCGCCAATCAGCATCGCCGCCACGCCCATCGCGAGCAATCGGCCATTCGACCAGCGCCCGACCTGACGCGCAAGCAACACATTGCCGAGAATCAGCGCCGCGAAGACCGGCACCTGCAGCAACGCGTATTGCATCTGCGACAAACCGGCGCGCTCGATCAGGAACACCGGGCCGAGGGCGATCCATGTCAGCAGCGGCGTGATGGCAAGCCCCGTGAGCACGGCACCGCGCCAGAACCGCGCGCTCGAGAGCGGCAGCTTGTAGCCCGTCCAGAGCTGCTTCGCGTTCAGCGCCGTGCGGTCATGGCGCGACAGTTCCGGCATGGTGCGATACAGCCCCACGAACGAAAACACGGCCACGATGGCGATGAGCCAGAAGATACTGCGCCATGGCCAGTACGACACCACGGCCGCGCCCGCGAGCGGACCGAACAACGGCGAGAGCAGCGAGACGTTCGCCATGAGCGCCATTACACGCACCGCCGTCTTCTCGTCGAACGCTTCGTGCACGGTCGGATAGCCCACCGTCAGCACGAAGCAGCACCCCATGCCCTGGAGGAAGCGCAGTGCAATGAACTGCGGCATCGTCTGCACGTAGTGCGTGGCCAGACAGGCGACGATGAACATCACGAGACCGCCGAGCAGCACGCGACGGCGTCCGAAGCGATCTGCGAGCGGTCCGAGCAGCCATTGCAGGCTGGCGTTGCCGAGCATGGCCGCAGTCAGCGCCAGCGTGGTCATGTCCGCCGACGCCCCGAATTCGCGCGTGACCATCGGCATGCCGGGCATGATCATGTCATTCGAGATGTAGACGGCAAACTCGAAGAGCACGAGCGAGAACGGAAACCAGAATCGGGAAACAGACATGGCGGGGTGAGACACCTAATGAAGGCTCCTTTGTGCAGCCATCGCGCATGGCGAAGGCCCACGTAAAAAGACAACACCCCCGGTACCTGCGAGGCACCGGGGGTGTCTATTGCATCGATGATGCCGCTTGGTGACGGCTTTGGATCGCTCAGACGTCCAGAAGTTCGACCTCGAAGACCAGCGTGGCGTTGGGCGGAATCACGCCGCCGGCGCCGCGTGCGCCATAGCCCAGTTCGGGCGGAATGACCAGCTTGCGCTTGCCGCCGACCTTCATGCCGGCAACCCCCTCATCCCAACCGCGAATGACCATGCCACCGCCGAGCACGAAGGCGAACGGGTCGTTGCGGTCCTTGCTGGAATCGAATTTCTTGCCGTCGGTCAGCCAGCCCGTGTAGTGCACGGTGACGGTCTTGCCCGGCGTGGCTTCGGCGCCATCGCCCACTTGCAGCTCGTCGTATTGCAGGCCGGAATCGGTAGTGATGATCGACATCGTTGTCCTCGCTCGAAACAGAAAGAGTATCGACGCGCGAGGTATCGCCAACGCGCGAACTCGGGAAAGAAAAAACCCCCGGCGCTCCGCGAAGCGCCGGGGGTGTTCCGCCAAGGCGACTTGGCGGAGACGGAGGGATTCGAACCCTCGATCCAGGTTTTGGCCCAGATGCTCCCTTAGCAGGGGAGTGCCTTCGACCTCTCGGCCACGTCTCCCAAACTTGCCGTCACATCAGGGAGGTGATGTAACGAAGGCGTGATATTACCTACTGTTCGCGATGTCGTCAAACATTATGCGCATCGAAAACCAACAAAATTTGCGCATGTGTCATGCCTTCGACACGCTTGGGGAACATTCCCCGCACTGCCGCGCGAAAATCGCGCGTCGCGCCGCATGCCTCTTGCGCGCATGCGGCACACCCGGTGTCGTCAACGACGCTCAGGCCTGGTCGAGTTCGAACGCCTTGTGCAGCGCGCGCACGGCCAGTTCCATGTACTTCTCGTCGATCAGCACGGAGATCTTGATTTCGGACGTCGAGATCAGCTGAATGTTGATGCCCTCTTCCGACAGCGTGCGGAACGCCTTGCTGGCGATACCGACGTGCGAGCGCATGCCCACGCCCACGATCGACACCTTCGAGACTTTCGGGTCGCCCACGACTTCGGCGGCACCGATGTGGCCCTGCACATCCTTTTGCAGCAGCGTCATGGCGCGCTGGTAGTCGCCGCGCGGCACGGTGAACGTGAAGTCGGTCTTCCCCTCGATGCTCAGGTTCTGGATGATCATGTCGACATCGATGTTCGCGTCGGCGATCGGACCGAGGATCTGGTAGGCGATGCCCGGACGATCCGGCACGCCGCGCACAGTGATCTTGGCCTCGTCGCGCTGGAATGCGATACCCGAGATGATGGCCTTTTCCATTTGTTCGTCTTCCTCAAAAGTAATCAGCGTGCCCGAGCGCGCTTCTTCGTCGAGCGCGATCATCGGGTCGGTCAAGCTCGAGAGCACGCGCGTCTTGACCTGGTACTTGCCGGCAAATTCCACCGAGCGGATCTGCAGCACCTTCGAGCCGAGACTGGCCATTTCCAGCATCTCTTCGAAAGTGACCTTGTCGAGGCGGCGCGCGTCGTCGACCACGCGCGGGTCGGTCGTGTACACGCCATCGACGTCGGTGTAGATCAGGCACTCATCGGCCTTCAGCGCAGCGGCCACCGCCACCGCCGACGTGTCCGAGCCACCACGACCCAGCGTGGTCACGTTGCCGTTCGGATCGATTCCCTGGAAACCCGTGATGACGACCACGCGCCCGGCATTGAGATCGGCCATCACGCGCGTGTCGTCGATCTCCGAAATACGGGCTTTGGTGAAAGCGCTGTCGGTCTTGATCGGTACTTGCCAGCCGGCATAGCTCACGGCATCGACGCCCGCTTCCTTGAGCGCCATCGCCAGCAGGGCAACGCTCACTTGCTCGCCCGTGGCGGCAATGGCGTCGAGTTCGCGCGGATCGGGATGGGCCGAAATCTCCTTGGCCAACCCCAACAGACGATTGGTCTCGCCAGACATGGCCGACGGCACCACCACCATCTTGTAACCGGCCTTGTGCCACTTGGCCACGCGCTTGGCGACATTCTTGATGCGCTCCACCGAGCCCATCGACGTGCCGCCGTATTTGTGTACGATCAGAGCCATAACATTGCTAACACATTGATTTGAAACCGTTTATGAATCACGCACGGAGACCCGCCGAAGGGTATCGGTAGCGTTTCGATTCGCGGAACTTTTGATTATCGCACGAATGTATCGCGCCTGAGCCAGTCTGGCGCAGATTGCACTGCCCAGGACGCAACGCGCCGCATTCGACAGCACATTGTGCCGTTTTCGGTCGCTTACGCTTCGTCGCGCCACATCATCCGCCAGCGCGCACCGCGGAACTCACCGGTTTGTGCCGCCCCGTCGATCCCCAAGCGGGGCACGAACACGATGTCGTTTCCCTGCCAGACGATCGGCACATGACGCAACCACGCCGCGACGCCGCGGCTTTGATACCAGTGCTTCAGCGAACGCGAATGACCCTGCGCGTGTTCGCGCCATCGCTCTCCACCCGCGCGCGCCCTCGCCACGAGCGGCCGTGCGCGTAGCACGCGCTCGTCGATGGATGCCTCGCCCCCCTCGCCCTCGGCGACCGGCACGAACACAATGCTTCCCTGCCATTGCGGCAACGACCATTCGCGCTCACCCGACCATCGCAATACGACATCGGAGGCCCCTTCGTCCTGCTGGGCCGCGTCGTACACCGCGGTCCATTGCAAGGCGTCGCGATACAGACGCAAGACCGCGCCGCCATGCGGCAATTCGAGCGATGCGTCGTCGTGCGCGTCGCGAATCTGTCGCACCCATTCGTCCAGCCGCGCTTCGGGTGGCATCGCCAATCCGCGACGCGACGCCCAATACCGCAGAAGGTTCGCCAGTCGTGGCGTGTCCAGCGCTTGCAATCGACTGCGCTGCAAACACTCGTCGCCAGATGCCTGGATCACGCGGGCCATGTCGAAATCCGTCTGCGCGAGCTGGTCGAGCAGCGATTGCGCTTGCGCGGCATGACGCGCAAACCGCGCCAACGTTTCCCGATACGCCGGCACGTGGGCCGCGATTGCGGGCATGACATCGTGACGCAGTGCGTTGCGCAAGTAGTGGCGATCGTCGTTCGATGGATCGTCGACCCATGACAGCGAGCGCGCCTTTGCATACATCAGCAACGTCTCGCGCGAGACGTCGAGCAACGGCCGCAGCAGCCGTGCACGACTCGGCTCGCCGGCCGCGACCGGCAACACGCCCTCCACGCCCATTGCCGCCACGCCGGGCAGCCCCGCACCGCGCAGCATCTGCATCAGCACGGTCTCGGCCTGATCATTCGCGTGGTGAGCGCTCAACAGCCAGCCCACGCCATGTGCGTCGCAGCACGCCGCCAGCGCTTGATAGCGCGCCGCACGCGCCGCGCCCTCGATGCCCTGCCGGGCGTCGCGCCGCACGCTCACCCGTTGCGCCTCGAACCCAAAACCGCGCAGACGCGCCTCGCGCTCGCACGCGGCGAGCCACGCGTCGGCGTGCGCGGACAGTCCGTGATGGATGTGGATGGCCAGTGGCGGTGCGATCGCCTCGCCCGCGTCTCGACGCGCCTGAACCCAATGCGCCAGCGCATCGAGCAGCACCATCGAGTCGAGTCCGCCGCTCAGCGCGACGGCCAGAGGCGGGGTGCCGTGGGAGGGGGGGACTGACGCGAGGTGCGGCGTCACTTGCGGCGTCACTTGCGGCGTCACTTGCGGCGTCGCGTGCATCGCCAGGGCGAGGCGCAGCGCGACGTCCACATGGACCACTGCCGCGTCGCTTCGGGCAGAAGCGCACGCGGCAGCGGAAGCATCGTGACGAGGCATGGCATCCGGCGTCATCGCCACCACGGGCGACGACGCCGTGGCAGGCGCGTTACTTCGCGACCGCTTCCTTGTACTTGCCATAGCTCATCAGGCGCTCGAAGCGGCGCTCGAGCAGTTCCTTGTGGCTGTTGCCCTGGAACTGGCGCAGCGAGTCGGCCAACGCACGCTTGAGCATGCCGGCCATACCGAGCGGGTCGCGATGCGCGCCGCCCAGCGGTTCGTTGACGATCTTGTCGATCAGGCCCAGCGCCTTGAGGCGGTGCGCCGTCAGACCCAGCGCCTCGGCCGCCTCGGGCGCCTTGGCCGCGCTCTTCCACAGGATCGACGCGCAACCTTCCGGCGAAATCACCGAATACGTCGAGAACTGCAGCATCATGACCGTGTCGGCAACCGCCACGGCGAGGGCGCCGCCCGAGCCGCCCTCACCGATGATCGTGGTGATGATCGGCGTCTTGAGTTCGGCCATGACGAACAGGTTGTGACCGATGGCTTCGGACTGGCCACGCTCTTCGGCGTCGATGCCCGGGTAGGCGCCCGGCGTGTCGACGAACGTGAAGATCGGCAGACCGAATTTCTCGGCGAGCTTCATCAGGCGCATGGCCTTGCGATAGCCCTCGGGACGCGGCATGCCGAAGTTGCGCAGTGCACGCTCCTTCGTATCGCGCCCTTTCTGATGACCGATCACCATGCAGGCCTGGCCGTTGAAACGCGCCATGCCCCCCACGATGGCCAGATCGTCCGCGAACGAGCGATCGCCATGCAGTTCATGGAAATCGGTAAAGATGTCGCGAACGTAGTCGAGCGTGTAGGGGCGCTGCGGATGACGCGAAATTTGCGAAACCTGCCACGGCGACAGGTTCGTATAGATGTCCTTGGTGAGCTGCTGGCTCTTCTTCGAGAGGCGCTCGATCTCTTCGGAAATGTCGACGGCTGAATCGTCTTGCACGAAGCGCAGCTCTTCAATCTTCGCTTCGAGTTCGGCGATGGGCTGTTCAAAATCCAAAAAGGTGTTCTTCATCAGGCTTCCCCCGGAAATGCGGCAGCGTATTGTACCGCCGGCAACGTCTACCCGGTCGAGATAGACAACTTTCATTGCCACTCAATCCACAATAGACGTCAATAATGACTGGATACGATGGGATGGACGCGGATTATACGTCTTTGACTGAACGTTCAGTATTCGACGGGCACCGGTTCGAGGCTTCTCCACATATACCAGGTGGCGACGGAGCGCCACGGCTCCCAATTGGCGGCCACGTCACGCGCTTCGCTGCGCGTGACGGGCTCCCCGCTGAAATAATTGACGCTGATGGCGTTGATCAGCCCGACATCGTCGAGCGGCAGGACGTCGGGGCGCAGCAGGTTGAACATCAGGAACATTTCGGCGGTCCAGCGACCGATGCCGCGAATGCCGGTCAACTCCGCAATGACCGCCTCGTCGTCCATGCTGGCCCAGGCGTCGACGTGTAGCGCCCCCGATTTGAAGTGCGTTGCCAGGTCGAGAATGTACTCGGCCTTGCGGCGCGACAGCCCGCAACCGGCGAGCGCATCGTGCCCTACCTTGATGAACTGCGCTGGCGTGAGCTTCGGACAGGCGGCCTGCACGCGATCCCACACGGCCTGCGCGGCCTTGACCGAGATCTGCTGACCGACGATCGAGCGCGCCAGCGTAACGAACGGCTCGCCGCGCCCGGTCAGATGGGCCGGCCCAAATTGAGGGATCAACTTCTTGAGAATACGGTCGCGCTTCATGAGATCGGCGCAGGCCTGATCCCAGTAGAGCGGACGCGTCGCCCCGGCCGCGACCGGCAGCGGCACCACGCCTGTCACGACCTGCTCGACGATATCGTGGTCGATGCGCTCGATCTCGGGCGTCACGATACGCGTCTCGCCATCGCGCTTGGCGATGACCCGGCGCGCGTCGTCGGGCGTCGACGGCGCGGCCTTCACCGGCGCCTTGCGCGCGACCTTCGTTCCCGCCTTCGGTGCGGCCTTTTTTGCGACCTTGTCGGTGACCGGCTTTGCAGCCTTTTCCGCGCTTTTTTGTACGCGCTTTTCTACGCCCTTCTCTGCGACTTTTCTCGCGACCTTTTGCGCAACCTTCTTTGCGGCTTTTTGCGCCGGCGGCGGCGCGGCCTTGCGGGCGGCGCCGGCCTGCGTTGCCTTCGCCGCCGCGTTACCCGTCGCGGTCTTGCGACCCGACTTGACGTTCGTCGTCGCGCGCTTGCCGGCCACCTTGGCCGGCGCGCGGCGTTCGCCATCGTCGGTCGGCGCGACCGATCGGGTGGCCTTCACGGCCCCCTTCGCGCCCTTCGCTGCGGCAGTTTTAGTCGCCACCTTAGCGGCCACGGAGTTACGAGTCACCATGAAATTTGCCTCGATGCGTCGCGCTCAGGCACGACGCCATTCGGTGGCGCCTCCGGGACGGTCTTCCAGCACGATACCTTCGGCCAGCAGTTCGGCGCGAATACGATCGGCCTCGGCGAAATTGCGTTCGCGCTTGGCTTGCGCACGGGCTTCAATGCGCGCCTCGACCCACGTACGCAAGGCGTCGTCGTCGCCCGCCGAGTCGCTCCCCGCCGCCCCTTGCAGGAACGATTGCGGATCGCGCCCAAGCAGGCCAAGCGTAGCGGCGAGCCCCTGCAACTGACGCACGAGCACCGGATCGCGCTGCTTGTTGATTTCTCCGGCGAGGTCGAACAGCACGGCGATCGCCACGGCCGTATTGAAGTCGTCGTTCATCGCCGCGGCGAAACGCTGCGCGAACGGCTCGTTCCAATCGAGTGGCGCGCCGTCGCCCGTCGCATCCTTGAGCGCCGTGTACAGTCGCGTCAGACCGCCGCGCGCGTCGTCGAGATGCGCATCGCTGTAGTTGAGCGGGCTGCGGTATTGCGCTCGCAAAATGAAAAAGCGCACGACTTCCGCGTCGAACTTCGCAAGCACTTCGCGAATCGTGAAGAAGTTGCCAAGCGACTTGGACATCTTCTCGTTGTCCACACGCACGAAACCGTTGTGCATCCAGTAGTTCACGAACGTTTCGCCCGTCGCGCCTTCGCTCTGGGCGATTTCGTTCTCGTGGTGCGGGAACTGCAGATCCGCCCCGCCGCCGTGAAGATCGAAGTGATTGCCGAGCAACTGGCAGCTCATCGCCGAGCACTCGATGTGCCAGCCCGGACGGCCGGCGCCCCACGGCGAGGCCCATTTCGACTCGTCGGGCTCGGTCTCCTTGGCGCGCTTCCACAGCACGAAATCGAGCGGATCCTGCTTCGCGGCATTGGCGGCAACCCGCTCGCCGGAGCGCAGATCCTCGATGGACTTGCCCGAGAGTTGCCCGTAGCTGGCGAACTTGCGCACGGCGTAGTTCACGTCGCCGTCGTCGGCTTGATACGCGTAACCGTTGCGTTGCAGCGTGCCGATCATGTCGACCATCTGCGGGATGAAGTCGGTGGCGCGCGGCTCGTGATCTGGGCGCTGGACACCGAGCGCGTCGGCATCTTCATGCATCGCGGCAATGAAACGCGTCGTCAGTTCGCGCATCGTTTCACCATTCTCGACGGCGCGCTTGATGATCTTGTCGTCGATATCGGTAATGTTGCGCACGTAGGTCACGCGGTACCCGAGCGTTCGCAGCCAACGTTGCACGATATCGAACACCACCATCACGCGCGCATGGCCGATATGACAGTAGTCGTACACCGTCATCCCGCAGACATACATGCGGACTTCGCCGGGAACGAGAGGTACGAACGGCTGTTTGTCTCGCGCGAGCGAGTTGTAGACACGCAGTGAATCCATAGATAAGCGCTTGACCGGGCGGCACCAGCGCCGGACGCTGCGACGATGGCTCCGGCGCCGTCACACATGGCGTGACGGGGGCGACATCGCGAGGCGGGCTGCGCGCCGTGCGGTAGAAAAAACAAACCTGCGAACCGCATTCGCCGCCATAACGAGAAATGGCGCGGGCCGGGCGCAGGTGTTTTGTTAGAATGCGGCCGAGTATAGCATCTCTTGCGCACCTCTCAGGTATCCCAAGCACCCACTATGACGCAACGAAGCCGGTCACTTTTGTCCCCCGCAACGCGCCTGCTCCATGCACGCCGCCCGCTCGCCGCTGCCGCTCGCAGCGCCCGCGCGCTGGCGCTTGCCGGCGTTACCCTCGGCCTCGCGGGCACGTTGTTCTCGCTACCCGCCGGGGCACAGGCCATCACCGATCCGCCGCCGCCCGCGCCGCTGCAAACACCGCAGCAGGCCAGCGAGTCGGCCATCGACAAACTGGTCGCCGCCGGCAAGTTCAACGACGCGCTCGCGAAGGCCGACGAACACCTCAAGCAATATCCGCGCGACGCGCAGGTGCGCTTCACACGCGGGCGCGTGCTCATGGAAATGGGCCGCAACGCCGAGGCCATCGACGCCTTCACCGCGCTCACGCAAGACTTCCCGGAACTGCCCGAGCCGTTCAACAACCTCGCGGCGCTCTACGCGCAGGTCGGTGAGTACGACAAGGCACGCGCCGCCCTCGAGAGCGCGATTCGCAATAACCCGAGTTTCGCCGTGGCATACGCGAATCTCGGCGACATCTACGCCAAGCTCGCGCAGCAGGCGTATCAGAAATCGCTCAAGCTAGCGCCGACCGCGCGCGTGTCGAACCGCGAAAAAATCCTGTCCAACATGCTCGCCCCGCAGCGCGCCGCCCCCGTGAGCCAGACCCCGTCAGCGCCCAAGACCGGCGACGACGCCGCGCTCAAGAACGTCGGCAAGTCGGGCAACTGAACCCCGCCCCCGTCTTGCCAAGAATCGATTCCTCATTGCCTACGGAGACATGCATGAATTTTCCGAATCGCCTGCGTCGAGCGCTGCTCGGCGGCGCACTCGCTGCGGCCGTCCTGTCGGGGACGACCCTGAGCGCGTTCGCGCAGGACGTCCAGCCGCAAGTGCAGTTCAAAACGTCGGCCGGCAACTTCGTCGTCGAACTCAACCCGAAGGCCGCCCCGAAAACGGTCGAGAACTTCCTTCAGTACGTCAACAGCGGTTTCTATAACGGCACGATCTTCCATCGCGTGATTGGCAACTTCATGATTCAGGGCGGCGGTTTCACGCCGGAGATGAATGAAAAGCCCACGCGCGCGCCGATCCCCATCGAATCGCAGAACGGCCTGAAGAACGTGACCGGCACCATCGCGATGGCCCGAACGTCGAATCCGAACTCCGCGACCGCGCAATTCTTCATCAATGTGAAGGATAATGCGTCACTGGACTACCCCAACCCGGACGGCTACGGCTACGCGGTCTTCGGCAAGGTGGTATCCGGCATGGATACCGTCGAGAAAATCAAGGGCGTTGCCACGACCCGCAAGGGCATGTACCAAGACGTGCCGGCCACGCCCGTCGTGATCGAATCGGTCAGCGTCGTCAAGCGCTGACATTGTCCGGCCCAACGGGACCCTTTCATCTGAAGGAAAGCATCATGGTTGAACTGCACACGAATCACGGCGTCATTCGCATCGAACTGGACGCCGACAAGGCACCGAAGTCGGTCGAGAACTTCCTGAACTACGTCAAGAACGGCTTCTACGACAACACGGTGTTCCACCGCGTGATCAATGGCTTCATGATCCAGGGCGGCGGCTTCGAGCCGGGCATGAAGCAAAAGCCCACCGAGGCGCCGATCGAGAACGAAGCCAACAATGGCCTGAAGAACGTCAAGTACACGCTGGCCATGGCCCGCACGAACGATCCGCATTCGGCCACGGCGCAGTTCTTCATCAACGTCAGCGATAACGACTTCCTGAACCACAGCGCACCGACGCCGCAAGGCTGGGGCTACGCCGTGTTTGGCAAGGTCGTCGAAGGCCAGGACATCGTCGACCAGATCAAGGGCGTGAAGACCGGCTCGAAGGGCTTCCACCAGGACGTGCCGGTGGACGACGTCGTCATCGAGAAGGCCGTGATCGTCGCGTAAGCGCGCCCACCGCCAACGCAGACCCTCGATGTCAGCATCGACGGCGCGGTGCTCGCCGTGCCCCGTGACACCACGGGGCGACGGGCCCGCGCTTTTCATTTCCGATCTTCACCTCTCGCCGGCGCTGCCGCGCACGGTGCAAGTCTTCGAGGACTTCCTGCGCGGGCCCGCGCGTGAAGCGTCCGTCCTGTTCATTCTCGGCGATCTGTTCGAATACTGGATCGGCGACGACATGCTCGACACCGCCACGCCGACCGACCCCCGCGCCGAAGCCTCCACGCCCCACCCCGAACCCCTCGGCGCATTCGCACGTCGCATGACGGCCGCCATGGCGGAACTGTCCGCGAGCGGCGTGCCGATCGCCGTGATGCGCGGCAATCGGGACTTCCTCCTCGGCAAGCGCTTTGCGCGCGCGGCCGGCGCGATCCTGCTCGACGATCCGTGTGTCTTCTCGTTTCTCGGGCAGGCGCTGGTGCTCAGTCACGGCGATCAGTTGTGCACCGACGACGTGGGCTATCAGCGTTTTCGCCGCGTCGCCCATTCGCCGCTCGGCAAGGCGTTTTTCCTGACGCTGCCGCTGCGCTTGCGCATGGCCATCGCGAATCGCATCCGGCGGCGAAGTGCCGCCAAGGGCGCCCATCGCATGGCCTATGCCGATGCAAGCGCCCAGGCCATCGCCGCTCTGCTCGACGCCGCCGGTGAGCGCACCCTCGTGCATGGGCACACGCATCGTCCGGCACGCCATGCCGACGCTCGACGCGTGCGCTGGGTATTGCCCGACTGGGAGTTCGATGTGGCGACGCCGCGTGGCGGCTATCTGCAATGGGACAGCCACGGCTTACGGGCGATCGATCTTGCGGGCTCCGCGCCGGACAACACATAGGGCGTCGTCCCGTCAAAGCAAGGCGGTCGGTGTGGATGACGGGCCTTCTTTGCAAGCACAAGCTCAAACGCAAGCCCAGGCGCGACGTCGCGCCATGGCGCGTTACATGTCCTGGATTTCCTTGCCCAGCTTGCGCAGTTCTGCGGTATCGATCTTGCTCGCGCCAAGCGCTTCGAGATGCGCGCCAAGCTGATTGAGCGCGGCCACCATCACATCGATCTTGTGTGCCTGATCGGTCGCGTTCTCGATCAGCCCGTGAATGGCGAGCGAGACGGGATCATCGGCATTCGGCGTAATGCCGTAAGCGGAGAATTCCGGCTTGCGCGCGTTGTCGTTCGGCTTGGCTTGCGCGTCCTCGCGAGGCGCGTCGGGACGAATGATGCGCGCGGGATTGCCCACCGCCGTGCCGCCGGCGGGCACCGCCTTCACCACCACCGCGTTCGAGCCGATCTTCGCGCCCTCACCCACCGTAAAGCCGCCGAGTATCTTGGCGCCCGCGCCAACGATCACCCCGGGCGCCAGCGTCGGGTGGCGCTTCGCGCCGCGCGCAAGCGACGTGCCCCCGAGGGTGACGCCCTGGTAAATCGTGCAGTCGTCGCCAATGACGGCCGTCTCGCCGATCACCACGCCCATGCCGTGGTCGATGAAGACACGGCGGCCAAGTGTCGCGCCCGGATGGATTTCGATGCCGGTGAGAAAGCGCGCGTATTGCGACACGTAGCGGCCAAGCCATTTGAAGCCGGACGTCCAGCATCCGTGGGCAACGCGATGCAGCATCACGGCATGCAGACCCGGGTAGCACGTGAAGACTTCCCAGTTGCTGCGTGCAGCCGGGTCTTTCTGTCGAATGGCGGCGATATCTTCGCGAAGGCGGGTGAACATGAGTCTGGATTCGATCCTGTGGTGCGCGTCCGGCCGCTCTGTCGCGGATCGTCGCGGCGTTACCTGGGGGCCATGCCGGTCGTGACGGTTGGGCACAGCGGATACAGTTGGCGCTTCAAGCGCGGTGAGCGGTGGCGCGTTAGCGCCGGAGCTTGCGCTCCAGAATATGCTTCGCGATGCCGCGCAGGATGTTGACCTCCTCACGCTCCAGATGGCTCTTCGCGAAAAGTCTGCGCAGGCGCGTCATGAGCTTTTTCGGATT
Source organism: Pandoraea cepalis (assembly GCF_902459625.1). Lineage (NCBI taxonomy): Bacteria > Pseudomonadati > Pseudomonadota > Betaproteobacteria > Burkholderiales > Burkholderiaceae > Pandoraea > Pandoraea cepalis. The sequence continues at coordinate 29,096 of NZ_CABPRY010000004.1, forward strand.
CTCGGGGTCAAGAAAATCGAGTTCGACGAGCGCGCGCTCCAGATGCACGAGCATGCCTTCGACGTCATCGCGTGTCGCCAGCGACGCATGCGCGGTGGCATCGAGTTCCGAGGGCCACACGGCCACCGTCGCGGCATGCGATCCCTCGCCGCGCTCGCGCGCCAGACAGCCCATGCGCACTTCGTAAGCGATGAGTTGCACCGCCTGCGAGAGATTGAGCGAGCTGTACACCGGGTTGGCGGGGATATGGACAAGCGCATTGCAGCGCTCGACATCGTCATTGGACAAACCCGTGCGCTCGCTACCAAACACGAACGCCACCGCCTCGCCCTGCCCCGCATGCTGCACTGCGATTGCGGCGCTCTCGCGCGGCTCGGCATTGGGCGGCCCGTATTCACGCGAACGCGCCGACAAGGCGACGGCCCAGCTCACGCCCTGCAAGGCCGAATCGAGATCGGGTACGACCCACGCATTCGCCAGCACGTCGTCGGCGCCGCTCGCGAGCGCCACGGCTTCCGGATCGCGCAGCACGTCGGCCCCCGCGCGCGGTGCGGCCAGGACCAACCGGCCAAACCCCATCGTCTTGATTGCACGGGCGGCCGACCCGACGTTGCCGGGATGGCTCGTCTCGTTGAGCACGAAACGCACTTGATCGAACAACGACGACGCGGGATGGTCAACAACAGACTGTGACATGAGGCAGCGATGAGGAGTGGAAACAGAGGCATGCGGAAACACGACGCGCCGTCACCGGGATCGGGAACGGTCCCCGCTTGTCGTTCAGATCGGACGGCCGCTCAACGGCGAACATCGCTATTTTGCCCTGAATCGCGTGCGCTGCGGGCGTCCATGACGGCCCGATCGCCGGACCGCGCCGGCACTGGCACGAAACCTTGGAACCCTTAAAAGGGTCAGAAGCAGGCCCGAAACCCGAAGACGCCACAGCGCACGCGCCGCGTTTTTGCTAAAATACGCGTTTTCGTCCTTGCAAACGAGCCGCCACCCGGTGCGCGGCGCTTGCAGGGCATCGCTCTTGCTCAATTTGTTCGCTTTGTCTGCCATGCCTGACGGCCGGCCCAGAGGGGGTCGCGCGTACCGTCGGCAATGGCCTTAACAGGAATCTGTCATGCAGCATCCCATGCTCAATATCGCGGTGAAGGCCGCGCGCCGCGCCGGCAACATCATCAGCCGCGCCTCTCTCGACATCGACACTGTCAAGGTCACCAAGAAGCAGCACAACGACTTCGTGACGGAAGTGGACAAAGCGGCTGAGCAAGCGATCATCGAAACCCTTCTGCAGGCCTATCCGGACCACGCCATCCTCGCCGAAGAATCGGGTGAGGAACATGGCAAGTCGGGTTCCGAATACCAGTGGATCATCGATCCGCTCGACGGCACCACCAACTTCATTCACGGCCTGCAATACTATTGCACGTCGGTCGCACTCGCCCACAAGGGTATCGTCTCGCAAGCCGTGATCTACGATCCGACCCGCAACGAACTGTTTACCGCATCGCGTGGCCGTGGCGCCTTTCTCGACGGCAAGCGCATTCGCGTGTCGCGCCGCGATCGTCTGGCCGATGGCCTGATCGGCACCGGCTTCCCGTTCCGCGACCTGCAAGGCGTTGAGAACTATCTGAAGATGTTCGGCACGATGACCGAGCACTGCGCGGGCATCCGCCGTCCGGGCGCGGCGGCACTCGATCTGGCCAACGTCGCGGCCGGCCGCATGGACGGCTTCTTCGAGCAGGGCCTGAACGCGTGGGACATGGCCGCCGGCAGCCTGCTGATTACCGAAGCCGGCGGTCTGGTCGGCAACTACACCGGCGAATCGGACTTCCTGTTCGAAGGTGAAGTGCTGGCGGGCAACCCGAAGATCTACGCGCAAATGGTCAAGCTGCTCGAAGGCTATTCGCGTGCGAAGCGCCCGGCATCGCCGGCCAGGGCCAGCGCCGCGAGCGCTGTTGTCTCGGAAGGCAACCTGCCGTCGTAAGGCCTGTGCAGGGACGCCGGATGTGATGGCGTCCCTCGTAAAAAACCCCGGCGATGCTCGCGCATCCCGGGGTTTTGTGTTTCCGGCGCCGCCGCTCGGCCCGGAAAGATCTCACGCGTGGTGCCTCAGGCGCCCAGACGCGCCAGTACCGCATCGCGGCCGAGCAGTTCGAGCACGGCGTCGATGGCCGGCGTGTGCGTCGTACCGACCACGAGCAGACGCACCGGCATCGCGAGCTGCGGCATCTTCATGCCGTGCTGGGCGAGCGTGGCCTTGAACGCCGGCGAGATGGCCGCCTTCGTCCACTCTGGCAGCGCCGCCAGCGCCGCGCCGAGATCCTTGACCGCCGCGCGCGCGGTATCCGTCATGTGCTGGGCCAGATCGTCGTCCGACGGCGCGGGCTTGCGGTAGAACATTTCGGCGCTCGCCGCGATGTCCTTGATCGTGTTCGCCCGGTCCTTGAACAGCCCGACCACACCTGCGAGCGACGGACCGCCTTCGATCGACACGCCCGCCTTCTGCAGGAACGGCTCGGTCAGCCCGGCCAGGCGCTCGTTATCCGCCTGCTTGAGGTACTGGTTGTTCATCCACAGCAGTTTTTCGGGATTGTGCTGTGCGGGCGACTTGCCCAGATGATCGAGATCGAACCACGTCACGAACTGCTCGCGCGAGAACACTTCGGCGTCACCATGCGCCCAGCCCAGACGGGCCAGGTAGTTCACCACCGCCTCGGGCAGAAAGCCCTCGTCCCGATACTGGACCACGCTCATGGCGCCGTTGCGCTTGGACATCTTTTCGCCCTGGTCGTTGAGCACCGTGGGCAGGTGGGCGTAAATCGGCGGCTGCTTGCCGAGCGCCTCGAAGATGTTGATCTGACGCGGCGTGTTGTTCACGTGGTCGTCGCCACGAATCACGTGCGTGATGTCCATGTCGATGTCATCGACAACAACACAGAAGTTGTAGGTCGGCGTGCCGTCCGGACGCGCGATCACAAGGTCGTCGAGCTCGTCATTCGAGATTTCGATGCGGCCCTTGACGGCGTCTTCCCACACCACGCTGCCGGCGAGCGGGTTCTTGAAGCGCAGCACCGGCTGCACGCCGGCCGGCGGCTCGGGCAGCACCTTGCCCGGCTCCGGACGCCAGCGACCGTCGTAACGCGGCTTTTCGCCGCGCTCGCGCTGCTGCTCGCGCAGTTCGTCGAGGGCTTCCATGCTCATGTAGCACGGATAGACGTGACCGGCGGCCTTAAGTTGCTCAAGCACTTCGCGATAGCGGTCCATGCGCTGCATCTGGTAGAACGGACCTTCGTCGTAATCGAGGCCGAGCCATTCCATGCCTTCGAGAATGACCTGCACGGCTTCCGGGGTCGAACGCTCGAGATCGGTGTCTTCGATGCGCAACACGAACGCGCCGTGATTGTGACGCGCGAAGGCCCACGGATAGAGAGCGGAACGGATGTTGCCCAGATGGATGAAACCGGTCGGGCTAGGCGCAAAGCGGGTGCGGACAGTGGTCATGATTTGGCGTGGATGCATCGCGTCGGCGACAAACAAAAACGCCCGCGGCGGAGGGTCTCGCGCAGGCGGGTCGCCAACATTCGGAAGCTGGCATTATATCAGCCACGTGCGCGCACTCACCGAGAACGTGAGGTCATCCCCCCTTGTGCGCCGTATTTCGTCGATCGGTGATAACGTCGAATAATTCGCCGTTCGCTCACGGTCGTATTCTCCTCCTGCCATGTCCAACCCGATCCTCGCGCTCCGCGAATACTGTCCGACCGATCGCACCGACACCCACGACTTTCATCAGGTCGTGATCGGACTGTCGGGGCGCATGTCGATGTCGCTGGACGGCGACGCAAGGCAATACGGGCGTGTAGGCGCGCGCAACGGCGTGGTGATTCCAGCCGGCGTGCGGCATGAGTACCGGGGCGACGGTCCCAACCGACAAGTCGTGCTGGATGTGCCGTCGCGTCTGGTGGCGACGACCGGCTCGCAGCGCGCGTTTGCGCACGAGGCTTTTTTCACGCTCGACGCCAACCTGCTGGCAATGGCTCGGCGCGTGAGCGCGCGCATGGACGGCGAGCGTCCCCTGAGCGCGGACGACCCTGTCGTGCGCGCTTGGCTGGGCGCCCTCACGGCGCGGCTGGCGTCGTCTCGCCCCGCACAGCGCTCCGTTCGGCTGGACCTGGCGCGCATCGACGCCCGACTGCGCACTGCGCTGGCAACGCCACCGGGTACGGGAACGCTCGCACGGGAAGCCGGCATGAGCGTGCGCCGTTTTCATGATGCCTTTGTCGCGATCACCGGCGAGACGCCTCACCAGCATCTGATGCGCCTGCGGCTCGCGCGCGCCGCCACATTGCTGAGCACGGGCGACGCAACGCTCGCCGACATCGCCCTGGAAGTCGGCTTCAACGACCAAAGCGCCTTGTCCCACGCGTTTCGCCAGCACTACGGCCAGCCCCCCGCCGCGTGGCGGCGCGAGCGTCTCGCCCGCGGCCCTTCAGGCTAAGTCGATCGGTCGGGTGCAGGCGCATTGGTCGGAATGCGCTGAATATCGAATAGAATTCGCCCAAAAATATTCGCATCCACGACACCAATCTCCCAATTTCTGGTCGAATTGCGGCGCTGACCGGTGCCAGGCGCCACGCCGCATGCCAACCGGAACTGGCCCGGCGCCGGTCAAGCGGCCATCGACAGGCACGCAACGACGTGCGCGACGCATTGGGAGACACGCACCTTGAAACCACTTCTCTACCGCCTGCTCATCGGACTGGGCGGCCTGGCCCTGTTCTGGGCGTTCGGCATGCTCAGCGCCAAAGAGTACGGCAAGAGCGCGGCACTCATGGCAACCGCCCTACCCGGGCTCACGGGCTTGTGCCTGATGCTGCGCACGCGCCCGGCATGGCTGAGCGCGACAACGCTGGGCATCGTTGCCGTCTTCTTTCTCGACGCAGCAACCAAAGGGTTCCTGCGCGACTATTTCGGTCTGCGCCCGAACCATCTGCTGGTCCTGCAAGCGGTGTTCAACACGAACCCTTCGGAAGCCGGCGAGTTCTTCCGCCACCACTGGCGCGATCTCGCCGAGGCGAGCGGTGTCTTCGCCGTGCTGATGTCGGTGGTCGTCATGCTGGAGCGCCGCCTGTCGCGGGCGGAGGCCGCGAACGCTCCGCCGCCAATGCGACGCCGCAGCCAAATCGCCGTAACCAGCCTGCTCCTGGGCTTTCTCGCGCTGCATCTGAATCCGACGATGGCCAAGGAAAACCCGCTGCTCTACTGGCCGATCCGCTATCTCGACTACCAGCGACAACTCGCGCATGCCGACACGCTTCAACGCGAACTCGACCGCAACATGGCGCAGCGCAGCGACTGGCGCGTGCAGTATCGGGGGCCCGCGCGCAAGACCGTGGTGTGGGTGATCGGCGAGAGCCTGAACCGCAACAACATGTCGCTCTACGGCTACGCGCGCAACACCACGCCGATGCTCGACACATTGCGGCGCGAACTCACCGTCTTCCGTGACGTGGTGTCGTCCGAGCCCGCGACCATGGCCTCGCTCATCAAAATGCTTACACCCGCAAGCCTCGCCGATCCCGACGCCTGGACGCATCAGCCCGATCTCGTCATGCTCGCCAAGGAAGCGGGATATCGCACCTACTGGATCTCGAATCAGGCGCCCAACGACGGCTGGCTGGGACTCGTGGCCAATCGCGCCGACGAGCGGGTCTTCATCAACAAGGGCTTGGGGCGCGGCGAGAACAATTACGATGGCAACCTGTTGCCGGAGGTCGAAGCCGCACTCGCGAGCGACGCCCCCCGCAAGCTTATCGTCGTGCATCTGCTCGGCGCGCACCCGACCTACGACATGCGTTACCCGGAGGCCTTTGCACGATTCGACAACACGGACGATGCCATCGCGCGCCAACTCGCGACGCAAGGTCGCTCGCTCTGGGTGCGTCGCCTGCGCAACGAATATGACAACGCCATCGCCTACAACGATTACGTGGTCGCCAGTCTGATCCGCAAGACCATGGCGGCCACGGCGACGTCCGACGCCAGCCTGCTGTTCAGCTCAGACCACGCCCAGGAGGTTGGTCACACGCGCAATCACACAGGGCAGTCTGTCGCCGATGCCTCCGGCTACGAGATCCCGATGCTCGTCTGGACGCGAGACAGGATCGATGCGAAGCGACGCGCAACGCTGGAATCCCGGCCCTATCAAACCGACCAGCTCGACCACACCATGCTCGGCCTGCTCGACATCGACACGACTTACTACAATGCATCGCACGACGTGATGAGCGACGCGTTTGCCCCGGCAGCGCGCAGCATCAACGCACGCCCGTATCGAGCATCCATGGATATGGCGTCGGCCGACGGGGCAACAAAAAAGCCGATGCGATAGCTCGCATCGGCTTGCTACCCGACCGTTATCTGCTGACTTGTCGCAGATAACCCGGGCCAGCCCGCGTCAGGCCTCCAGCCGCGACACGAACTTCGGCTGCAGGTACGCTTCGAGCGCTTCCGGGCCGCCTTCCGAACCGTAGCCGCTGTCCTTCACACCGCCGAACGGCACTTCCGGCAGGGCCAGCCCCGAATGGTTGATCGTCAGCATACCGGTCTCGACGCGCGCCGACAGGCGATGCGCCGTGCCCTGCGACGTCGTGTACGCATATGCGGCCAGGCCGTACGGCAGACGGTTCGCCTCGGCAATGGCTTCCTCTTCCGTATCGAACGGATTGACGATCGCGACCGGGCCGAACGGCTCTTCGTGCATGATTTTCGCGCTCAACGGCACGTTGCACAGCACCGTCGGCGCGTAGAAGTGACCGCCTTCAGCCGCACGCTTACCGCCGGTTTTGAGCTGAGCGCCTTGGGCCACCGCATCGTCGACGATCGCGCTGATCGCCTCGAAACGCTTGCCATTGACCAGCGGCCCCATCGTCGTTTCCGGATCCAGCCCGTTACCCACGCGCACCGCTTCGGCGGCCTTCACGAAGGCGTCGACGAACTGATCGTAGACGCCGCGCTGTACGAGGAAGCGCGTCGGCGCGATACACACCTGACCGGCGTTGCGGAACTTGCCGGCGGCAAGATTGCGCACGGCGGCGGCGATATCGGCATCGTTGAAAATCAGCACCGGCGCATGCCCGCCGAGTTCCATCGTCACACGCTTCATGTGCAGACCGGCCATCGCCGCCAGTTGCTTACCCACCGGCGTGGAACCCGTGAACGACACTTTGCGGATCGTCGGATGCGGGATCAAATACGACGAAATTTCGGCCGGCACGCCATACACGAGGTTCAGTACACCGTCGGGCAGTCCGGCGTCGGCGAAGGCGCGAATCAGCCCGGCCGGCGAGGCGGGCGTTTCTTCCGGTGCCTTGACGATCACCGAGCAACCCGCGGCCAGCGCGGCCGAGACCTTGCGCACCACCTGATTGACCGGGAAATTCCACGGCGTGAATGCCGCCACCGGACCGACCGGCGTCGGGATCACCATCTGGTAGACATTCGGCACACGGGCCGGCACCAGACGGCCGTAGGCGCGCTTGCCCTCTTCCGCGAAGAAGTCGATGATGTCGGCCGCCGAGAGCAGTTCGCCCTTGGCTTCGCCGATCGGCTTGCCCTGCTCCATCGTCATCTGACGTGCGATGTCGCCGACGCGCTCGCGCAGCAGACCGGCGGCCTTGCGCATGAGCTTGGCGCGCTCGAACGGTGCGATTTCGCGCCACTTGGCAAAGCCCGCTTCGGCCGCCGCGAGGGCAGCGTCAAGATCCGGCTGGGTCGCGCGGGCGACGGTTCCGATGGTTTCGCCAGTGGCCGGGTTTTCGATCGGCAGCGTGAGGCCTTCCGCGCCTGCCTTCCACTGCCCGTTAATAAAAAGTTCTACGTTGTGCGACATGCTGAAGTCTCCGGTTGGCAACACGCCCAACAGCATAACGCAGGCGGCGAATTCCTGTTGCCCGCCCACCGAGACCCAGCCGATGCGTTTCCCGGGGCCTTCGGAGACATCTCATCACATGAAACAAAAAGGGCCGACAACCCCGGAAACGTTCCACGTCCCCGCGCTGCCGGCCCTCAGGGGATCGGTCATCCCGTCCCTGTCGTCTTGCGGGACGCCGAGACGCCCCTAGACATATCAACCCGCCAGAATTTCCTTCAATGCGTCCGTGAACGCGACGCACTCTGCCTCCGTGCCGACCGTGATGCGAAGGAACTGGGCCACGCGCGCCTGCTTGAAGTGACGCACGATGATCGAGCGTTCCCGCAGCGCCGCCGCGAGTTGGGCCGCATCGTGCGACGGGTGACGCGCGAACACGAAGTTCGCCGTCGACGGCAGCACCTCGAAACCAAGCGCCGACAAGCGCGTCACCAGGGCCTCACGGCTTGCGATTACCGCCCGGCGCGTCTCGTCGAAATACGCCTCGTCTTCGATGGCGGCCACGCCGGCTGCCTGCGCAAGACGGTCGAGCGGGTACGAGTTGAAGCTGTTCTTCACGCGCTCGAGCGCTTCGATCAGATCCGGATGCCCGATGGCGAAGCCCAGACGCAACCCCGCCAGCGAGCGCGATTTCGAAAGCGTCTGAACCACGAGCAGGTTCGGGTACTTCGCGATCAGTTTCGCTGCGCTCTCGCCACCGAAGTCGATATAGGCCTCGTCGATGACGACCACCGAATCCGGATTTCCCGCCAGCAAACGCTCGATCTCGCCACCGGCCAGCAGGCGACCTGTCGGCGCATTCGGGTTCGGGAAGATGATGCCGCCGTTCGGTTTGAGGTAATCGTCGACGCGAATCTCGAACGTGTCCGTCAGCGGCACGTTCTCGAACGCCACGCCGTACAGCCCGCAGTACACCGGGTAGAAGCTGTAGGTGATGTCCGGAAACAGAATCGGCTTGTCGTGCTTCAACAATCCCTGAAACACGTTCGCCAGCACTTCGTCGGACCCATTGCCCACATGCACGTTGGCCACTTCCAGACCGAACCGCGTGGCGATGGCCTGCTTGAAGCGCCGCGCGTCGGGATCGGGGTACAACTTGAGCGCATCGGCGTCGCCGCCGAGCGCCTCGCGAATTGCGGCGAGCACGCGTGGCGACGGACCGTACGGGTTCTCGTTGGTATTGAGCTTGATGAGACGCTGCATCTGCGGCTGCTCACCGGGCACATAGGGCGTCAGATCCGCAACGCCCGCGCTCCAGAATCGACTCATGACGGCCACTCCGCTCAACTCACGAAACCGCGAGCCAAATCGGCCCGAATATCCGCAGGCGACTCCAGACCGACCGCCAGGCGGATCAGCCCTTCGGTGATGCCCGCCGCCGCGCGCGCTTGCGGCGTGATGCGACCGTGCGTCGTGCTCGCGGGATGCGTAATCGTCGTTCGCGTATCGCCGAGGTTGCCGGTGATCGAGCACACCCGCGTGTTGTCGATCACACGCCAGGCGTTCTCACGCTGCTCGGCCGGGGTTGCCCCCTTGAGTTCGAACGCGACGATCGCGCCGCCTGCCTTCTGCTGGCGCTGGGCGAGTTCGTATTGCGGGTGTGACGGCAGTCCCGGGTAATACACACGGGCGACCTGCGGCTGCTGCTCCAGCCACTGCGCGATCGCCAGCGCGTTCTCCGATTGCTTCTCGACACGCAGCGACAACGTCTCCAAGCCCTTGAGCAACACCCAGGCGTTGAACGCGGACAGCGTCGGACCGGCGCTGCGCACGTACGTAAACACCTTGCCCATGATGAATTCCTTCGTGCCGACAATCGCCCCGCCCAGCACGCGGCCCTGACCGTCGAGGAACTTTGTCGCGGAATGCACGACGACGTCAGCGCCGTACTCGATGGGCCTTTGCAACGCCGGCGTACAGAAGCAGTTGTCGACGACGAACAAAGCACCCGCTTCCTTAGCGATCTGGCCGATGGCGGTAATGTCGGCGATATCGGTGAGCGGGTTGGACGGCGTCTCGAGGAAGAACATCTTCGTGTTCGGACGGATCGCGGCGCGCCAGGCGTCGAGATCCGTCGGGTCGACGAACGTCGTCTCGACACCGAAGCGATTGAAGATCGTGGAGAAGACGTTGAGCGTGGAGCCGAAAATGCTTTGCGAACTGACGAGGTGGTCGCCGCCCGAGAGCGCCGACATCACGACCGAGACGATGGCACTCATGCCCGACGCGGTCGCCATGCACGCCTCACCGCCTTCGAGCGCGGCCAGACGGTCCTGAAACATCGACACGGTCGGATTGGTAAAGCGCGAGTAGGTGAAGCCCTCCTCCGAATGCGCAAAGCGTTCGGCGGCCTCGGCCGCGCTTTTGAATACGAAGCTCGAGGTCAGGTAAAGCGCCTCGGAATGCTCACCAAATTCGGAGCGCTGCGTGCCAGCGCGCACCGCAAGGGTATCGAAGTCGAAGGAGTCCATCGTGTGTCTCGTCATTAGGGCGGCCCGCCCGTCGGCCAAAAAAAAGAAAAGCCCGTTTCGCTGATCAGCAAAACGGGCTCGAAATCCATCTGTCTAGGCCTCGCTTTAGCTGTTTCGGGGAAGTTCCCCCACGTCCGCAAGCTGAATTCAAATCGACGTGAAAACGAGTGTAGCACGTTGCCGACGGGGAGGGAAAATCCCCGCCGCCCGCGGCACCTGGGTCGGCTCAGAGGCCGAGCTGCGCCCCGCGCGGCTCGTTGTCGTCGCCGTCACCCGACTCCACCACCGGGGCCTTCGGCGCCTTGCGCTGCTGCTCCAGACGCGTCAGATACGCCGGCGTGACGTCACCGGTGATGTAGTTGCCGTCGAAGCACGAGGCGTCGAAGTCGGCCAGCGCCGGGTTGATGTCACGCACGGCCGCCTTCATGTCTTCGACGTCCTGATAGATCAGGGCGTCGGCGCCGATGATGCGCGCCACTTCCTCGTCGCTGCGGTCATGCGCCACCAGCTCGCTACGCGTGGGCATGTCGATGCCGTATACGTTCGGGAACTTCACGGGCGGCGCGGCCGACGCGAAGATCACCTTGCGCGCACCGGCGTCACGTGCCATCTGCACGATTTCCTGACTGGTCGTGCCGCGCACGATCGAGTCGTCGACGATCAGCACGTTCTTGTCCTTGAACTCGACGCGCATGGCGTTGAGCTTCTGGCGCACCGACTTCTTGCGCATCGCCTGGCCGGGCATGATGAAGGTACGGCCAACGTAGCGGTTCTTGAAGAAGCCTTCGCGATAATTCAAGCCCAGTCGCTTGGCGACCTGCATCGCGGCCGGACGGCTGGAGTCCGGAATCGGCATGACGACGTCGATGTCCTGATAGTCGATCTCGCGCCGGATCTTCTCGGCGAGGTAGTCGCCCATGCGCAGGCGCGCGTCGTAGACCGGCACGCCGTCGAGCACGGAATCCGGACGCGCCAGATACACGAGTTCGAAAATGCACGGATGCAACGATGCGGCGACGGCGCACAACTGCGACGTCAGCTCACCGTCGTTGCTGATGAAGACCGCCTCGCCCGGCTTGACGTCGCGATCGAACGCGAAGCCCATGCCCTCGAGCGCCACGGACTCCGACGCCACCATCCACTCCGTGCCGTTCGGGCCATCGAAGCGGCCGATGCAAAGGGGACGAATGCCGTGCGGGTCGCGGAAGGCGAGCAGACCGAAACCGGAGATGATGGAGACGATGGCGTACGAGCCCCGCAGACGACCATGCACCTTGCCCACCGCCTCGAACAGCGACCCGACGCTCAGGCCGTCGCGCGAGCTTTCCTGCAGCTCGTGCGCAAGCACGTTGAGCAGCACTTCGGAATCGGACGTGGTGTTGATGTGGCGGCGGTCGACACGGAACATCTCGTCCTTGAGCTGTTCCCAGTTCGTCAGGTTGCCGTTGTGGGCGAGCACGATGCCGTAGGGTGCATTCACGTAGAACGGCTGGGCTTGTGCGGCGCTCGACGAACCGGCCGTCGGGTAGCGCACCTGGCCGATACCGACGTTGCCCGGCAAGTCGCGCATGTTGCGCGTGCGGAACACGTCGCGCACCATGCCGTTGCCCTTGTGCATGTAGAAGGACTGGCCATCCGTCGTCGCGATACCGGCGGCATCCTGGCCGCGGTGCTGCAGCAGCAGCAGACTATCGTAGATGAACTGGTTGACCGGGGATTTGGAAACTACACCGACGATGCCACACATGGCATGAATCCTTCAAAAAACATCGAAATCTGCAACTAACGGACCGTATTATCCGTCATTCGGAAACCTTGTGCAGGCCGGTCGACGGCGTGACCGATCCGCCCGCCCCGCCTGCCCCACCCGCCCCACCGACACGCATGCCCCACCCCTGCGATTGACCGAGCGCGCCTTGGCCGCTCAGACCATCGCCCGTCAGCCCCGTGCCGAGGCTACCGCTGCTGCTACCGCCGCTATCGCCGCGAACGGCGCCACCGCCCATTGGGGCTGACGTCCCCGAGCTCTCGGCAGCCCCGGACGTCCCCTTGGCTCGCTCACCGTCCGAATGGCGCGTCGAACCCTGCGCCCCCTGCCCGCCCGCATCCGGCGTGCCACGATACGGCGCCAACTGCGGCAACGGAATCGGCGTTCCCAGCGGATTGACGCTCGGCACCGCCGCCTCGGGATTGTGCAGGTAGTGCTGCACCGGCTCGGGCAGGTACGGCATGAGCCGCGACAACCCCACCTCGACCCACGGACGCACCAGCGACTGCTGCCACACCGGTTGTTGCGGCAATGACGTTAACTTGGCGGCGACCATCAACAACATCAAGAGCAACATGCCGCGCACGATGCCGAACACCATGCCCAATCCGCGATCGGCCGGACGCAACCCGATCAGATCGGTCATGCGCCCGACGAGCGCGCTGACGATACCGGCGCCGAACACTACCGCGACCAGCACCAGCAGGAAGCCGATGGCACCTTGCGTCATCTCGCCGCCCGGCAGATCGGCGGGCAACCAATGCGCGACCGACGGACCGAAGGCGCGGGCCACGAAGAACGCCACGACCCAGCCCACCAGATTGAACAACTCGCGCACCAGGCCGCGCAACATTCCCAACAGCATCGAGCCGAGCAGGATGGCAATGGCCGCGTAATCCACCACGGTCAGCAGACCGCCATGCACCGGATCGCTCAACTCAGCCTGCCTCGGCGACCTGCGCCGTCAGTCCGGCGTCGCGAATCTTCTTGCTCGCCGCCTCCGCACTCGCGCGATCGGCGAACGGTCCTGCGCGCAGCAGGTAAAGCTCACGGCCACCCACCTTGCTCTTCACCATGTAGCTCGGCACATTCACGAGCTTCAGTTTGACGAGCCAGGCCTGCGCCCGGTCCTGCGTCGAAAATGCGCCAATGCGCACCTGGTACTTGCCGCCCGATGCCGCCGGCTTCTGTCCACTGTCGTGACTATCCGCCGATTTCGCGGATTTGGCCGTCGTGTTGTTCTGGGCGAACTGCGCAATCGGATCGGCGACGTTGTTGTTCGGCGGCGCCTTGGCTTGCGCCTTGGCCGTGTCGTGCGACTCCGGCTTCGCGGCCGGCTTCACCTCCGCGTGCGGCTCGGGCTTCTTGACGTCGGGCTTCGCTTGCGCCACGGCCGGTTCCGGCACCGTGCTTGGCGAGGGAGCCATCGCGGCGGACGGCGGCACGGCCGTCGGTGCCGGGGCAGGCGTCGAGACCGCCGGCTTGGCGGCACTCGCGCCTCCCAGTGCGTTGCTGTCGAGCGCGACTTCGCCCTTGTCGAGCGACGCGTCGGTCGGCGGCGTGACCGCCTTCGGCTTCACACGCACGGGCGGCGAGTTGGTGTCTTTTCCGGGGATCTGGATCGCGATGTTGTCAGCCGACGGTTTCGGCTCCGGGGCCAGCACCATCGGCAGAATGATGACGGCCGCGAGCACCAGCGCCAATGCCCCCACCAGACGGCGGCGCGCGCGTTGCTTCTCGGGCAGCAGCGGGTCGAGTTGCTCGTGCTCGCCGTATTCACCCCCTCCCGCCGCACGGGCGCCGGTTCGGCCGCTCCGGCGGCTACCGCGCTTGGGGGGAACGGCTTCGGCGTCTTTCTTGCGGAAGGAAAACAATCCCATAGGCCCTTGGCTCTGGTCGTAACTCGCGTCGTTGGACGGATGATGATCGCGCATCGGGGGCGCACAGCGCATGACATTTCTCGTAAGCAATTGTCACGGCCAACGTCCCGTCATGCCTTAATGGCGCTGTAATTTGCGGTGCGACATGACGCCGGACACCGTAAAGAACGATCCAAAAACCACGATTCTATCATTCTCGCCGCACTGCTCGAGCGCGGCGGCATAAGCTTTCTCGGGAGATTCAAAGGTCTCGACCGAATGATCGGCATCCGGCGCGAACCCCACCGCCCGCAGACTCGCTTCCAGCTTCTGTGGACTCGCGGCACGTTCAGTCGGCAGCGCGCACAGACGCCAGTGATCGACCTTGTCGACGAGATGCCGCAGCACCCCCTCGATATCCTTGTCGGCCATCGCCCCGAACACGGCGTATGTGTATGGAAAGTAGCCCATGCCGTCGAGATTGTGGCCAAGCGCGGCAGCGGCGTGCGGGTTGTGCGCCACATCGAGCACCACGGCCGGACGCCCCGGCAGCACCTGGAACCGCCCCGGCAACTCGACCGAAGAGAGCCCCAGCCGAATGTCCTGCGCCGACACCGGGAGCGTGTCGCGCATCGATTCGAGCGCGGCCAGCGCCGCCGACGCGTTGAGCAACTGGTTCGCGCCCCGCAAGGCTGGATACGCAAGCGACGGGCGGCGCATCTGGCGTCCGCCATAGCTCCACTGCTGCTTGTCGCCCTGATAGTTGAAATCGCGACCGAACAGCCACAGGTCCGCGCCGATGCGCTCCGCCTCGGCCAGCAGCGAGGCTGGCGGCACGGGATCGCCACAGATCGCCGGTTTTCCCGCACGGAAGATGCCCGCCTTCTCGATGGCAATCGCCTCGCGGGTGTCGCCGAGGTACTGGGCGTGATCGATGTCGATGCTGGTAACGACCGCACAGTCGGGGTCGATGATGTTCACCGCATCGAGACGCCCGCCCAGGCCGACTTCCAGAATCACGGCATCGAGCCCGGCGGTGGCGAACAAGTGCATGATCGCCAGCGTGGTGAACTCGAAATACGTGAGCGAGACCGGCGTTTCGAAGCTCGTGCGCGCGGACTCGACCGCCTCGAAATGCTTCAGCAGCGTGGCGTCGTCGACGTTCTCGCCATTCAGGCGGGCGCGTTCGTTGAACGAAATCAGATGCGGCGACGTGTGACAGCCCACGCGATAACCCGCCGAGAGCAGAATGGCTTCGATGATCGCGCAGGTCGATCCCTTGCCGTTGGTCCCGCCCACCGTGAAGACGGGGCAAGGGAATTGCAGTCCGAGCGCCTCTTTCACGCGACCAATGCGCGTGAGGCCCATATCGATGCCCACAGGGTGAGCGGTTTCCAGATGGGCGAGCCAGGCGTCGAGAGTGGAGTAGGTCGGCATGGATGGTCGGGCAGGAAAACAAAAACGCGGACGTCACGTAACGTCCGCGCTTTCTATCCTGCTGAGTGATGCGTTCAAGCGCCGCATGAGCGGCACGGCGTGGCGTTGCGACATTCTACGCCGTTGCACCGCCCTTTGGGGCACCGCAGCAGCGCGCGCGACGCCGTCGCGCTCGTGAATTTTCCGTGCTCAGGCGACGGCGTCCGCCGGCTGGCATTGCATCAGGGCGATCAGGCGAGCAATCTCCTCACGCATCTTGCGACGGTCGACGATCATGTCGATCGCGCCCTTTTGCAGCAGGAACTCCGAACGCTGGAAGCCTTCCGGCAGTTTTTCACGCACGGTCTGCTCGATCACACGCGGACCGGCAAAGCCGATCAGCGCCTTGGGTTCTGCGATCACCACATCGCCGAGGAAGGCGAAACTCGCCGACACACCGCCCATCGTCGGATCGGTCAGCACGGAAATGAACGGCAGCTTGGCATTGGCCAGCTTGGTGAGCATGGCCGTGGTCTTGGCCATCTGCATGAGCGAGAGCAGGCTTTCCTGCATGCGCGCACCGCCCGAAGCGGTCACGCAGACGAACGGCACGCCCTGTTCCAGCGCGTTCTGCGCGCCGCGCACGAAGCGCTCGCCGACCACCGACCCCATCGAGCCGCCCATGAATGCGAACTCGAAGCAGGCGACCACGACCGGCAGCGTATGGATCGCGCCGCCCATGACCACCATTGCATCGGTCTCGCCGGTGTCGTCCATCGCTTCCTTGATGCGGTCCGGATACTTGCGGCTGTCCTTGAACTTCAGCGCGTCGACCGGCACGATCTCCTGGCCCAGTTCGTAACGGCCTTCCGGATCGAGCAGCGCGTCGAGACGCGCACGGGCGCCGATACGCATGTGGTGATCGCACTTCGGGCAAACGTGCAGATTCGCTTCCACGTCGTTGCGATACAGCACCGCCTCACACGACGGGCACTTGATCCACAGCCCTTCCGGGATGCTCTTGTTGCGCTGCGTCGGATCGGTTTGCTTGATCTTCGGGGGCAGCAGCTTATCGAGCCAGCTCATAGTTTCTCCTTGGCAAACGCCCGCGCCAGGCGGGGCGGGCGTTTCTGGCGACCGTGCAACACGGCCGTGTCAATTCAGCGTTTCACCGGGCGGTTCGACGAATCGACCCCGCGAACAAACGCCGCAAATCTACGCCGATTTGGCGCCCTCGTCGAGCGCCTGGCGAATACCGCCGATGAATTCAGCGAGCGATTTTACCGCGTTATGGCCTTCCAGATCACGCGGCGTGTTTTCCAGGCGCTGAACGATGGCGCTGCCGATGACCACGGCGTCGGCCACGCTCGCGATGACGCGCGCTGTCGCGGCGTCGCGAATACCGAAGCCCACCCCCACGGGCAGGGGTGCGACGGCCTTGATTTCAGGTATCTTCGCCGCCACGCTTTCCAGATCCAGGCTCGCCGCCCCCGTCACGCCCTTGAGCGAGACGTAATAGAGATAACCGCTGGCCTGCCGCGCCACAGCGGCAATCCGCGCTTCGGTCGAGGTCGGTGCGAGCAGGAAGATCGGATCGATGCCATGCGCACGCACCGCCCCGGCATAGGTCTCGGCCTCCTCGGGCGGATAGTCGACGACCAGCACGCCGTCGACGCCGGCCTTGGCCGCCCGCTCGGCGAAGGTGTCGAGACCCATCGCCTCGATCGGATTGGCATAGCCCATCAGCACGACCGGCGTGCGGTCGTTGGTCTGACGGAACACTGCCACGTAGCCGAGCACCTCCGCCAGGCTCACGCCGCGGGCCAGCGCACGCTCGGAGGCGCGTTGAATCACCGGGCCGTCGGCCATCGGGTCGGAGAACGGCACGCCGAGTTCGATGACGTCGGCTCCGTTGTCGGCCAGCGCATGCATCAGCTTGACCGTCCAGCCCGGCTCGGGATCGCCGGCGGTGATGAACGGGATGAGGCCTTT
Organism: Pandoraea cepalis; assembly: GCF_902459625.1. NCBI lineage: Bacteria > Pseudomonadati > Pseudomonadota > Betaproteobacteria > Burkholderiales > Burkholderiaceae > Pandoraea > Pandoraea cepalis. The sequence goes on from NZ_CABPRY010000004.1 coordinate 46,541, forward strand.
TTTACCCTGCGCTTGCAAGGCTTGGAACGTCGCTTGAATGCGGGACATGATCGGAAAGTCTCTGAAGTCTTTGGTGGGCGAGCGCGTGGTAATGCGCGTTCAGCTCGAAGCCGACGAAACGCCGGCCGTGCAACGCGCATGCCACGGCCGTCGTGCCGCTGCCCATGAACGGGTCGAGCACGAGACCGCCGGGCGGGCAACTGGCCAGCACCATGCGCTCGATGATATGCAGCGGTTTCTGCGTCGGATGATCGACGCGTTCGGGGTCTTGCCGGTGCAATCGCGAGATCGACCACAGATCCTTCGGGTTGTAACCCAGTTCCAGCCACTTGCTGCCCTCGAAGATACGGCGCGAGCGCGCCTTCTTCGTCGCAGCGTCGTACGGCACCCGCACCGCATCGAGATCGAAGTAGTAGTCCTTCGAAACCGCGAAAAAGCCGATGTTGTCGTGCACCGACGAGAACCGCCGGGTGCTGCCGCCCATGCTGGGCACGCGGCGATCCCAGATGATCTCGTTGATCATCAGCATGCGCCGCTTCAGGAACACGAACAGCTCGGGGGCATACTGCCACGTACAGAACAGGTACAGCGAGCCGCGCGGCGCGAGCTTCGGTATGGCCGCTTCGAGCCAGCCATACGTCCAGCCGAGGAAATCCTCGCCGGAGCGCTTGTCGGAGTCGTTGCCATAATCCTTGCCGAGCCCGTAAGGCGGATCGGCAAGGATCAGGTCGACACTACCGTCGTCGAGTTCGTGCAAGTGCTCCAGGAAGTCGGCATGACGCAAGGTGATGTCGCCCGGCGCCCAACGCGCACGCAGCTCGCCGGCCGCTTCCCTGGCCTCGAGACGCGCGGCGGCGGCTTCGGTGGCGTCCATGGGGCGCTCGGCCCCGAGAACGTCAAGTGGCGCCTTGCGATCAGTCAGATCGGTCATGCTGGTTCTGGTGTCCTTGATGGATCTTGGAATCTGAGGATTTTAGGATCTGTCATCGATGGCGTCTCGCGACGCCGCCGATGTCGCCAATGTCGCGAATGCTGCTTATGCCCCGCTGGGCGCCGGCCTGGGCAGTGCCATCACGGTGTGCATGTCCTTGTCGCCGCGCCCCGAGAGATTGACCAGCACGATCTGATCGCTCGGCAGCGTCGGCGCCAACTTGCACGCGTAAGCCAGCGCGTGACTCGACTCCAGCGCCGGAATGATGCCTTCGATCCGGCAGCAGTCATGAAACGCGCGCAGCGCCTCGGTATCGGTCACGCCCACGTACTCAGCACGCTTGATGTCATGCAGCCACGCGTGCTCCGGGCCCACCCCCGGGTAGTCCAGCCCTGCCGAGATCGAATGCGTCTCGGTGATCTGACCATTGGCGTCCTGCAGCAGATAGGTGCGGTTGCCATGGAGCACACCGGGCGTGCCACCGATGATCGACGCCGCATGGCGGCCGGTCTCGATACCGTCGCCCGCCGCTTCCACACCCACCAGCTTGACGTCCGGAACGTCGATATACGGGTAGAAAATACCCATGGCGTTCGAGCCGCCACCGACGCAGGCGAGCACATAATCCGGCTGACGGCCGGCCAGCTCGGGCATCTGCACCTTGCACTCTTCGCCGATCACGCTCTGGAAATCGCGCACGAGCATCGGGTACGGATGCGGCCCGGCCACCGTGCCGATGATGTAGAACGTGCTCTCGACATTGGTCACCCAGTCGCGCATGGCTTCGTTGAGCGCGTCCTTGAGGGTCTTCGAACCCGATTCCACCGGCACCACGGTCGCGCCCAGCAGTTGCATACGGTAGACGTTGGCCGCCTGACGCTTGACGTCTTCCGAGCCCATGTAGACCACACACTCCATGCCGAAGCGCGCGGCAATGGTGGCCGTCGCCACGCCGTGCTGGCCGGCGCCGGTCTCCGCAATCACGCGGCGCTTGCCCATGCGACGCGCCAGCAACGCCTGCCCGATCACGTTGTTCACCTTGTGCGCGCCGGTATGGTTCAGGTCTTCGCGCTTGAGGTACACCTGCGCGCCGCCCAGTTCCTGGCTCCAGCGCTTGGCGTGATAGATCGGCGACGGACGGCCGACGTAGTGCTTCAGTTCGTAATGGAATTCTTCGAGGAAGGCCGGATCGTGCTGGTACTTCGCATAGGCCTCGCGCAACTCGTCGAGGGCGTGAATCAGCGTCTCGGCCACAAAGACACCGCCGTACGGACCGAAATGGCCGCGGGCGTCAGGAAAATCGTACATGGTTGTCACTCTTCGCAGTACCGGTGCGCGGCCCAGGCGGGGCGCGCCGGCGGGTTGCTCATTCGGCGTCGGCGGCACGCACTGCGTGCACGAACGCCGTCATGCGGGCGTGATCCTTCACGCCACGCGACGCCTCCACACCGCTCGACACGTCGACGGCGTAAGGCGTCACCCGGCCGATGGCTTCAGCAACGTTGTGTGCGCTCAAGCCACCACTCAAAACGGCCCGACGCGCGATGTCTTTTGGAATAAGTGACCAATCGAAAACCTTTCCCCCACCGCCGTAGCCCTCGACCAGGGCATCGAGCAAGATGCCTTGCGCGGCGGTGTATGCATTGGCGAATTGTAGCAAATCGCCGCTGTCTTTCGTTTCCGGGCCGATACGCATGGCGCGCATGTACGGACGGTTGCCCGCCGCGGCCGCCAACACCGCGCACTGCGCCGGCGTTTCGTCGCCATGGAACTGCAGCGCGGTGAGCGGCACGGCCTCGACCGTCCGGGCGATCTCATCGGCCGTCGCGTTCACGAACAGGCCGACCAGACTCACGTACGGCGGCACCCGGCGGGCCAGCTCGGCCGCGCGCGCCAGATCCACGTAGCGCGGGCTCGGCGGGTAGAAGACGAGGCCGATGGCGTCGACGCCCAGCGCCACCGCGTGATCGATGTCGGCCGGCTGCGACAGGCCGCAGATCTTGATTCGAGTACGGGATTTCATGAACTTGCCCACGGCATCGGGAACGGCCACGCAGCCCAGTTGGGCTCGGGGACCGCGAAACGCTCAGGATACCCCACCCGCGCCAGATACAGCCCGTCCGGCATGAACGTCGGGGCGGCCTGACGACGGTCGAGACTCGCGAGCACATCCGTCATCCAACTGGCCGGCTGACGCCCGCGGCCCACGGCGACCAGACAGCCCATGATGTTGCGCACCATGTGATGCAGGAACGCGCTCGCCCGAAAGCGGAACACAAAGAAGTGCCCATGCCGCTCGATGTCGATGGCGTACAGATGTTTCACCGGCGTCTTGGCCTGACACTCGGACGAGCGGAACGCCGAGAAGTCGTGCTCGCCGACCAGCACCTGGCTCGCGGCACGCATCGCTTCGAGATCGAGCGGCGTGTGCAACCAGCCGCATCGGCCGTCGAGCAAGGGTGAGCGCACGGGATGCACGTACAGCACATAGAAATACGTGCGCTCGAAGGCGGTAAAGCGGGCGTGGAAATCGTCCGGCATCGCCTGCGCCCATTGCACCGCGACCGACTTGGGCAGAAACGCGTTGACGCCGCGCACCCACGAGAACATGGCGCGGTCCAGGTCGGTGTCGAAATGGGCCACCTGACCGATGCCGTGCACACCGGTATCGGTGCGGCCCGCGACGGTCGTGGGCAGCGCAACGCCGCCGAATTCCCGCAACGCGGCTTCGAGCGTCTGTTGCACGGTGTTGCCATGCGGCTGCGATTGCCAGCCGGAGAACGCCGTGCCGTCGTAATGGATGCCCAGTGCGATTCGCATATGAAAAAGAAAAATGGGCGCTCAACCTACGAGCGCCCCAAACTACGGTCAATCTGTGGTGGGTTCGTCAGCCTGTCGTGGCGTCAACTTCCCGGCGTCACTTGCCAAGCTCGGCGAGCCGTGTGCGGGCGACGGACTGCTGCGCGGCGTCGCCACCGGCAATCACCTCTTCGAGCAGTTCGCGTGCGCCTTCGTCGTCACCGATGGTCTGATACGCAGTGGCCAGCTCCAGCTTCGTATGGTATTCATCCGGGACGCCCGGCTCGACGGACGCCGCGGCGACGGGTGACGCCGGCACGGCGGGCACCGGCGCAACCGATTGCGGCACTTGCGGCGCCGCAGGTTCGGCCGCATACGGCGTTTCCGGCGCCGGGGCATGCAGCACCTCGTGCTCGATCAGGGCTTCCGTTCCGATATCGGTTGCCAGCGTCGGCGCGCTCACGAACGCCGGGCTCGCCTGCGCGTCGTCGCCCTTGAGATCGAGGCTAAAGTCCGATAGATCGAACGACAACGGCTTGAGCGAGGGTGCCTCGTGCGCGGTGTCCGTATAGCTGCGCGACGCGACGGGCGAGTGACTGGCCTGCTGCATCGCGGCGTCGAAGTCTGCATCGCTCAGTTCGCCATCCGGCTCGTCGAATGCCTCCTCGTCCGCGCTCGCATGCGAGCGCAGCGGATCGTCCATCGGCGCCATCTTGAACTGCACCGAACCCATTCCCTTCGAGAGCGACGGCAAGGCATCGCTCGAAATCGTGCCTACATGCGCCGCCTGTCCCGGGATCGCCAGATCCAGATCGCCCAGCATGCCGGCTACGCTGCCGTCGAGCGAAGCGTCGACGGGCTCGGCCGGCGCGGAAATGTTTGACTCAGGCGCAGACACCGACGTGGCGGCAGCACCGCCGACAGCGGCGGCGGCACCCAGCGCTTCGAGCGCCGACAAGGTGGCAGCCGCCGAGTCGTCATGAGCGGCGGGCGCTTCGTGGGAGTCCCCGGCCGCCTTGCCGGCTTCCTCGGCAAACGCAGCGCCCCAATCGATTTCCGGCTCGCTGGCGGCTTCGGCTGGTGTTTCCTGCGAAGGGGCCGTCGCATCGCCCACGAACGGCTCAGCCACCGCTTCAGACGATGCCACGGAGGCCGACGACACCGGCAACACATCGCGACCTTCGTCATGCTCGTCGACGGACTCGTCGTTCAGGGCCACTGGCTCAGCGTTCCACGCATCGGGTCCACCGGCTTCGTCCACCGCAGACTCGTGCTGAATCGCGTGGACGGCGGCAACGCCCTCGTCCGATGCCGACCAGGCATCGTCGGCCGCTGGCTGCCGCGCTTCGGCTTGCGCTTGATTGGCCGCGTACAGTGCCGCGGCGCCTGCGGCACCCGCAGCCGCCACCGCCACGCCGTCCGACGCCTGCGTGGCGCCAGGTGCACCGTCATGCGGCACATCGTGGCCCTCGTGGTCGTCAGGCATATCACGCCCGTCGTCATACGGCCCGGGCTGCCCCACCGGTGCCGCCGCGCGACGGCGGCGCAACAGTGCCCACAGGCCGAGCAGCACCACCAGCGCGCCAGCGCCCGGCAGCACGTAAGGATTCTGGCTCACGGCACGCCAATTCATCGCGCCATTCGGCGCCGGCTTCGCTGGCGCAACCGCGGCACTGGCCGACGTCGTCGCGACGACGTCGCTTGCGGGGACCGCCACCGCAGCCGCCGCCTCCGATGCCGCCGTGCTCGCCGATGCGGCGGAGGCAGCCACCGCGGCCTCGGTCACGGCAGCCCCCGAAGCAGCGACGCCCGTCGCAGCCGCACTGTCAGCGCGCACACCGGCGTCGGTTTCGTTAGTGCCATTGCCGTTGGCGGAATTCGTTGCCGTCTTGGCCGCTGCCGCCGCAGCCGTCGTCGTGCCGCCGGCCGGTTTCGCCGTCTTTTCCTGCGCAGTCGCCCCCGAAGCGGTGGCGGCCTGCTGCTCCAGGTTGGCGACGGCTTGATTCTTCATCGCCAACAACTTCTGGAGATCTGCAACGTTCTTCTGCAACTCGTTCACCCTGCCCTGAGCCTCGGCCTGCGCCTTGCCCTGGGCGATTTGTGCTTCTTCGCTGCCGCCGGTTCGACCGGCCGTGCCGCCCGCCCCTCCCTTACCGGGTCGCGACAGCTTCAATTCATCGCGTGTCGCGGGCGTGGCAGCTTGCGGTGCCTTGCCCGCTTCGATCGCGCCCTGTGCACTGCGGCCACCGGCCGGTGCTGCCTGCTGCGCCGTCGATTCGGCCAGCCGCGCGCGATACGCGTCGAACTGTTCCCGTGCCGCCGACACGAACTTGCGGGCTTGCGCGGGAGGAATGCCTTGCACCTGCGCGTCGGACGGACGCGTGAGCGTCGCCCCCTGACGCAGTCGATTCGGATCGTTGCCGATGAACGCGGAGCGGTTTGCCTCGAACAGCGCGCTCATCATCTGCGCCAGCGTCACCCCGCCTTCGCCGCCCGTGAATTCACGGGCAATCGACGACAGCGATTCGCCATGCCCCACCTTGCGCTCGCCCCCGACGCCGACGGCAGACGCCTTGCCCGGCTGGGCAGAGGTTGCGGACGCGGAGGTGGACAAGGCGGGCGCGGTGGACGCGGGAGACGCCGCGGGCGGGGCCTGACTCGCCGCCGCTGCGGGCACGACGGCCTGGGCCTGGGTCGCGCTCGCTTCCGGGATGGCGGACAGCGTCACGGCATTGGACTGACGGCCGGTGCGCCATTCGAGCACCAGCAACAGGTCGAGGAACGACGTACTGATCGGCTCGGCCGAATCGACATGCACGAGATACGTGCCGCTGTAACCGGGCGCGCGCCCCGCCGTTGGCGAGACCGAGACGGAAAGCTTCTCGAGCGTGGGGTCGTAGCGCAGACCGGCCTGCTTGAACGCGTCGCGCGGCGCGAGCTTCACCGACAATCCGTCGGCTTCCGCCTGCGACACGTTGCCCAGCACGATGACAGCACGCAACGGCTGGCCCGGGCCCGAGCGCACCTGCTGCGGGCCGAACTCCGCCGCACCGGCGTTGAGCAGCCCGAGGCTCCACAAGACGGCCGCTGCCGCGCTCAGGCGGAACGCATTACGGGACGAGTTTGCACGCTTGCCGATCGAGTATTTCCGCACTGTGTCTTGTCAGGCCTGTCAGTCGTTTGTCACTGGCCGCCCCGGCTACAAGGGGTGCCTCCCAAAGCGCGGACGGCGGCCTCGCGGGCCGCCGTTCTTCACGCCTTACCGATGCGCTGCGACGCTCAAGCGTCGAGCAGGATTCGCAGCATGCGGCGCAACGGTTCCGCCGCGCCCCACAACAGTTGATCGCCGACGGTAAACGCCGACAGATACTCCGGCCCCATCGACATCTTGCGCAGGCGACCGACCGGAATCGTCATCGTGCCGGTCACGGCCGCAGGCGTCAAATCGGTCATCGACGCCTCGCGCGTGTTCGGCACGACCTTCACCCAGTCATTGGCCTGGCCGATGATGTCCGTCAGCTCGTCTAACGGCACATCCTTGGTCAACTTGATGGTCAGCGCCTGGCTGTGGCAGCGCATCGCGCCGATGCGCACGCACAGACCGTCCACCGGAATGGCGCGGGTGTTCGGGAAACCGTCGCCCAGCCCCAGGATCTTGTTGGTCTCGGCGCCGCCCTTCCATTCTTCCTTCGACTGACCGTTGCCCAGATCCTTGTCGATCCAGGGAATCAGGTTGCCGCCCAGCGGCACGCCAAACTGCTGGGTCTCGTCGGCCGTGAGCGCGTGCTGCTTTGCGAGCACCTTGCGGTCGATTTCGAGAATGGCCGAGTGCGGATCGTCCAGCAGCGACTTGACTTCGGCGTTGATGCTGCCGAACTGCGTGAGCAGCTCGCGCATGTGCTGCGCGCCGCCGCCCGATGCCGCCTGATACGTCATCGACGTGAGCCAGTCGACCAGACCGTGCTGGAACAGACCGCCCAGCCCCATCAGCATGCAGCTCACCGTGCAGTTGCCGCCAACGAAGTTCTTGGTGCCCTTGCTGAGCGAGTGCTTGATCACGTCGAGGTTGACCGGATCGAGAACGATGATCGCATCGTCCTTCATGCGCAGCGTCGAGGCCGCGTCGATCCAATAGCCGCTCCAGCCCGCCGCGCGCAGCTTCGGGAAGATCTCGGTCGTGTAATCACCGCCCTGGCAGGTAATGATGATGTCGCACTTCTTCAGCTCGTTGACATCATTGGCGTCTTTCAGCGAAGTCTCGTTCTTCGCCATCGACGGGGCTTTTCCGCCCGCGTTGCTGGTGCTGAAAAACACCGGCTCGATCAAGGCGAAGTCGTTCTCCTGTTGCATGCGCTGCATCAGAACCGAACCGACCATGCCCCGCCAACCTACCAGACCTACGGTTTTCATTTATCCACTCTCTTATCGTTGCAATTGCGCCGAGGGGCGTCTCACGACGCCCCGTCAACGTTATAGCGCGGCAACCACTGCCGCACCCATCTCGCGCGTACCGACCTTGGTCGCGCCTTCCTGCCAGATGTCCGGCGTGCGCAGACCTTGCGCCAGCACCTTCTTCACTGCATTTTCCACGCGATCAGCCTGTTCCGCGCGGCCCAGCGTGTAACGCAGCATCATGGCCGCCGACAGGATCGTAGCCAACGGATTGGCGACACCCTTGCCGGCGATATCGGGCGCCGAACCGTGCGACGGCTCGTACAGCCCCTTGTTATTGGCATCCAGCGACGCCGACGGCAGCATGCCGATCGACCCCGTGAGCATCGCGGCCTCGTCCGACAGAATATCGCCGAACATGTTGCCGGTCACCACGACGTCGAAATTCTTCGGCGCCTTGACCAGTTGCATCGCGGCATTGTCGACGTACATATGCGAGAGTTCGACCTCCGGATACTGCTTGGCGACCTCGATCATGGTGTCGCGCCACAGTTGCGACGTCTCGAGCACGTTGGCCTTGTCCACCGAGCACAAACGCTTGTCGCGCTTGGCCGCGGCCTGAAACGCCACGTGCGCGATGCGCTCCACTTCCGGCACGCTATACCGCATGGTATCAAAACCTTCGCGCGCGCCTTCGAAAGCGCCGTCCGGCGACTGGCGGAAGCCCTTCGGCTGGCCGAAGTAGATGTCGCCGTTCAGCTCGCGAATGATCAGGATATCGAGCCCTGCCACGATTTCCGGCTTCAGGCTCGATGCGTCGGCCAGTTCCTTGTACAGGATGGCCGGACGGAAGTTGGCGAACAGCTGCAGATGCTTGCGCAGCCCCAGAATCGCCTGCTCGGGACGCAGTGCGCGCTCGAGCGAATCGTATTTCCAGTCGCCCACGGCGCCGAACAGAATGGCATCCGCTTCCTTGGCGAGCTTGAGCGTGGCGTCCGGCAGCGGATGACCCGCCGCCTCGTAGCCCGCGCCGCCCACGGGCGCTTCTTCCAGTTCAAACGTCTCGCCAAGTGCGTTAAGCACATTGACCGCTTCCGTCACGATTTCCGGACCAATGCCGTCACCCGGCAACACTGCAATTTTCATGCGATCTCCTTGAGTGCGCGGGCCTCAGCCCGGCAGGCGCGTTGCGAGCCACGGCTGCTTGGCGAGCCGCTCGGCCTCGTAGGCGCGAATCTTGTCGGCGTGACGCAGCGTCAGGCCAATGTCGTCGAAACCGTTCAACATGCAGTACTTGCGGAACGGCGCGATGTCGAACTCGTAAGCGCGACCGTCGGGCGTCATCACCGCTTGCTTGTCCAGATCGATGGTCACCTGAAAGCCGTTGAACGCGGCAGTCTCGTTGAACAGATGATCGACCTGCATCTCCGACAACGCGATAGGCAACAGCCCGTTCTTGTAGCAGTTGTTGAAGAAGATGTCGGCGAAGCTCGGCGCGATGACCGCGCGGAAGCCGAACTGCTGCAACGCCCACGGGGCGTGCTCACGCGAGCTGCCGCAGCCGAAGTTCTTGCGTGCGAGCAGCACCGTGGCGCCCTGATAACGCGGCTGGTTGAGCACGAAGTTCGGGTTGAGCGGACGCCCGCTGCAATCCTGGCCCGGCTGGCCGACATCGAGATAACGCCACTCGTCGAACAGGTTCTGGCCGAAGCCCGTGCGCTTGATCGACTTCAGGAATTGCTTGGGGATGATCGCGTCGGTATCGACGTTTTCGCGATCCAGCGGCGCCACCAACCCCGTATGGACGGTAAATTTTTCCATCACGAACCACCTGATCAAAACAGTTCGGCTGCGGCCGGTTGCGAAGCGCCCTGGCCGTCAAAACCGGAAATTTCATCGGTGCGCACGCGCGGCGATTGCCCGCGCGATGCGCACCGTCGCATCACTTCTTCGCGGCGTTTTCGAGGGCCGAGCCAGCGGCTTGCGTATCCTTGCCAAGGCCCGCCATCGTGTTGCAGCCCGACACGCCCAGCACCAGCACCGCACCGATCAGCATCCACAGTTTCTTCATGGTTTTTTCTCTGTCAAAGTCGATGTCAAACGACGGTTATATCGATGCGAGTGCGTCAGACCAGACGACGCACGTCGACGAAATGGCCTTCGATGGCGGCGGCCGCGGCCATCGCCGGACTCACGAGGTGCGTACGCCCGCCCGCGCCCTGACGCCCTTCGAAGTTACGATTCGAGGTCGAGGCGCAACGCTCGCCCGGCTCCAGACGGTCGGCGTTCATCGCCAGACACATCGAGCAGCCCGGCTCGCGCCATTCGAAGCCGGCGGCCTTGAAGACCTGATCCAGCCCTTCCTGCTCGGCCTGATGCTTTACCAGCCCCGACCCCGGCACGACCATCGCCAGACGCACGTTCGGCGCCACACGGCGGCCGAGCTTCTTCACGACGTAAGCCGCCGCGCGGATATCTTCGATACGCGAGTTGGTGCACGAGCCAATGAACACCTTGTCGACGTTGACACTGGCCATCGGCGTGTTCGGCGTCAGCGCCATGTACTCGAGCGCGCGCTCCATGGCACTGCGCTTGACCGGGTCCTTTTCCTTCTCGGGATCCGGCACACGGTCTTCGATACTCACGACCATCTCCGGCGACGTGCCCCAGCTCACTTGCGGGCGCAACGTGTTCGCGTCGATCTCGACCACATGGTCGAACGCGGCGCCCGGATCGGTGTGGAACGTACGCCAGTAGGCTTCGGCCTGCTGGAATTCCACGCCCGCGGGCGCAAACGGACGGCCCTTCACGTACTGGATCGTCGTGTCGTCCACCGCCACCAGACCGGCACGCGCACCGGCCTCGATGGCCATGTTGCACACGGTCATTCGGCCTTCCATCGTGAGCGAGCGGATCGCCGAGCCGGCGAATTCGATCGTGAAGCCCGTGCCGCCGGCCGTGCCGATCTTGCCGATGACGGCCAGCACGATGTCCTTGGCGGAACAACCGCGCGGCAGCGTGCCTTCGACCTTCACGAGCATGTTCTTGCTCTTCTTCATGAGCAGCGTCTGCGTGGCGAGCGTGTGCTCGACTTCAGACGTGCCGATGCCGAACGCCAGTGCGCCGAACGCGCCGTGCGTGGACGTATGCGAATCGCCGCAGACCACCGTCATGCCGGGCAGCGTGGCGCCCTGCTCCGGGCCGATCACGTGCACGATGCCCTGACGCAGGTCGTTCATCTTGAATTGGGTGATGCCGAAGCTGTCGCAGTTGTTGTCGAGCGTGTCGACCTGCAGACGCGAAATCGGATCGGCGATACCTTGCGTGCGGTCGGTGGTCGGCACATTGTGATCCGACACCGCGAGGTTGGCAGACAGTCGCCAGACCGGACGCTGCGCGAGTTTTAGCCCCTCAAACGCCTGCGGACTGGTCACCTCGTGCAACAGATGACGGTCGATGTAGAGCAACGTAGTGCCATCGTCCTCGGTATGCACGACATGTGCATCCCACAATTTGTCATACAGCGTCTTGGCCATGATAAAAACGCGGGGCTAAATATCGTTGTAGGAACAAACGTCGTTCCGTGAACTTTTGATTATGCCATAGCGCTTTCGCGCCGGCGGAATACGAAATCCCCGGGAAACCGGGCGGTAAACGCACGATCAACCGGGGATTTGTGCGAATCACGGCAGCTTGTGCCGTGGCTTCGAATATAGCGCAACGAGGGCTCGTTGCGGCGCCGCACCGCCTTGCCGTTTCGGCAAGGTTGCAGTGCCGGCACGGCAAGGAGGCGCCGTGCCGAACGCCTCCGACAGGCTTAGCGCTTGTCGATGGTCGCGACTTCGCGCGGCGTGTGGCCGATGAACAGCTGACGCGGACGACCAATCTTTTGGTCCGGCTCACCGATCATTTCGTTCCACTGCGCGATCCAGCCCACGGTACGGGCCAGTGCGAAGATGCAGGTGAACATCGACGTCGGGATGCCCAGCGCGCGCTGAACGATACCCGAATAGAAGTCGACGTTCGGGTACAGCTTGCGCGACACGAAGTATTCGTCTTCCAGCGCGATCTTCTCGAGCTGCATGGCCAGCTTGAACAGCGGGTCGTCGTGCAGGCCCAGTTCGTTGAGCACTTCGTAGCACGTCTCGCGCATGAGCTTGGCGCGCGGGTCGTAGTTCTTGTACACACGGTGACCGAAGCCCATGAGCTTCACGCCCGAGTTCTTGTCCTTCACCTGCTTGATGAATTCGGGGATCTTGTCGGGCGAACCGATCTGCTCGAGCATGGTCAGCGCGGCTTCGTTCGCACCACCGTGCGCCGGGCCCCACAGACACGCGATACCGGCAGCGATACAGGCGAACGGGTTGGCGCCCGACGAACCGGCCAGACGCACGGTCGACGTGGAGGCGTTCTGCTCGTGATCGGCGTGCAGGATCAGGATGCGGTCGAGGGCGCGCACCAGCACGTCGTTGACCTCATACTCTTCGCACGGGTTCGCGAACATCATGCGCATGAAGTTCGCGCTGTACGACAAGTCGTTGCGCGGATACACGAACGGCTGGCCGATGCTGTACTTGTACGCCATCGCAACGAGCGTCGGCAGCTTGGCGATCAGGCGGATGGCCGAGACTTCGCGGTGCGTCGGATTGTTGATGTCCAGCGAGTCGTGATAAAACGCCGACAAGGCGCCGACCGAACCCGTCAGCACAGCCATCGGGTGCGCGTCACGGCGGAAACCGCGGAAGAAGAAATTCATCTGCTCGTGCACCATCGTGTGACGGGTCACGGTCTTGACGAATTCGTCCTTCTGCTGGGCGTTCGGCAGTTCGCCCTTGAGCAGCAGATAGGAGCTCTCGAGGAAGTCGCAGTGGGTGGCCAACTGCTCGATCGGGTAGCCGCGATACAGCAGCTCGCCCTTGTCGCCATCGATGTACGTGATGGCGGAATTGCACGCCGCCGTCGACATGAAGCCCGGGTCATACGTAAACTTGCCGGTCTGGCCGTACAGCTTGCGGATATCGATTACATCCGGGCCCATCGTTCCCTGATAGATCGGCAGTTCGACGCTGGGCGAACCGTCAGAGAAAGATAGGGTGGCTTTAACATCAGACGGAGTCATATCGCTTCCTCAAAAAAATACTTAAACCCCTACACGGCACGCAAAAGCGCCAGCAGGCGCTGCACGTCCGGCCCGTCCAGATCCGCGTCGGGCTCTTTACGCGCTAGCAGCAGATCCATCAAATCGTTGTCGCTCAAATCGAGCAACCTGGTGAGGGCGCCCACATCCTCGTCGGTCATCGAGGCTTCGTACTTCGCGAAGAAGCGTTCGAGAATGAGGTCGTTTTCCAGCAAACCGCGGCGTGCCCGCCAACGCAGGCGGGCACGTTTGACCGGATCGGACTGGTGATTGATATCCGGCATGATCGCTAGGTCAGACGGCGCGACGCACCATCAGCTCCTTGATCTTGCCGATGGCCTTCGTCGGGTTCAGACCCTTCGGGCACACATCCACGCAGTTCATGATCGTGTGGCAGCGGAATAGGCGGTACGGATCTTCCAGGTTGTCCAGACGCTCGCCGGTAGCCGTGTCGCGGCTATCCGCAATAAAGCGGTACGCCTGCAGAAGACCAGCCGGACCGACGAACTTGTCCGGGTTCCACCAGAAGCTCGGGCACGACGTGGAGCACGACGCGCACAGAATGCATTCGTACAGACCATCGAGCTCATCGCGCTGTTCGGGCGACTGCAGACGCTCCTTCTCCGGTGCCGGCTCGGGGTTGATCAGGTACGGCTTGATCGAGTGGTACTGGTTGAAGAAGTGCGTCATGTCGACGATCAGATCGCGAATGACGGGCAGCCCCGGCAGCGGCTTGAGCACGATCTTGTTCGGCAGATCGTTCATGTTGGTCAGGCAGGCCAGACCGTTCTTGCCGTTGATGTTCATCGCATCCGAGCCGCACACGCCTTCGCGGCACGAGCGGCGGAACGCGATGCCTTCATCGAGCTTCTTGAGCTTGACCAGCGCATCGAGCAACATGCGCTCATGACCGTCGAGTTCGACCTCGTAGGTCTGCATGTACGGTGCGGCATCCTTGTCCGGATCGTAGCGGTAGACTTCAAAAATACGTTTCATGATCTTGCGAATCCCTTAGAACGTCCGCGCCTTGGGCGGAACCGAGTCGACGGTCAGCGGCTTCAACTGCACCGGCTTGTAATCCAGACGGTTGCCTTCGCTGAAAAACAGCGAGTGGCGCATCCAGTTGGCGTCGTCGCGCTCCGGATAATCGCTGTGCGCGTGCGCGCCACGGCTTTCCTTGCGGGCTTCGGCTGCGATCATGGTGGCCTTGGCCACTTCGATCAGGTTGTCCACTTCCAGCGCTTCCATGCGCGCCGTGTTGAACACCTTCGACTTGTCCTTCAGGTGAACGTGCGACACGCGCTCGGCCACTTGCTTGATCTCGTCCACGCCTTCCTTGAGCAGGTCGGACGTACGGAACACGCCGGCGTGCTTCTGCATCGTCGCGCGGATGTCGTTGGCGATGTCCTGTGCGTACTCGCCCGTGCTGGAGGCTTCCAGACGGCCCAGACGCGCCATGGCGTTGTCGCCGGCATCGGCGGGCAGCGGCTTGTGCTCGCCGTGGCTCTTCACGAAGTCGACGATGTGGTTGCCGGCCGCACGGCCGAACACCACGAGGTCGAGCAGCGAGTTCGTGCCCAGACGGTTGGCACCGTGGACCGACACGCAGGAGCACTCGCCCACGGCGTAGAAGCCGTTGACCGGGGTCGATTCGCCGTTCTGCTGCACGACAACCTGGCCGTTGTAGTTCGTCGGAATGCCACCCATCTGGTAGTGGATGGTCGGCACGACGGGGATCGGTTCCTTGATCGCGTCGACGTTGGCGAACTTCAGGGCGATTTCGCGAATCGACGGCAGGCGCTTCATGATCGTCTCGGCACCGATGTGCGAGAGGTCGAGCAGCACGTAGTCGCCATTCGGGCCGCAGCCACGGCCTTCCTTGATTTCCTGGTCCATCGAACGCGACACGAAGTCACGCGGCGCCAGATCCTTCAGCGTCGGGGCATAGCGCTCCATGAAGCGCTCGCCGTTCGAGTTGCGCAGAATACCGCCCTCACCGCGAACACCTTCGGTAATCAGCACGCCCGCGCCGGCCACGCCGGTCGGGTGGAATTGCCAGAATTCCATGTCTTCGAGCGGAATGCCCGCACGCGCGGCCATGCCAAGACCGTCGCCGGTGTTGATGAACGCGTTGGTCGAGGCGGCATACACACGGCCGGCACCGCCGGTGGCGAACAGCGTGCACTTGGCTTCAAGCAGGTAGACTTCGCCGGTTTCGAGCTCGAGCGCCGACACGCCCAGCACATCACCGTCTTCGTTGCGAATCAGGTCGAGCGCCATCCACTCCACGAAGAAGTGGGTCTTGGCCGCCACGTTCTGCTGATACAGCGTGTGCAGCAGCGCGTGACCGGTACGGTCGGCGGCCGCGCAAGCGCGCTGGACCGGCTTCTCGCCGTAATTGGCCGTGTGACCGCCGAACGGACGCTGGTAGATCGTGCCGTCCGCGTTACGGTCGAACGGCATGCCGAAGTGTTCCAGTTCGTAGACGGCGTTCGGCGCCTGACGGCACATGAACTCGATCGCATCCTGGTCGCCGAGCCAGTCGGAGCCCTTGATGGTGTCGTAGAAGTGGTAGTGCCAGTTGTCTTCGCTCATGTTGCCGAGCGAGGCGCCAATGCCGCCCTGAGCGGCCACGGTATGCGAACGGGTGGGGAACACCTTGGACAGCACGGCGACCGACAGACCGGCCTTGGCCAGTTGCAGCGACGCGCGCATGCCCGAACCACCTGCGCCCACGATGACAACGTCAAAGCGGCGACGCGGCAGCGAATTTTTAATTGCAGCCATTCTTTACACTCTCCACAGAATCTGCGCGGCGTAGCCAGCACACGCCAGCAGCCAGACGATCGTCAACGTGTACAGCGCCAGTCGCACACCGACCGGCTTGACGTAGTCCATCCAGATGTCGCGCACACCGACCCACGCGTGATAGAACACCGCGAGCAGCGTGACGAACGTCGCCAGCTTCATCCACTGATGCGAGAAGATGCTTGCCCAGCCTTCGTAGGAGAAATCCTTGGCGGTGAAGAACCACACCAGCAGGATCACGGTGTACACGGCCATGATGACCGCGGTCAGACGCTGCGCCATCCAGTCGCGCAGGCCGTAGTGGGCGCCGACGACCAGGCGCTTCGAACCGATATTGTTCTGTGCCATCTTAGAACGCTCCGAACAGCTTGAGGGCGACGGCCAGCGTCAGCACCAGCGACACGACCAGCACGACCACGGCCGAATTCTTGCCGCCTTCCTTGCTCACGGCGTCGTGATTGAAGTCCATGCGCAGATGGCGCACGCCGGCGCAGAAGTGCTGCAGGAAGCCCCACGACAGTGCCAGGATGACAAGTTTGACAAACCAGTTGGAGGCGATGCTTCGCAGAACGTCGAAGCTGAGTTCCGACGTGAGGCTCTGTTCGAACAAATAAAGCGCGAACGGCAACAGAAGGAACAAGATCACACCGCTAATACGGTGCAGAATGGACACGATCCCAGCCAGCGGGAGACGGTACGAGACAATCTGTCCAATACCGATATTCCTGTAGACTGGCCGCTCTTTTTTTACCACTTCAGCCATGCTAGACCCCATGTAGTTACATCAGCCCCAGATTTTAGCGCCGATTCTAGTGCGTTGCACCATACCGGTTCCAATGCTCCGGAAATTCCTGCCGACAGCACGCACTCCGCCGCCGCTCATGCCTGGACTTTCAGGCACTCGCCGGCCACGACGCCGGCTCGCCCCTGGGAAGTCGCCACCCTCTCAATGCGTCAACTCAATTCGTTCTGGTAATGATGTTCCGTCGTCACGTACCAGCCCCGGCGCACTTCCACCGGCTTGTCCCCGTAAGTGTAGGAAACGCGCTCGACGCTCAACAGCGGAAACCCCTTCGGCACCTTGAGCAGATCGGCGGTCATGTCGTCCGCGGCCACGGCGCGAACTTTTTCCACGGCGCGGATCATGCGTGTGCCGAATTCATCTTCGAACAGGCCGTACATCGGCCCCTTGTATTCATTCAACCTTTCCGCCGTCAGGCCGCGGAACAGCGCGCCCGGCAACCAGATTTCGTCGAGCACCGTGGGACGGTCCGAGAAATCCAGCATGCGGCGGATCAGAATGACGCCATCGCCCGCGCGCAAATCGAGCTGGCGCGCGATTTCCGCCGGTGCACGCATACGGCGGCACTCGATCAGGCGGCTGGGCGGGTGATGGGGTTCGCCCGAATCGGGCGCGAGTCGCAGAAACCGGAACTGCACCCGGTCCTCGTGATGGGTCGCGACAAACGTGCCGCGCCCCTGACGGCGCACAAGCAGGTTTTCTGCGGCCAGTTCGTCGATGGCTTTGCGCACCGTTCCCTGGCTCACCTTGAAACGGGCGGCCAGCTCGACTTCGCTGGGAATGATTTCGCCGGGCTTCCATTCGCCGGCTTGCAGACCCTGGGTAATGAGCCCCTTGATCTGCTGGTACAGCGGGCTGAAGGTCGGCGACGCTCCTGCCGAAGCCGCATTCTGCGGGGCCTGGGAGGCCGGTGCGGCGTCACGCGCGCTGTCCGGTCGCTGCGGAGCATCGACAGGCGTCGTGGGGTTGGATGTGTCGCGAACATTCGCATTCATGGCGGCGATTTGACCACAAATCAAGACCTTCGTCTATCGAATAACAGCAATAATCCTATGTCTTATATAAGACATAAGATACAGTTGACATTCGTTGTGGCGACTCCTACACTGGCGCGGGCTAACAGGGGCCTGCAGACGCAGCACGGCTATCTTATAAGAGAGTCCGGCGCTTCGCACTTATTCACGGCAGTCGACCCCGCAGCCCGCAAGCTTCCGTAGGTCAAGGAATTTTAGGGGCTTTGTGTGACGCGGCGCTGTCAGCCTGGCGAAAATGCCACCCGGACGGCGAGCTTACTCCGAGCTTCGCAGGAATTTGTACACGTCTGGAGAGATTCTCATGGCAAAACCCGCAATGCGTGTCGCCGTCACCGGCGCCGCTGGCCAAATCGGCTATTCCCTGCTGTTCCGCATCGCCAATGGCGACATGCTCGGCAAGGATCAGCCCGTCATCCTGCAACTGCTCGACCTCCCGCAAGCTCAAGCCGCCGTCAAGGGCGTTGTGATGGAGCTGGAAGACTGCGCATTCCCGCTGCTCGCCGGCGTGGTTGTGACCGACGACCCCAAGGTCGCCTTCAAGGATGCCGACGTCGCCCTGCTGGTGGGTGCCCGTCCGCGCTCGAAGGGCATGGAGCGCAAAGATCTGCTCGAAGCCAACGGCGCAATCTTCACGGTGCAGGGCAAGGCCCTGGATGAAGTCGCCAAGCGTGACGTCAAGGTGCTGGTCGTCGGCAACCCGGCCAACACCAACGCCTATATCGCCATGAAGTCGGCACCGAACCTGCCGAAGGAAAACTTCACCGCGATGCTGCGCCTGGACCACAATCGCGCCCTGTCGCAACTCGCCGCCAAGACCGGCAAGCCGGTCGCGAGCATCGAGAAGCTGGCCGTGTGGGGCAACCACTCGCCGACGATGTACGCCGACTACCGCTTCGCCACGATCGACGGCCAGAGCGTCAAGTCGATGATCAACGACGACGTGTGGAACAACGACGTGTTCCTGCCCACGGTTGGCAAGCGCGGCGCCGCCATCATCGAAGCCCGCGGCCTGTCGTCGGCCGCTTCGGCGGCCAACGCGGCCATCGACCACATCCATGACTGGGTGCTGGGCTCGAACGGCAAGTGGGTCACGATGGGTATCCCGTCGGACGGCTCGTACGGCATTCCGCAAGACGTGATCTACGGCGTGCCGGTGATCTGCGAAAACGGCAAGTACAAGCGCGTGGAAGGCCTCGAGATCGACGCTTACTCGCGCGAAAAGATGAACTTCACGCTCAACGAACTCGAAGAAGAGCGCGCTGGCGTGGCACATCTGCTGGGCTAATCCCCCAGGGACTCGACCCCGGACGGCGTCATGAGCGTCGTCGGGGGCCGAAACTGCGCCGGCGGCTTACCCCCACTGCCGGCGCAACTCCCGCGATCGACGGAACGGCTCTAACGTCCGCAGCCCAGTGACGACATTTTGCGCAACGGTCCGCGCCATCTATCGCGCTATGACCCCGGCACGACGTCACGCAACACCGAGCGATTTCTTGGCCAAGCCAATGCCACGCCTGACTGCCGTGCCCCGCGCGCCATACCGGGCGACCGGTGAGCGCGCAATGTCCGCAGCGAGCGCGCCGCATGGTTCCCGGCGTTGGCTTCGCCAAGCATCCCGCCCGACACCCGTCATGTCCTCGCTCGACAACGGTTTCACGCGCGAGCGCCGTCCGGCCCCGCGCCCTCTCGAATTCCGCACTGCAACACCCCGCTCAGCGACGCCGGTCCGTACCGCCGACGCCGATGGCGCTTCGCACGAAGGAATTGAAAAAATTTGTATGGTGACGCCGACCAACGCAAACTTCGTACGATAATCTGCGTTTTTGTCGCACCTTACCTATTGTTTGGAGATTCACCATGAAGAAGCTTTGCCTGACCGTGTTGGTCGCCCTCTGCTCTGCCGCCGTTGTGCCTGCCGCGTTTGCCGCTGAACCGGCCAGCCATACTGCGGCCAAGAAGGCCGCACCGAAGAAGAAGCTGAAGCGGGCGCCCGCCAAGAAGAAGGCGACCGTCGCCGCTGCGCCGGTGCAACCGGTGGACGGTTCGGAACTCTGGAGCTGCAAGGAAAACGAGAAGCTCTTTATCAAGGGCGACATGAAGCGCGACCAGGTGCTCACCATGTTCTGGGAAGGCCGCAACTACAAGCTGCCGCGTCAACAGACGACGACCGGCGCAGACCGTTTCTACGACGCCGCCAGCGGTTTGGATCTGGTGGTGATTCCGGCCAAGGCCATGCTGTTTACGCACCGTGATGGCGGCAGCCGACTGGCCGACGAGTGTTTGACGCGCGAAATGGCGGAGCACGACAAGCTCGCCCCGACGCAATCGGTTCAACTGATCAATGTGACCAACTGAGCCACGCTCGGTTGACATCGATCGCTCGAGGCGCCGGCCGCTTTCCTGTTGCCGCCTCGGCATGACATGCAGTCCCCGGCGTACGGGTTACGCCGGTCGCTCGCCGTACCGGCATCGCAGGGGCGCCCACGCCGGCGCCCCTGCGATGCCGGGCTTCATTGAATGGCATTACCACCGCTTCGTTTTTCTGTATCACTCAAGGAAAGATCATGGCCCACAACCTCCACAAAACGCTTAAAGAGTTCAAGCTCGGCGGCAACAAGAAAGGCAAGTTCTACTCGCTGCCCCAACTGGGTAAAGCCCTGGGTGTGAACGTCGAACGCCTGCCGGTGTCGATCCGCATCGTGCTCGAGTCGGTGCTGCGCAATTGCGACGGCAAGAAGGTCACCGAGGCGCACGTCCAGCAGCTGGCCAACTGGAAGCCGAATGCCGAGCGCGTCGACGAAATCCCGTTCGTCGTGGCACGCGTCGTGCTGCAGGATTTCACGGGCGTGCCGCTGCTGGCCGACCTGGCCGCCATGCGTAACGTTGCCGAGCGCCAGGGCAAGAACCCGAAGCGCATCGAGCCGCTCGTGCCGGTGGATCTGGTGGTTGACCACTCGGTCACGATCGATCACTTCCGCGAGAAGAAGGCGCTCGACTTGAACATGAAGCTGGAATTCCAGCGCAACAACGAACGCTATCAGTTCATGAAGTGGGGGATGCAGGCGTTCGACACATTCGGCGTCGTGCAACCGGGCTATGGCATCGTGCACCAGGTGAACCTGGAGTACCTCGCACGTGGCGTGCACAAGAAGGACCACGTGTTCTACCCGGACACCCTGGTCGGTACCGACAGCCACACGACCATGATCAACGGTATCGGCGTGGTGGGCTGGGGGGTGGGCGGCATCGAGGCGGAAGCCGGCATGCTGGGTCAACCGGTGTACTTCCTCACGCCTGACGTTGTCGGTGTGGAGCTGACGGGCCGTCTGCGCGAAGGCGTGACCGCCACCGATCTGGTGCTGACGATCACGGAAATGCTGCGCCGCGAGAAGGTCGTCGGCAAGTTCGTCGAATTCTTCGGCGAAGGCACGACGAGCCTGGCGCTGCCGGACCGCGCCACCATCGCCAATATGGCGCCGGAATATGGTGCCACGATGGGCTTCTTCCCGGTCGACGAAAAGACGATCGACTACTTCAAGGGCACGGGGCGCACGAAGTCGGAAATCGACGCCTTCGAATCGTACTTCAAGGCCCAGAAGCTGTTCGGCATTCCGAAGAAGAACGACATCGACTACACGAAGACGCTCTCGCTGGATCTGGGCACGGTTGCACCGTCGCTGGCCGGTCCGAAGCGTCCGCAGGACCGCATCGAAATCGGCAACGTGAAGTCGACGTTCAAGGACCTGTTCACGAAGCCGGTCGCCGAGAACGGTTTCAACAAGACCGAAGCGCAGTTCGACACGACCTACAAGACCGCCGGCGGCATCGACGTGAACAACGGCGACGTGCTGATCGCGGCGATCACGTCATGCACGAACACGTCGAACCCGAGCGTGCTGCTCGCTGCCGGCCTGCTGGCCAAGAAGGCGGTGGAAGCCGGCCTGAAGGTCGCACCGCACATCAAGACGTCGCTCGCCCCGGGAAGCCGCGTGGTGACCGAGTACCTCGAAGCGGCCGGCCTGCTGCCGTACCTCGAGAAGTTGGGCTTTGGCGTGGCGGCCTACGGCTGCACGACCTGTATCGGTAACGCTGGCGATCTGACGGCCGAGCTGAACGACGTGATCGTGAAGAACGACATGGTCGCTGCCGCCGTACTGTCGGGCAACCGTAACTTCGAAGCGCGCATTCACCCGAACATCCGCGCCAACTTCCTGGCGTCGCCGCCGCTGGTCGTGGCCTACGCCATCGCCGGCAACGTCACGCGCGACCTGATGACCGAGCCGGTCGGCAAGGGCCGTGGCGGAAAGGAGATCTTCCTGGGCGACATTTGGCCGACCAGCGAAGAAGTCCAGAAGCTGATGAAGTTCGCGATGAACGCGAAGACCTTCAAGGCGAACTACGACACGGTGAAGGACCCGAGCCCGCTGTGGGCCAAGGTCAAGGGTTCGAAGGGCCAGGTCTACGATTGGCCGGGTTCGACGTACATCGCCGAGCCGCCGTTCTTCGAAGGCTTCACGATGGAGCCGAATGCCGACATCAAGCCGATCCATGGCGCGCGCGCGCTGGGCGTGTTCGGCGATTCGGTCACGACCGACCACATCAGCCCGGCCGGCTCCATCAAGGAAAGCTCGCCGGCAGGCAAGTGGCTGCTCGAAAACGGCGTGCTCAAGGCCGATTTCAACAGCTACGGCTCGCGTCGTGGTAACCATGAAGTGATGATGCGCGGCACGTTCGCCAACGTGCGTATCAAGAACCTGATGATCCCGGTGCAGGCCGACGGCTCGCGCGTGGAAGGCGGCCTGACGATTCACCAGCCGAGCGGCGAACAGTTGTCGATCTACGACGCTGCGATGAAGTATGTCGGCGAGAACACCCCGACGGTGGTGTTCGGTGGCGAAGAGTACGGCACGGGTTCGTCGCGTGACTGGGCGGCCAAGGGCACGCAACTGCTGGGTGTGAAGGCGGTCATCGCGCGCTCGTTCGAGCGTATTCACCGCTCGAACCTGGTCGGCATGGGCGTGCTGCCTCTGCAGTTCAAGGGGTCGGACAGCGCCCAGTCGCTGGGCATCACGGGCGAAGAAACGTATGACATCGAAGGTCTGTCGGCCGATATCAAGCCGCAACAGGACGTCACGCTGGTGATCCATCGCAAGAACGGCGACACGCAGAAGGTGCAAGTCCTGCTGCGTATCGACACGCCGATCGAAGTCGATTACTACAAGCATGGCGGCATTCTGCCGTTCGTGCTGCGTCAGTTGCTGGCTGCTGCCTGATCAGCCACGCTGTCGTGACCCACGCTGCCGGGTGACGATTCGTTGCCCCGCAGTCCGCAAAACCCGGCCCCGTGCCGGGTTTTGTCTTGTTGGGGGGATGTGTCGCTGTCATGTCCGAAAATGACTAGCACCTCATGCGCCTCGCGCGTAGAGTGGCAGGCATAGTCTCTGACCTCGTGCCGCCGGACCCACGCCGCCCCATGTCCATGACCCTCGACCCCGAAGTCTGCTACAAGGCCGTCTCCGCCCGCGACCGGCGCTTCGACGGCTGGTTCTTCGTCGGCGTGTCATCGACCGGCATCTACTGCCGGCCGGTGTGCAACGTGCGCACGCCCCGCTTTGAAAATTGCTCGTTCCATGGCAGCGCCGCCGCCGCAGAGAAGGCTGGCTTTCGTCCGTGCCTGAAATGCCGTCCCGAACTCGCGCCCGGCCTCGCCCGTTTCGACGCCACCCGCGAACTCGCCGACGCCGCGGCCGCCATGATTGACGAAGGCTTCCTCAATCACGCCAGCCTCCCTGCCCTCGCGGACCGAATCGGCATCACCGAACGTCACCTGCGCCGCATCTTCGCTGACGAATTCGGCGTCTCCCCCGTGGAGTACGCGCAGACGCAACGACTCCTGCTCGCCAAACGTCTGCTGACCGATACGGCCATGCCCGTCACCGACGTTGCGCTCGCCGCCGGCTTTGGCAGCGTTCGGCGCTTCAACGGACTCTTCAAGACCCGCTACGGCTTCCCCCCCGGCCGGCTCCGCCTGAACGCCCACCACGACGCCCTGCGCGGCAGCGATCTCGTGTTCCAGCTCGCGTATCGTCCGCCCTTCGCCTGGCACGCCCTGCTCGACTTTCTCGGCGAGCGCGCCATCGAAGGGGTCGAGCGACGCGATAACGACGTCTACACCCGTACGCTGAGCCTTGAACAGCCCGACGGACAGACGATCACGGGCTGGTGTCGCGTCACCCCACTGCCGGATCGCCATGCGCTTCAGGTGACATTGCCGCCCACGCTGGCCGGCAGCGTGCCGCAGGTGCTGGCCAAGCTTCGACATTTGTTCGATCTCGGCGCGCGTCCGGACGTGATCGACGCGCACCTCGGGCCACTCGCCGCGGCGACGCCCGGCCTGCGCGTGCCGGGGGCGGTCGACGGTTTCGAGATCGCCGTGCGCGCCATCGTCGGCCAGCAGATCACCGTCAAAGGTGCGCGACGCTTGCTCGGCCGGCTCGCGCAACGCTTCGGCACGCCACTGCCCGCCCCCGCGCACGGGCTGACGCATACGTTTCCAAGTGCCGCGCAACTCCTCGCCGTCGCCCCCGACGCCCTCGGCGAAGCCGGTATCATTCGAAGTCGTATCGCCGCCATTCACGGGGTCGCACAAGCGATGGTCAACGGCCGCTTGCGGCTGGATCCCCTGGTACCGCTGGACGCCACGCTCGACGGTTTGCTCGCGATCAAGGGCATTGGCCCCTGGACGGCGCAGTACATCGCAATGCGCGCGCTCGGCTCGCCCGATGCGATGCCCGTCGACGATCTGGTCCTGCGTCAGGCACTGGGCGCAGCCGATGGCCGTGCGGTCGCTGCGCGGGCGGCACAATGGGCGCCATGGCGGGCGTATGCCGCGCTGCACGTCTGGCGCGCGGCAGCACAGGGACCGGCGGGCCAGCCGGTCGAGACTTTGCAGGAGGTGTGCGCATGACCCACTACGAAACGTATTACGACAGCCCGCTGGGTGACATGCTGCTCGTCGCCAACGGCGACGCCCTCACCGGCGTGTATTTTTCGCATCAGAAGTATTTTCCGCAAGCGGGCGACACGCGCCGCGATGGCGCCGACGTCGCGGTCCTGCGTGACGCGAAGCGCCAGCTCGACGAGTATTTTCACGAAGGACGACGCACCTTCGATCTGGCGCTGGCGGCGCACGGCACGCCGTTTCAGCAAGGCGTCTGGGCCGAACTGCAACGCATTCCGTTTGGCGAGACGCGCAGCTACGGCGACCTAGCGCACGCGTTGGGCGACCTCAACAAATCGCGCGCGGTCGGTGCCGCGAACGGCCGAAATCCGATCGCGATCATCGTGCCCTGCCACCGCGTGATCGGCGCAGACGGCACCCTCACCGGCTACGCCAGCGGCGTCGAGCGCAAGCTTGCCTTGCTCTCGCTGGAAGGGGCCGCGCTGGCCCCGGTGACAGGCGCCACCCAGATGGCCACGCGTCGAACCCGACTCTCGGCGCCCGCCAATCTCGCGTTCGATTTCTGACGGCCCGGGGCGCCAAGGCCGCGCCATATCGTCATTTTCAGGGCCGGCACGATGCAATAGGTGCGCGCGTCCCATCAATCGCGTTCACGCATGCCGTACAATCGTGAGTCCATGTATTTCTGCTTTGCACGACTATGCGCTCACGCACCGCCAAACGACTGACGCCCGACGCTGAAAAGCTGGTCGGCCATGCGCTCGCGCTCGCTGCCTCCGGCAGCCGTATCGAAGACCGCTTCTGGGAGGCCCAGCTCGACACGTTGCTCACGCGCGTGCTGCGCACCGGTAACCAACCGGCCATCGACGCCGCCCTCGACCATCTTCAGGCCAACCACAGCGAGGCCTATGGCGCGCTCGCCGATCTGATCGAGTCGCAAAGCGAATCCGCCGAACCGGAAGCCGAAGGTCAGGTGTGGGACGGTCTGCTCGTCGCCATCCCCATCCTCGCCTGGACCCGTTACGCGATTCCCTCGGGGCCGGTGAAAGCCGACGCGCTCATGCCCGTTCGCGCGCATCTGCACGCTCACGTGCTGGCCGAACCGGCGCGCGTGACCATTTCGCCGTATCTCTACAGCATCGACCAACTGCCGCGCACGCACTGCGAGTCGTGGAAGGTCACACAGCAATTGGTACGCGCGGCGGTCGAGAACACCGAAGTCAAGCAACCCGGCAGCGACCTGCCGGAAACGGCCCCGATTCTCGCCGACCCGCGCTTCCTGCTCGCGGCCGTCAGCGTACCCAAGGGCGCGCCGATGTTCCGCTGGCAGGAAGAAGGGGCACGCCACGCCGAACGCGGCCAATGCCAGGAGGCATGGTCGACGCAGGGCGGCCCGAACCTCAATGCGCTGCTACCCGGCTGCGAAATCGAGTGCCTGCTGCCCGACGCCTATTATGCGAGCTGCCGCGAAGCCGACGAGCGCATCCGGCCCCACACGATCCGCACGGCGCTGCGCTATCTCGAAGACGTGCTCACCCTCACGCCGGCCGAGTTGCGTGCCGTGGTGGCGGGCTTCGGCGAGCAGAACATTGACGAGTACCGCATCGGCTTCACGCAGCGGGGCAGCAACGACGTCATCTATGGGGTCGTGTGGCCGCTCTACGGTCGCGAGAATGGCGAGATCGAAGGCGGCGCGCTCGAGGAAGTCGCCGATCTGCTCAAGGCCTGCGGTGTGACCGAGATTCGCAAGCACCCGGGGCGCTTCGATCCGGAGTATTGCGACGATTGCGGCGTGCCGCTGTATCCGGATCCGGTGGGCGAAATCGTGCATGCGGAAATGCCGGAGGACGCCGAACCGAGCCGTCCGCATTTCCACTGATCGGCGGCGCGTCGAAGCGACGCGCGACGACAGCAAGACAATGGCCGTGCCTGATCAGTGCACGGCCATTTTATTTGGGCGACGCGTTCGGCGTGCTCCACTTGTCACCCGGCGCCGATGGCAACGACGACGGCAACGTCACGACACATCGATGCAGCCCATGTCCCGATGCCAGATACTTGCGCTCGAACGGCGTCATGGGAGCGACGCCCCCCTCAGGCGTCCAGACCTCCACGGCCGGGCGCACACCGCTGAGCCACTCGACGGCCAACGCCATTTCCTCGATGTAGAGATCCCAGTTGCTGCGGCACTCCAGCACGCCGCCGAGCGCCACCACCGTGGGAAACACCGCGTGAGCATGCCAGCGTTGGGCGAGTTGGCCGATCTTCGGCCACGGGTTCGGATAGAGAAGGTAATGACGTGCCGGGCGAATGCCGGCCTCGAACAGTTGCCGCCAGAAGTCGACCAGATCGGCCCGCACCCACACGAAGTTCTCGGGCCACGCCCCGCCCCACCAATCCTTGCCGCGCACGATGCGGCTCTCCGATTGATCGATGCCAATGACGAAGTGATCGGGAAACTGCGTGGCCAGCCGCAACGTGCTTTCGCCGACACCGCATCCTGCATCGATGATCAGCGGTGCGGCGCCGGCGCTGCGCCACGCGACGATGGCGGCCTCGAACGCCCCCGCGCTATAGGCGGCGAGCGGCTTGCGAAAGACCGCGTCGCGATGACGTCTGACGAGCGCCGCCAGTCTGTCGTGCGGGCCGGTTTGAGCACTGGCCACGGTGCGTGAATTTGCGAACATGCTGAAATGAAGAAACGCGGGGCGAACGAAAGGCGTGCCTGCCGCATGCGCGAGGTTTTCTGCGCGGCGACGCGTCGGTCAGGCCCGCATTGTAGCGCTCTGTAACTTTCGCGGTCAGTCCTGTTACGTCCGAGGGCTTACCCGGCGGGCGTCAGCGACCTTTTTTCGGTTAAGATGGGAGCCGCTTGGCCGTTGTCTATCATAATGCGGTCAAGCCTCTTCGCGAGCGGCGCGTGCCGAAGACGCCTACGATGGGTCATCGCATGCCCGCATTGCTCTGCAATGCCTTAGCGCCCCCGAGAATACTTCAAGCAATGTCAAATCGATTTTTTCAACGCGCCGCCGGCGTCGTGATGCGCGCCGCGCGACAGGTCGTCGCAGCCGCACAGGCAGCACCCATCGCATCCGTCGCGTCCGTCGGGTCCGTCGCTGTCCCTCTTTGCCTGTGCGCCGTTGCGGCCCCGGCACAGGCCTTCACCCTTGAACAACATCGCGCGCTGGTCGAGCAGTTCGTCAACACGCGTCACGCCGATCCGCTGGTGGCCGATTGCGCCGCGCACGCCAGTTTCGTCGTTGCCACGCTGCCCGGATACGAGAGCGTCGAGTATGCCGAGAACGCGCTCGATGCGGAGCACGCCAAGGTCTTGCCGTGGTCAGGGCCATTTGACGACCACAAGCAACGTGTGGACGTCACGCAGATGGTCGAACTCGACGGCATCGGCAAGCGCACCAGCGGCCAAACGGACAACATCCATATTCGCTGCGGCTACGCCGACGGTCGCATGATGGGCTTCAACTATACGTCGCCGCTGTCACAGGTCGAACAGCCGGTGACGCGTGCCAAACGCGGCAGCTCGCACGGCAAGGTGAAGCACGCGGCCGCGAAATCGGGCCGGCATGGCACCTCGTCCAAGGCGTCGCGCGGCAAGTCGTCGGCGAAGTCGAGCAGCACCAAGAAGACCGCGACGAAAAAGAAATCGCACTGAGCGCCGGGTGACGGTCGGCGCTCGCGCTGACCGTCCCTCCCCTCTCACGCGTTATCGGCCTGCATCTGTGCCCAGATCGCGGCAAGCATCGACGCGCCCAACGCGGCGCTTCGCGCGCCGCTCCACCCGACGTGCGGATCGGGACGGTTCGCGTTGTCCTTGAACGGCATCTCGAGCGTGAGCGACAGGCAGCCGAACCGATGGGCGACCCACTTCGACGCGAGCTTGAGCGCGTCCGGCCCGTGTTTGCCCGGCGGATAGCCGAACCTGTCCTGGAAATCGAGGCTCGCCGCCTTCAGGCGCTCGCCGAAGGCCTTCTCGCGGGCGAGTGTCTCGTCGGTCGCCCATTCCACGCCGTCGTTGCCCGCCAGGAATACGTAGGGCAGCGCCTCGTCGCCGTGAATGTCGAAGAACATGTCGCAGCCGAGCGTCTCGATGGCTGCGCGCACGTGATACACCTCGGGGCTGCGCATCGGGTCCGGCGCCAGCCACTCGCGATTGAGATTCGCGCCCACCGCATTGGTCCGCAGATGGCCGCGCGCCGAGCCGTCCGGATTCATGTTCGGCACGATATGCAGCACCGCTTCGTCGAGCACCGCCGTGGCGAGCGGGTCGCCCGCCCAGTCGCCCGCCCCGAGCAGGCGGCGCAAGAGCCCTTCCACGAACCACTCCGCCATCGTCTCGCCGGGATGCTGACGCGCGATCACCCAGAGATTGCGCTTGCCCGCGCGCGGTTCGCCCACGGTGAGCAACGTCATATCCCGCCCGTCGACGGTCTGCCCCAACGAGCGCGAACTCACCCTCGGCGAGTTCTGCGCCGTGCCGAGCAGTGCCAGGTGACGCTCCTCGGCATACGGCTCGAAATACGCGAGATACACGCTGTCGTGCGCCGGCGTGAACGACACCGTCATGACCTTCGCGTCGTACGAGGTCGGCACGCGGAACCAGTTCACGCGATCGTACGACGCCACCGCGCGGTAGTTCTCCCAACCGCGCGGATACGAGGTTTGCCCCGCGTTATCGAACACGATTCGGCACGGCGTACCACCCACCCCCTGCACACGGAAATGGAACCACTGCGCAAATTCGGCGGCACCGTCCCGGGCAATGCGCACGTGAATGTCGTCGGCACGCTCGGCACTCACCACTTCGATGGCGCCGCTATCGAACTTGCTGCTGATCTGGACGGTCATGACTTGTCTCGCTGGCGGAAATCAGAAACCCCGGGACACTTGCCCAGGGTCGAAGGCTCACGAACCTCAGGCCACGCGACGGCGGAAGACCCAAAGCGCATCGTTCGAAACCGTGTGGTCGAATGCGTAGCCTTCGCTGTCGAAGGCCTTGAGCTGCTGCACGTCGGTCACGCCGCGCTCGATGGCGTAACGCGCCATCAGGCCGCGCGCGCGCTTGGCATAGAAGCTGATGATCTTGTACTTGCCGCTCTTCCAGTCCTCGAACACCGGCGTGATCACCGGCGCCGCCACCAGACGGCGCTTGATGACCTTGAAATACTCTTCGGACGCCAGGTTCACGAGCACGCGACGCGTCTCGGCGTGCTCCGCGAGCGACGCGTTGATCGTCTGCGTCACACGCTCGCCCCAGAACGCGTACAAATCACGCCCGCGCTTATTGGCAAAGCGCGTGCCCATCTCCAGGCGATAGGGCTGCAGCAGATCGAGCGGGCGCAGCACGCCGTACAGGCCCGACAGAATGCGCAGATGTTTCTGGGCGAAGTCGAGCTGCGTGGCGCTCAGGGTGCGGGCCGCGAGGCCCTCGTAGACGTCACCGTTGAAGGCAAGCACGGCCTGCTTGGCATTGCTCGTGTCGAAGCGGGCGTTCCAGTCGGCGTAGCGGGTGACGTTCAGCGCGGCAAGTTGATCGGAAATGCTCATGAGCGAGCCCACCTGTGCCGGGCTCAGTTCGCGCAGACCGTCGATCAGTTCGGCCGCGTCGTCGACGAACTGTGGCACGGTGTGCGTGCTCACGTGCGGCGGCGTTTCGTAGTCGAGTGATTTGGCCGGCGAGAGAACAATTATCATATCGGGTGCAGCGTCCCTGCGAAAACGAGAAACCGACATTCTATCCAATGCTTCAGAACGCTGTTGCCACGCCCGCCGAACGGGCCTTCGCCGAGCATCTCGATACGCTCGCCACGCCACCGCGCGTGGTGCTCGACACCAATGTCTGGATCGACCTGCTCGTCTTTGACGACCCCATTGTGCGAGCACTGCGCGATGCCCTCGTCGAGCGCCGCCTCACGGCGCTCATGGCGTCGCGCTGCCGTGACGAACTCGCCGTGGTGCTTACTTATCCGCAATTCGCGTCGCGCGAAATCGACAACGACGCCGCGCTCGCCTGGGTCGACGCCAACACGCATCGCATTGTCGTGCCGGAAGACGCCACGCCGGGCGCCCCGCTGCCGTTGTGCCGCGACCGCGACGATCAGAAATTCCTCGAGGCCGCACGCGACGGTCATGCACACTGGCTCGTCAGCAAGGACAAAGCAGTGCTTAAGCTGCGCAGCCGGGTGGCACGCCAGTTCGGCTTTCGCATCGTGACGGCGAGCGCGTTCGCGTCGCTGCTCAACGCGAACGGGTAATGTCCGAAAGTCCGATCGGAATCGGCGGACGCGTGGCCGCGGCATGTCCGAAAACGCGGCCCAACCTCCAGCATCGCCCGCAGGCCGGGCGCAGCGGCGGTAGAATGGCGGCCTGATCACTGCATCGTCCACTGCCTACATGAACGCGCCCCACACCGCATCTGTCGCGCCCGCCGCTCAGGCGTTGGTCGCCCCGCCGCTTGCGTCACGTCTGCCGAACGTCGGCACCACCATTTTCACCGTGATGTCGGCGCTCGCCGCCGAGAAGCAGGCGGTGAACCTCGGGCAGGGCTTCCCCGATTTCGCGTGCGATCCGAAGATCGTCGATGCCGTCTCGCGCGCGATGCACGACGGTCACAACCAGTACCCGCCGATGGCTGGCGTACCGGCACTGCGTCAGGCGATCGCCGACAAGATCGGCAAGCTGTACGGGCAGCATTACGACTGGAACACGGAAATCACGGTGACGGCCGGTGCCACCCAGGCCCTGCTCACGGCCATTCTCGCGTGCGTGCATCCGGGCGACGAGGTGATCGTGTTCGAGCCGACGTATGACAGTTACGTGCCCTCGATCGAGCTGGCCGGTGGCAAGCCGGTGTTCATCACGCTCGACGCACCCGAGTTTCGCATTCCGTTCGACAAGCTTGCGGCGGCGATCACGCCGCGCACGCGTCTCATCCTGTTCAACACGCCGCACAATCCCAGCGGCACCGTGTGGCACGAACACGATCTCGCGAAGCTCGCCGAGATCGTGGCCGGCACCGACATCCTGCTGATCTCGGACGAGGTCTACGAACACATGGTGTACGACGGCAAGCGGCATGAGAGTGTGGCGCGCCATCCCGAACTCGCGCGCCGCAGCTTCATCGTGTCGAGCTTCGGCAAGACGTATCACGTGACCGGCTGGAAGGTCGGATTCGTGGCGGCGCCGGCGTCACTCTCGGCCGAATTCCGCAAGGTGCATCAGTTCAACGTGTTCACGGTCAACACGCCAATGCAGGTCGGTCTGGCCGACTACATGCGCGACCCCGCGCCCTACCTCGAACTTGCGGGCTTCTACCAGAAGAAGCGCGACCTGTTCCGCGAAGGGCTTGCGGGCACGCGCTTCAAGCTGCTGCCGTGCGAAGGCACTTACTTCCAGTGCGTGGATTACAGCGCGATCAGCGATATGAGCGAAGCCGACTTCGCGCTGTGGCTGACCGGCGAGATCGGCGTGGCAGCGATTCCCGTCTCGGCGTTCTACCATGAGCCGCATGAATCCGGTGTGGTGCGCTTTTGCTTCGCCAAGCGGGACGACACGCTGCGCGAGGCGCTGGCACGACTCGCCAAGATCTGACGCGGACCGCGTCAGCAAGACGCAAAAAGGGCTGAGTCCTGTGCAGTACAGAACCCAGCCCACAATGGCATAACTTTCCCGTCCAACTTTACGGGGTCAGTTCAGATCTTTTTCAAATCGCGGCCCTTTCGTTTTTGCCTGGGCGCGTGATGCGCAGCGGTGGCAGGCTCGGCGGAATTACCCCGCCTTCTTTGCCTGCTGTGCCTGCTGGTACGCCTTCTGCTCGGCGCGCATGCGCTGGAACGATTCGCGTTCGGCGAGCCCCTTGCCATATGCCTTCCAGTCGATGCCGGCCGCTTGCAGGAAATCCTCCCCATACACGGCTTGCGTGGCCATCCCCAGGATCGGCAGATGGATGCCCGCGGCGACGTCGGCCATCGAGAAGGTATCGCCGGCAAGGTAAGGCGCAAACTTCGCCAGCCGCTTGAACGCCACGATGTTGCGGCGCAGCAGCTTCTCGGTGCGTTGACGCGTGCCATCCGAGGCCGTCGCGCCAAAGAACGCCTGCCCGTAGATGTCGCGCACAACCAGCTCCAGGTGCAACTCCACCATCGTGAGCAGTTCGCGCTCCTTCGCCTGCCGCCACGGATCTTTCGAGAAAAGCGCGGGCGACGGATGCGTCGCTTCGAGGAAATCGCAGATCACCTGCGACTCGGACAGGAACCCTTGTTCCGTTTCCAGATACGGCACCTTGCCGAGCGGCGAGCATTGCAGCAGCGACTCATCCTGGCAGGGAATCGACTCCGACTCCTCGAATGCCAAGCCCTTCTCGTACAGTACTACCTTGACCTTGTTGTAATAGTTGCTGATGGGAAAACCGTACAGCTTCAACATGATGTCTCCGATGCGTCACGGCTAGCGCCTCGGTTGTGGCCGAGGCCGCGGCACGTGTGCAGTGTCATGATGCGTCCCTGGTGCGCTGCCGCCGATGGAGCGGTAGCGCGTCGTTGTCGGCCGATCGCGCGACGGTGGTGCGACGGTTGCAGCATCGTTGTCGATCCACACGCTCTTCGCGTCATGCAGCGAGAGCCACGGGGGTCAACCTTGGCGATGCGTGCCGCCGACGCGACTGGCGGCCACCCGCAGTGTAACGGCATCGCACGATCGGTCGTGAGACACGCATACGGGAAGATGTCCCGAAATCTGCCTCTCGGCCCAACGGCAGGTCCAAGAACGGTCCGATGCACTACGCCCCCGGCCGACCGCCCAGCGGAACAAGCGCTGGCAGCCGCGGCAAGATCGGCGACAATAGCGCCAACGCGTGATGGGCACCGGTTTGCATCGCTCGGCGAGTCGTCAGGAAATTCATTTCCAGTCCGACCGGTCGGACGATAGAATGTTGCATCCCCTGCGTGCCAGCGCCGGGCGCGCCCATCGCGCGACGCCGATCGACGACCATCGACCCCCATTTCGAGACACTCCGAATGACTGCATCCTCCTCCCAGGCCTGCGCGAACGCCCCCGGCAAGACTATCGACGTGCTGGGTATCGTCGGCGCCGGCGCCATGGGCCGTGGCATCGCCCAGATCGCCGCGCAGGCTGGCCTGCGCGTGAAACTTTACGACACCAACGCCAGCGCCGTGCAAGCCGCACTGGGCACCCTGCGCGACACGCTCGACAAGCTCGCCGCGAAGGGCAAGATCGAGGCGTCGAGTGTCGAGGCGACGATGGGCCGTCTGCAGGCATGCAGCGTCCTTGAGGATCTGGCCGATTGCCAACTCGTGGTCGAAGCCATTATCGAAAAACTCGACATCAAGCGCGATCTGTTCCGCTCGCTAGAGGGCATCGTCGCGGCAGACGCGATTCTCGCGTCGAACACGTCGTCGCTATCGATCACCGCGATCGCCGCCGCGTGCGAGCGCCCGGAGCGCGTGGCCGGCTACCACTTCTTCAACCCGGTACCGCTCATGAAGGTGGTGGAGGTGATCGACGGCCTGCGCACCGCCCCCGAAGTCGGCGATGCGCTGCTCGCGCTGGGTCAGCGCATGGGGCACACGGCCGTGCGCTGCAAGGACATGCCGGGCTTCATCGTCAACCACGCCGGGCGCGGCATGAACACCGAAGGCCTGCGCGTGGCGAGTGAAGGTGTGGCGAGCTTTGCTGACATCGACCGCATCCTGCGCGAGCAGGCAGGCTTTCGCCTCGGCACGTTCGAGCTGCTCGATCTCACGGCGCTCGACGTCTCGCACCCGGTGATGGAATCGATCTACCACCAGTTCTACGAAGAAGCCCGCTTCCGTCCGTCGCCGATCACGGCGGTACGCTTCGCGGGCGGCCTGCTGGGCCGCAAGGTTGGCGAAGGCTTCTATCGCTATGTCGACGGCAAACAGCAAGTGCCGCCTGAAGCCCCGGCGCCCGACACCCTGCCCGCCAGCGTCTGGGTGAGCCGGGCCGATACGCGCGGCTTCGCGGCCGTGGTCGAACTGCTCGGCGCGACGGGCGTGACCCTCGAAAGCGGCGACAAGCCGTCGGCAACGGCGCTGATCGTTGTCACGCCGCTCGGCCTCGACGCCACGACCTGCGCCGTTGAACAGGGACTCGACGCGGCGCGCACGGTGGCCGTCGACACGCTGCTGCCGCTCGCCGGCGCGAAGCGCCACACGCTGATGACCACGCCGATCACGACACCCGAAGCACGCAACGCCGCACACGCCCTGTTTGCGCACGGCGGCACACCCGTGACGGTGATTCGCGACTCGGCGGGCTTCGTCGCACAGCGCGTGATCGCCACCATCGTGAACATCGGCGCCGACATCGCGCAGCAACGCATCGCGGCACCCGGCGACATCGATCGCGCCGTGACGCTGGGCCTGGGCTACGCCAAAGGGCCGCTCGCACTCGGCGATGCCGTCGGCGCACGCCAACTGCTCACCGTGCTGCGCAATCTGCAATCATTCTATGGCGATCAGCGCTATCGTCCGTCGCCGTGGCTCACGCGCCGCGCGCAACTGGGCGTGTCGCTGCTGACCGAAGAACAGTGATCTGGAGACTCGCCACATGAGCGCCGAACTGCTTGCCGAACGCGTTGACCACACGCTGGTGCTGACGCTGTCGAACCCGGGGGCGCGCAATGCGCTGCACCCCGACATGTACGCCGCCGGGGTCGAAGCGCTGAGCACGGCCGAGCGCGATCCGTCCGTGCGCGCCGTGGTGCTCACCGGCGCCGACAACTTCTTTTGCGCGGGCGGCAACCTGAACCGGCTGCTGGAGAATCGTCAGAAGGACCCATCGGTACAGGCGGCAAGCATCGACGCGCTCGCTGAATGGATCGAGGCGCTGCGTGCGTGTCCGAAGCCGGTCATCGCGGCCGTCGAGGGCGCCGCCGCCGGGGCGGGCTTCTCGCTCGCGCTCGCGTGCGACCTGCTCGTCGCGGCCGACAACGCCAAGTTCGTGATGGCCTACGTCAAAGTCGGCCTCACGCCCGATGGCGGCGGCTCGTGGTTCCTCTCGCAAGCCCTGCCCCGCCCGCTCGCCACCGAGATCCTGCTCGAAGGCAAGCCGGTCGCGGCGGCACGCCTGGCCGCGGCCGGTCTCGTCAACCGCGTGGTCGCGCCGGGACAAGCCCGTGCCGAGGCGCTGAACTGGGCGACCGATCTCGCGCAGCTCTCGCCGAACGCCGTCGGCCGAATCAAGTCGCTCATTGAAAGCGGCGCCCGGGAGACGCTCACCTCGCAGTTGGGCGCCGAGCGCGATAGCTTCGTCGCATCGCTTCACCATGCGGACGGTCTGGAAGGAATCAGTGCCTTCCTTGAGAAACGTCCGGCAAAATACGCCTGATGGCTTGACCGACCGCGCACGAACTTTGAACGCGCGCGGTCGGTCAAGGCCTTGCCGCAGCGCCCCGTTAGACTGCCGGCGCCCCTCTCAGGAGAGTTACCGAATGCGCGACTCACTCGGCCAATCCGGCGCCGCCGCCGGTCCCTTGGCATTTACGCCGCCACAGCGCCGCCGCATCTATCTGATGCGTCATGGCGACGTCACCTACTTCGACGACAGCGGCAAGCCTATCGACGCCGACGCCGTCGCGCTCAACGAGCTGGGGCGCTCGCAAGCCAGCGCCGCCGGACGCGCCTTTGCCGCCGAGAACATCCGCTTCGATCGCGTGATCGTGAGCGGCCTGCCGCGCACCCGCGAGACGGCCGAGCGCGTGCTGGCCGAGACCGGGCAACAGATCGACATCGAGACGTGGACGTGCTGGCAGGAAAGTCGCGCCGGCAACATTGCCGACCTGCCGCCGGGCGAGATCGCGCAGGCGTTTCTCGGCGCGTTCGACGGCCTCGTGCCCGAGAGCACCCGCTTCATGAACGGCGAGTCGGTGCGCGAGTTGCTCGACCGCGTGGTGCCGCCGCTGGCGGAGCTGCGCGCCGATACGTCGTGGGATACGGTGCTGCTGGTGTTGCACGGCGGCGTGAATCGGGCGATTCTCTCGCATGCCATGCATCCGCTCGGACGCCTCTTCCTGGGCCAGCTCGCTCAGACCCCTGCCTGCATCAACGCGCTCGACGTGGGCGACAAGCCCGAAGACTGGGTCGTGCGCCTGATGAACTTTGCGCCGCCGCAAGTGCTGCATCGCGATAACCGGCTGACCGTCATGGAAAAGATCTTCGCGTCGTTTGTGCGCACGCGAGCCCGAGAATAAGCTCGTCAGGCCATCGCGCGACGTGAAGCGTCCGCGCACGCAATACGCAACAAGCAACAAGCAACAAGCAACGCAGTCGAAACTGTCGAAATCGTCACGAACAACGTAGCACCGGGAATGCAGGAGACAGCATGGCCGAGGAGCTCGCGCAGGACTATTCCACATTTGCCGGCGAACGCGCACTGGACGCGCGCGCGCCCTTTGATACCGCTGCGCTCGAAGGCTGGCTCGCCGCGCATGTCGACGGCTTCGTCGGGCCGCTAACGATCACGCAATTCAACGGCGGCCAATCCAACCCGACTTATCGCCTGACGACCCCCGACGCCGCCTACGTGCTCCGCACCAAGCCCGCACCGGCCGCCAAACTGCTCCCGTCCGCCCACGCCATCGAGCGCGAATATCGTGTGATGGATGCCCTCGCCGGCACCGATGTCCCCGTCGCCCGCATGCGGGGCCTGTGCATGGACGAAAGCGTGATCGGGCTGGCGTTCTATGTCATGGACTTCGTGCCGGGGCGCGTGTTGTGGGACCCCTCGCTGCCCGGCATGACACCGGCCGAGCGCGGTGCCATCTACGACGAGATGAACCGCGTCATCTCGGCCCTGCACCGGGTCGACTACGCGGCCATCGGCCTTGCGTCCTACGGCAAGCCTGGCGGCTACATCGCTCGACAGATCGCCCGGTGGAGCCAGCAATACCGCGCCTCACAGACGCAGACGATCGACGCGATGGACCGTCTCATCGAGTGGCTGCCCGCGCATTTGCCGTCGGGCGTGCCCGAGCGCACCAGCATCGTGCACGGCGACTTCCGCCTCGACAATCTGATCTTCCATCCGAGCGAGCCGCGCGTACTCGCCGTGCTCGACTGGGAACTGTCGACGCTCGGCGACCCGCTCGCCGACTTCAGTTATCACTGCATGGCATGGCACGTCACCCCCGGCGTGTTTCGCGGCATTGCCGGCCTCGACTGGGCCTCCCTCGGCATACCGGACGAAAACGCCTACGTCGCCCGCTACAGCGAGCGCACGGGGATTGCCCGGCCCGCGCAGTGGTATTTCTATCTCGCGTATAACATGTTCCGTATCGCCGCAATTCTGCAAGGCATCATGAAGCGCGTCGCCGACGGCACGGCGGTCAGCCAGCAGGCGCTCGATGCCGGCCAGCGCGCGCGGCCGATGGCGGAACTCGCCTGGATGTACGCGCAGCGCAGCACAGCCCCCGCGCAGTGCGGGTCCCGGGATCTCGATCACGCAGGCAGTCACGGAACGCAGACCTCATGAATTTCACCTACAGCCCGAAAGTCGAGGCATTGCGCGAGCGCCTCACCGCATTCTTCGACGAGCACATTTTCCCGAACGAGCGTCACTATCTCGACGCGATCGAGGTCGCGCGGCGCCAAGGCGACGCATGGCAGCCGTCGCCGGTCATCGAACGCCTCAAGCCGCTCGCGCAGCAGGCCGGGCTGTGGAACCTGTTCCTGCCCGACTCGGGGCGCGGCGCGGGCCTGACCAACGTCGAATACGCACCGCTGTGCGAGATCATGGGACAGGTCCCGTGGGCGCCGGAAGTCTTCAATTGCAACGCCCCCGACACCGGCAACATGGAAACGCTCGAGCGCTACGCGACCGACGCGCAAAAGGCGCAATGGCTCGAACCGCTGCTGCGCGGCGAGATCCGCTCCGCCTTTCTGATGACGGAGCCGGACGTGGCGTCGTCCGACGCCACCAACGTCCAGTGCCGCATTCGCCGCGACGGCGACGACTACGTCATCAATGGCCGCAAGTGGTGGTCGACCGGCGCGGGCGACCCACGTTGCGCCGTCTACATCGTGATGGGCAAGACCGATCCGGAGGCGCCGAAGCATGCCCAACAGTCGATGATTCTCGTGCCGGCCGACGCCAAGGGCGTGACGCGCGTGCGCCCGCTCACCGTCTTCGGCTACGACGACGCCCCGCACGGCCATATGGAAATCGTGCTCGATGACGTGCGTGTGCCGGCCAGCAGTCTCCTGCTCGGCGAGGGACGCGGCTTCGAGATCGCGCAGGGGCGTCTCGGCCCGGGGCGTATCCACCATTGCATGCGGCTCATCGGGCTGGCCGAGCGTGCGCTTTCGTTGATGTGCCAGCGTACGCTCTCACGGGTCGCGTTCGGCAAGCCGATCGCAGCGCAGGGCGTCACGCGCGAGCGCATCGCCGAAGCCCGGTGTTTGATCGAACAGGCGCGCCTGCTCACGCTCAAGGCCGCCTATATGATGGATACCGTCGGCAACAAGGCGGCGCGGGCCGAGATCGCCATGATCAAGGTCGTGGCGCCGACCATGGCGTGCCAGGTGCTCGACTGGGCGATGCAGGCCCATGGCGCGGCGGGGCTCTCGGGCGACTTCCCGCTGGCCTACGCG
The DNA here is from genome assembly GCF_902459625.1 of Pandoraea cepalis. NCBI lineage: Bacteria > Pseudomonadati > Pseudomonadota > Betaproteobacteria > Burkholderiales > Burkholderiaceae > Pandoraea > Pandoraea cepalis. The sequence continues at coordinate 86,050 of NZ_CABPRY010000004.1, forward strand.
TACGCGAGTGCGCGCACGTTGCGCTTCGCGGACGGCCCCGACGAAGTCCATCGCAACGCCATTGCCAAGCTGGAACTGGCGCGCTACGCGAGCGTGCCGAGCGCCCCCGGCGCCCCGTCGTCGACCGACACCCCAACAAGGAGCCACAATTGATTCAACTCTATTCCTGGGCCACGCCCAACGGCCACAAGGTCCACATCATGCTCGAAGAGTGCGGGTTGCCCTACCACGCACATGCCGTCGATATCGGGGCGGGCGACCAGTTCAAGGACGCCTTCCTCGCCATCTCGCCGAACAACAAGATTCCGGCCATCGTCGACGAGGACGGGCCGGACGGCAAGCCGATCTCGCTGTTCGAGTCGGGAGCGATCCTGCTGTATCTGGCGGGCAAGACCGGGCGCTTCCTGCCCGAGGATGTGCGCGGCAAGTACGAGACGCTCGAATGGCTGATGTTCCAGATGGGGGGCGTGGGGCCGATGCTCGGTCAGGCGCACCATTTTCGGATCTACGCGCCCGAGAAAATCGATTACGCGATCAAGCGCTACACCAATGAGGCCCGGCGTCTGTACGGCGTGCTCGACAAGCGGCTCGGCCATCACCCGTACGTGGCGGGCGACATGTACACGATTGCGGATATTGCCATCTGGCCGTGGCTGCGCTCGTGGAAGAATCAAGGTGTGGTGATGTCGGACTTCCCCAATGTGCAGCGCTGGTTCGACGCCATCGAGGCCCGCCCGGCCGTGCAGCGCGGCATCAAGGTGCTGGCCGACGCGCGCAAGCCGCTTCAGGACGCCAAGGCCCGCGAGATACTGTTCGGCGCGACACAATACGCGCGCCATTAGGCCGCGGGGCGAGCGGTGGCGGTCCGGCGGGGCGTAGCGCGAAGTGGTTGACACTTCGCAACAGACTGCGGTTTCGCCGCGACGCTGGCGGTGCTAATCTAGGCGCATTACGCTCGATGCGTAGGCGCGTCGCAGACGCCGAACACGTACCTGCAGACGTTTTTCAAACGTCTGCGACGCGGCTGGCCGCCGTCGTCCCCTTGCAGTTCGCAGTCCCTCGCCGCTGGCTTTTGGAAGATCCGGGAGATCCACATATGTCAGGCAAGTTCGAACTCAAGCGCAGTCCCAACGGTGAATTCCACTTTCACCTGATGGCCGACAGCGGGCACATTATCCTTTCGTCCGAGACATACAAGGCGCGCGCCTCTGCGCAGAACGGCATCGAGTCCGTTCGCAAGAATTCGGCCGAGGACCACCGTTTCGAGCGCAAGACGTCGACGTCCGGCCGCCCGTATTTCGTGCTCAAGGCGCGCAATGGCGAGATCATCGGCCAAAGCCAGATGTTCTCGAGCGCCGAGCAGATGGAAGACGGCATCTCGCAGGTCAAACGCGATGCCCCGGCGGCCTCGGTGAGCGATCTGTCACATTGAGTCCGCCGCGGCAGGCCGACGCGAGCGCCGGGGAGCCCGATGCTCGCGTGACTCAGTCGCCGCGCTTCAAATAGAGCCCGGTTCCGCGGAATCGGCACACTTCTTCGCCATGCTGATTCGTTGCCGTCCAGAGCTGGCGCACGATGCCCCGATCGGGACGGCTTTTCGACGCGCGCACTTCCAGCGTGCTGCTCGTGACCGTGATCGTGTCTCCCGGACGCACCGGTTTGAGCCACTCAATCTGCTCGACACCCGGCGACCCCATGCTCGACGAGCGCGAGAGCAGTTGGTCGACGTTCATCCGCATCATGATGCTGCACGTGTGCCAGCCGCTGGCCACCAGCCCACCGAAATGCGACTCGCGCCCGGCCGCTTCATCGATGTGAAACGGCTGGGGATCGAATTGCCGCGCAAAACGCACGATCTCGTCCGCCGTGAACGTGTATTCGCCCAGATCGAAGGTGTCACCCACCGTGAAGTCTTCGAAGTAGTACTCGAGAGTTGCCATCGCTAGCTCCCGCATGCGGCGTGCTGGCGTCATCCGCCAGACGGTTACGGGCTTTACTGCAACGTATCCTTGAAGCCGTCGGGAATCGGCAGCGGCATGACGTCGATGCCCTCTTCCGCCAGCGCTTCGCTCTCTTCGCGCGACACCGTGCCGCGAATATTGCGCTCCGGGGCTTCCGCGTAGTGAATCTTGCGGGCTTCCTCGGCAAACTGGCTGCCCACGTCTTCCGTGTTCGCCATGACGTGACGCACCGCCTTCATCCAGAGCGTCTGCAGCTCGCTTTTCGCCTTGGCGACGTCCCGCGAGGCCGTGTCGCCTGGCGGTCGCGCGGCCGGCGCGCCTTCGGCACGCAACGTCGCCCCCGACAGATTCAGGCGCGGCGCAGACGGCATGCGGGCAATCTGCGCGTCGCCGCAGACGGGGCATGTCACCAGCCCCCGCGCTTGCTGCGACAGGTAATCGTCCTCCGAGCCGAACCAGCCCTCGAAGGTGTGCTCGTGTGCACAACGCAAGTCAAAAACCTTCATGACGCAATGGATGTATCCCGACCCCGTGGGTCACGAGACCGGGGATCGAAAAAATGACGATGGATCAGCGTTGTGGCGACCGCTCGTTCGGCTGCCACACGCCCGATAATATCTTTTCCAGCCAGAACGCGCCGATGATCGATTTGACGTCCGTGATACGCCCGTCCCGCACCCATTGCAGCAGTTCGGTCGCGGGCATCTTGAACACGTCGAGAAACTCGCCCTCGTCGAGGCGTTGTTCGCCAAGCGTGAGGTCGCGCGCAAGCCAGATGTCGATGAATTCCGTCGAGTACGAAATCACCGGGTGAATACGCGTGAGGTAATCCCAGCGCTCGGCACGATACCCCGTCTCTTCCAGCAACTCACGCTGGCCGCACGCCAGACCGCCCTCCGCATCGTCGAGCTTGCCGGCGGGCAGCTCCGTCATCACGCGCTCGAGCGGATACCGATACTGACGCTCCATGAGCACCTGGCCGTCGTCGAAGAGCGGAATCACCATGACGGCCCCCGGATGGGTGGTGTATTCGCGCGTTGCCGTCTTGCCGTCGGGTAGACGCACGCGGTCGCGCTTGATGGTCAGGAACGAACCGTCATAGACCGTATCGCTCTCAAGACGCGTCTCAATCAGATGTCGATCGTCGAATTGACGCTGGGTCATAAGCCCTCCACGGCTGAAAATTGGCGAACCCAAAACAAAACGCCGCCCAAGGGCGGCGTCTTGCGAAGCAAACATCTCAGGCCACAACGGCAGCCGGTCGATGACGCCACAAATACCGGTACACGAAGCCCGGAAACGCGAACACGACGAAAAGACTGGCCGTGACCGCATAGAACTGCCAGCCCTGCGAAAACACGTTACCGATGCCCGACTCGATCAGATAACCGAGCGCACCCACCACGAAATAAGCCACCGCCATCTCGACCAGTCGGCACCACAGCGGCTTGACTGCTCGCTTGAGCGCGATGACGCCAAACAGGCGCTGGTTCACGAACGGCAGATTCGCGCCCAACAAGGACAGCACAATCACCAGCATACCGCCTGCCGACATACCCATCGATCATCCCCCCGCCGGTTCGTGTATCGTGCGCCGGGCCGGTCATTTCGACCCGCCCGGCCGCCTTCGTGTAGTCTAACGCGCTCGGCCGCTCAGCTGGCGAGCGTCAGCTTGATGGTGCGCAGGCACCAGTCCATCAGCGGGCCCGGCATCAGGCCCAGATACAGCAGGACCAAACCGTTGAGCGAGAGCACGAAACGCATCGTGCCGCTGCCCTGCAGCGCATTGTGGTCGTCGGCCTTGTCGAAGTACATCAGCTTGACGACACGCAAGTAGTAGAACGCACCGATCAGCGAGGCCAACACCGCCACCACCGCCAACCACACCATGCCCGCGTTCACCACGGCTTGCAGCACGGCCAGCTTGGCGTAGAAGCCTGCCAGCGGCGGAATGCCGGCCAGCGAGAACATCAGCATCAGCATCACGAACGCGAACCACGGGCTACGCTGGTTCAGGCCCTTCAGATCGGAGAGATTCTCGGCCTCGAAGCCTTGGCGCGAGAGCAGCAGCACGATACCGAACGTGCCCAGCGTCGTGAGCAGGTAGATCACGCTGTAGAACATCGACGAACCGTAGGCGTCGGCGATCCCGTCGATCTTGCCGCCCACCACGCCCGAGAGCATGCCCAGCAGCACGAAGCCCATGTGCGAGATGGTCGAGTAGGCCAGCAGGCGCTTGACGTTGGTCTGCACGATCGCCGTCAGGTTACCGATCACCAGCGAGAGCACCGCCATGATGATCAGCATCTGCTGCCAGTCGATCGCCAGCGGCAGCATGCCTTCGACGAGCAAGCGCAGCAGCAGCGCGAAAGCACCCAGCTTCGGCGCGCCACCGATGAGCAGCGTGACCGGGGTCGGCGCGCCCTGGTAGACGTCGGGCACCCACATGTGGAACGGCGCGGCGCCGAGCTTGAACGCCAGACCTGCCACCACGAACACAACGCCGAACACCAGCACGACCTTGTTCACAGCGCCCGAGGCGATGACTTCGAATACCTTGGACAGTTCGAGCGAGCCGGTCGCGCCGTACATCATCGACATGCCGTACAGCAGGAAGCCCGAGGCGAGCGCCCCCAGCACGTAGTACTTCATGGCCGACTCGGTCGCGTTCGTCGAATCGCGCCAGACGGCGGCAAGGGCGTACAGCGACAGCGACATCAGTTCCAGACCCAGGTACAAGGTCAGGAAGTTGTTGCCCGAGATCATCACCGACAGGCCCAGCAGCGAGAACAGGCTGAGGACGTAGAAGTCGCCGCGGGCGAGACCGCGGGCTTCCAGATACTTTTGACCGTAGACGAACGTGACGAACGTGGCGAGGCCACCAAAGGCCTTGAGCAGGTTCGACATCGGATCGGCGACGAACACATTACCGAACAGGTAGTGCGACGCCGGATCGCTGGCGTTGCATGCCCACAGCACGGACACGACCGCGGACGTGATGAGCGCCAGCACGTAGTTGAGCTTGCGCGTCTGGCCGAGGAACGCGTCGCACATCATGATCACGAGGATCATGAGCAGCAGGATGGCCTCCGGCAACGCAGGCAGCAGATTGATGTTTTGCATGATCTGGATATCCTCCCCGATTAAGGCAGCTTGGTCTGCGCCACGTGGGCGAGGAGGTTAACGACGGAGGTGTGCATCAGGTCGGTAAAGGGCTTCGGATAGATACCCATGAACAGCGTGAGCGCCGCCAGCACGGCCAGCATGAAGAATTCGCGCTTATTGATGTCGACCAGCTCGCGCACGTGATCGTTGGCGATCGCGCCGAAAATCACGCGCTTGTACATCCACAGCGAATACGCCGCACCGGTGATCAGCGAGGTCGCAGCAAGCAGACCCACCCAGAAGTTCAGCTTCACGGCGCCCAGGATCACCAGGAATTCGCCCACGAAGCCCGACGTCGCCGGCAGACCGCTGTTGGCCATCGCGAACAGCATGAACAGCGCCGCGAACTTCGGCATCGTGTTCACCACGCCGCCGTAGTCGGCGATGTTGCGCGAGTGCATGCGGTCATACAGCACACCGATACACAGGAACATGGCGCCCGAGACGAAGCCGTGCGAGATCATCTGCACCAGCGCGCCCTGCATGCCAATTTCGCTGAACATGAAGAAGCCGAGAATCGCGAAGCCCATGTGAGCGATCGACGAATACGCCACCAGCTTCTTCATGTCGGTCTGCACCAGGGCCACGAGGCCGATGTAGACGACGGCGATCAGCGCGAGCGTGATCATGAAGCCCGACAGGTAGTGGCTGGCGTCAGGCGCGATCGGCAGCGAGAAGCGCAGGAAACCGTAGGCCCCGAGCTTGAGCATGATCGCGGCCAGCACCACCGAGCCGCCGGTCGGCGCTTCCACGTGGGCGTCCGGCAACCAGGTATGCACCGGCCACATCGGCACCTTCACGGCGAAGGCCATGAAGAACGCCGCGAACAGCAGTATCTGCACGTTCATCGGCAGCTTCGCGGCGTACCAGTCGGTCAGCGTGAACGAGTGCGTCACGTTGTACAGGTAAATCAGCGCGACCAGCATGAGCAGCGAGCCGAGCAGCGTGTACAGGAAGAACTTGAACGCGGCATACACCCGGTTCGGGCCGCCCCACACACCGATGATCAGGTACATCGGGATCAGCGTGGCCTCGAAGAAGACGTAGAACAGCAGGCCGTCTTGCGCCGAGAAAACCCCGATCATCAGACCCGAGAGGATCAGGAACGCGGCCATGTACTGGGCGACGCGCTCCGTGATCACTTCCCAGCCAGCGATCACCACGATCACCGTGATAAGCGAGGTCAGCACGATCAGCCACAGCGAGATGCCGTCGATGCCGAGGAAGTAGTTAATGTGGAAGCGGTCGATCCAGCTCGATTTTTCGACAAACTGGAACGCCGCCGTGTTGGCGTCGAAGTTCGAGATCAACGGCAGCGTGACCAGGAAGCTCATCAGCGACCCGATGAGCGACAGCGCACGTGCGCCGCCCGGGTTGCGGTCGTTACCCACCGCGAGGACAACGATCCCCGAGATGATGGGTAGCCAGATGGCCAGACTCAGAAGCGGTAGCGATTGCATTATTGTTGGCTCCCCCTATTACTTGCCGTTCAACGTCACAAACAGCGTCAGGAGCCCGAGCATGCCGAGGATCATGGCGAACGCGTAGTGGTAGATGTAACCGGATTGAACGAAGCGGATGACACCGGCGAACCAGCCCACCAGACGCGCGCTGCCGTTCACGACCGCGCCATCGATGAGACCTTGATCGCCCGCCTTCCACAGGCCGCGACCGATCTTGAGCGCGCCCTTGGCGAAGACCACTTCGTTGATCTTGTCCATGTAGTACTTGTTGTCGAGCAGGTTGTAGATGCCCGAGAACCGATGCTTCAGCGCTTCCGGAATATCCGGGCGCTTCAGGTAGAAGAACGCCGCGAGCACGATGCCCAGCGCCGACAGGGCGATCGGGAGCGTGCCGAACGAGTGCAACGCCATCGCCAGCCAGCCGTGGAAATCGTGGCTCAGCTCTTCCATCGCCGGATGGTTTTCGCCAACGTAGATCACGTCCTTGAACGCCACGCCTTGCTTGAAGAAGCTGCCGAACAGCATCGGGGCAATCGCGATGGCACCGATGATGACCGACGGAATCGCCAGCAGAATCAACGGGATCGTGACCACCGCCGGCGACTCGTGCGGCTTTTGACCCGGGGCCAGACCGTGGTGGTGATCGGCGGTTTCCTCTTCTTCCTCGTGATGCGCGTCATGGTCGTGATGCACCTGACCGAAACGCTCCTTGCCGTGGAAGACCATGAAGTACATGCGGAACGAGTAGAACGCCGTGACGAAGACGCTGGCGACCACGGCGAAGTACGCGAAGCCCGAGCCCGGCAGATGCGAGGCGGCCACGGCTTCGATGATCGAGTCCTTCGAGTAGAAACCGGCGAAGAACGGTGTCCCGATCAGCGCGAGCGAGCCCAGCAGCGAGGTGATCCATGTGATCGGCATGTACTTCCACAGGCCGCCCATGTTGCGCATGTCCTGATCGTGATGCATGCCCATGATGACCGAGCCCGCTCCGAGGAACAGCAGCGCCTTGAAGAACGCGTGCGTCATCAGGTGGAAGATGGCGACCGGGTAGGCCGACACGCCGAGCGCGACCGTCATGTAACCGAGCTGCGAGAGCGTCGAGTAGGCCACGACACGCTTGATGTCGTTCTGGATCATGCCCAGGAAGCCCATGAACAGCGCCGTGATCGCACCGATGATCGTGATGAACGACAGCGCCGTGTCCGAGAGTTCGAACAGCGGCGACATGCGGCTCACCATGAAGATGCCCGCGGTCACCATCGTGGCCGCGTGAATCAGTGCCGAAATCGGGGTCGGGCCTTCCATCGAGTCCGGCAGCCACACGTGCAGCGGGAACTGCGCCGACTTACCCATCGCACCGATGAACAGGCAGATACAGGCCACGGTGATCAGGCGCCAGTCGGTGCCCGGGAACGACAGGGCCGCGACCTCGTTGGCCTTCGCGAACACTTCGCCGTAGTTCAGCGTGCCGGTGAAGGCCAGCAGCAGGCCGATACCGAGCAAGAAGCCGAAGTCGCCGACGCGGTTGACCAGGAACGCCTTCATGTTGGCGTAGATCGCGGTCGGACGCGTGTACCAGAAACCGATCAGCAGGTACGAGACCAGGCCCACCGCTTCCCAGCCGAAGAACAGTTGCAGGAAGTTGTTGCTCATCACGAGCATCAACATCGAGAACGTGAACAGCGAGATGTACGAGAAGAAGCGCTGGTAGCCAGGATCTTCCGCCATGTAGCCGATGGTGTAGATGTGCACCATCAGCGAGACGGAAGTGACCACGCACATCATCGTGACGGTGAGCGTGTCGACGAGGAAGCCGATCTCGAGCTTGAGCTCGCCGATGCGGGCCCATTCGTAGACGGTGGCGTTGAAGCTCGCCCCGTTCATGACGTCGATGAACGTCATGACAGAGAGGACAAACGCGACCAGCACGCCGAGGATCGTGACCGTGTGGGCGCCCGCGCGTCCGACTTGCTTGCCGAACAGGCCGGCAATCAAGGAGCCGACGAGCGGCGCCAGCGGGATCGCGAGCAGCAGGTTGGGATTCAATGTGGATGCCATAACAGCGTTCGCTTTGTTTAACCCTTGAGGCGGTCGAGATCTTCGACGTTGACCGTTTCGAGCTTACGGAACAGCGTGACCAGAATGGCCAGCCCGATCGCGGCTTCCGCCGCGGCCACCGTAAGAATGAAGAACACGAATACCTGACCGGCAATGTCGCCCAGGTAATGCGAAAACGCGACGAAGTTCAGATTGACCGCGAGCAACATCAGCTCGATGGCCATGAGCAGCACAATCACATTTCTGCGGTTGAGGAAGATACCGGTAATGCTGATCGCGAAGAGAATCGCGCCCAACACCAGGTAATGCGCTAGCGACAACGACATCATGCTGTCTCCTTATTCCGCCGCCGGCGTGTCGGTGCCGGTGGACTGCTGCCGGGCTTCGGCGGGCATCGACACCAGACGCACGCGGTCGCGCGCCTTCACGCGCACCTGCTGGCTCGGGTCGGTCTGTTTGTGGTCCTTACGGGTACGCATCGTGAGCGCGACTGCCGCCACGACCGCCACCAGCAGGATCAGACCTGCCACTTCGAAGGCAAAGATATAGTCGGTGTACAGCGCGATACCGAGCGCCTTGGTGTTCGCGACGTCCGGGGCCGAGACGGCCTTGACCGGCGCGCGCGTGGCACCGTAGCCTCGCATGAGCACCAGTGCCGCTTCGACGATCATGATCGCGCCGACGGCGCTCGCCAGCGGAATGAACTTGCCGAAACCGCGCCGCAGTTCGTCGAGATTGATGTCGATCATCATCACCACGAACAGGAACAGCACCATCACCGCGCCGACATACACGAGCACGAGCATGATGGCCAGGAACTCTGCCTGGAGCAGCATCCAGATCGCCGCCGCATTGAAGAAGGCGAGCACCAGGAACAGTGCCGACTGCACGGGGTTGCGCGCGGTCACGACCTTCAGGCCGGAGATCACGAGGATCAGCGCAAACACGTAGAAAAGAAAGGTTGTGAATTCCATAATCACCGGGTGTTGCGAGAATTAGCCAACGTCAATTGCCGTACCGGGCGCACCGTCGCTGCGCTGCGCCCTGCCCTGCTTAACGGTACGGCGCATCGGCCGCCTTGGCCGCCGCGATCTCGTTTTCGTAACGATCGCCCACCGCGAGCAACATCTCCTTGGTGAAGTACAGATCGCCACGCTTCTCGCCGTGGTACTCGAGAATGTGCGTCTCGACGATCGAGTCCACCGGGCAGCTTTCTTCGCAGAAGCCGCAGAAAATGCACTTGGTCAGATCGATGTCGTAGCGCGTGGTGCGGCGGGTGCCGTCGTCGCGCACATCCGACTCGATCGTGATGGCCATTGCCGGGCACACCGCTTCGCACAGCTTGCAGGCGATGCAGCGCTCTTCACCGTTCGGATAACGGCGCAGCGCATGCAGACCACGAAAACGCGGCGACATCGGCGTCTTCTCTTCCGGAAACTGCACCGTCACCTTGCGTGCGAACGTATAGCGCCCTGTGAGCGCCATGCCCTTGAGCAGTTCCAACAACAGGAAACTGCCGAAAAAGTCTTTGATTGCCCTTACCATGGGATTCCTCTACTCCGTTCGCCTCAGCCCCAGATGTTCCAGGGGGACATGATCCAGACACCCACCACGATCACCCAGATGATCGTCAGCGGCAGGAATACCTTCCAGCCCAGACGCATGATCTGGTCGTAGCGGTAGCGCGGGAACGTCGCACGCACCCAGATGAACACCGACAGCAGCAGGAACACCTTGAACGCCAGCCAGAACACACCCGGAATGAACGACAGGAAGCCGAACGGCGCACTCCAGCCTCCCAGGAACAGCACCGAGGCCAGCGCCGAGATGATGATCATGTTGATGTACTCGGCCAGGAAGAACAGGGCGAAGCCCATGCCCGAGTATTCGATCATGTGACCGGCCACGATTTCCGATTCGCCTTCCACCACGTCGAACGGGTGGCGGTTCGTTTCGGCAATGCCCGAGACGAAGTAGACGACGAACATCGGCAGCAGCGGCAGCCAGTTCCACGACAGCAGGTTCAGCCCCAGGCCCGCGAACATGCCGTGCTCTTGCGAGCGCACGATGTCCGACAGGTTGAGCGAACCGGCCGTCATCAGCACCGTGACCAGCGCGAAGCCCATGGCGATTTCATACGAAATCATCTGGGCCGACGCGCGCATGGCGCCGAGGAAGGCGTATTTCGAGTTCGACGCCCAGCCGGCCAGAATCACGCCGTACACGCCGATCGACGAAATCGCGATGGCGTAGAGCAGACCGGCATTCACGTCGGCCAGCACGGCGCCCGGCTGGAACGGAATCACCGCCCAGATCGCGAAGGCCGGCAGCACGGCCATCACCGGCGCGATCGCGTAAATGCCCTTGCTCACCTGCGACGGCGTAATGACTTCCTTGAGCAGGAGCTTCAACACGTCGGCGATCGGCTGGAGCAGACCGGCCGGGCCCACGCGGTTCGGGCCCAGACGCACGTGCATCCAGCCGATGAGCTTGCGCTCCCACAGAATCAGGTACGCCACGCACAGCAGCAGGATCACGGCCACGACGAGAATGCGGACCAGCGCCCACACCGTCGGCCAGGCCACGCCCAGCAGTTGCGTGCCGTATTGATTGATGACTTCGTTCAGGCTCATTTACGCCTTCTCCACCGAAATTTCACCGAACATCGCGCCAAGCGCGGCGGATGCCGGCGTGGCCGCCGGCACGCGCACCACATTGGCAGGCAACGTTTCCGAACGCGCAGCCGGCAGCGTGACCACCGCATCGCCCTGACGCACGCGCACGGCATCGCCCACGACGAGGCCCAGGCGATCGAACAGCGCCGCCGGGAGCGTGGCACGCAACGCGGCCTTGGCGTCGTTGGTCAGTTGCAGCGACGGGGCACGGCGGACCAGCGCGTCGGCCGAGTAGATCGGCACGTCGGCCAGACGCTCCAGGCCCTGTCCCGCTGCCGTCGGTGCGGCCAGCGCGGCCTTGGCGCGGTTATCGAGCGAGGCGGCCGAGAATCCGGCGAGCGCTTCGTCGCGCACCTGTTCCGCGGTGTCCTGCGCGAAGCCTTGCAGCTTGAGCAGATTGCCCAGCACGCGCAGCACCTTCCAGCCCGGACGCGTCTCGCCGAGCGCACGCACCACACCGTTGAAGTGTTGCGGCAGCCCTTCGGCGTTGACGAACGTACCGGCCGTCTCCGTGAACGGGGCGATCGGCAGCAGCACGTCGGCGTACTCGAGGCCGTGCTTGAACGGCGAGAGCGAGACAACCATCTTCGCCGCGTTCAGTGCCGTGAGCGCTTGCTTCGCGTCGGCCGAGTCGTACTCCGGCTCGGCGTTCAGCAGCAGATACGCCTGACGCGGTTGCGCGAACAGCGCAGCAGCGCCCTTGGCATTCGTGGCCTTCACCGCGTAGGCGCCGACCGTGTTGGCGCCTTCGGTGAGGAAGCCCAGCGTGGCGCCGGTGATATCGGCGATCACTTGCGCGATGGCGTGCAGTTGTGCGAATTGCGGATGCTGCACCACGGCGTTGCCCAGCAGGATGGCACGACGCTCGCCGTTCACCAGCGAGGCGGCGATGGCCTTGGCCGTATCGCTGACGTTCACGCCGGCGAGTTCGGCCGGGGCGGCAACGCCCTTGGCCGCCGCAGCGGCGAGCGCGATACCGGCCAGCTCGCTCACCCATGCGCTCGGTGCGGCGATGATCTTGTTGGCGAGCTTCACCAGCAGATCGTCGTCCGAGCCGTGCAGCACGTGCAATTGGCCCCCCGCCTTCACGGCGGAGCGCAGACGCGAGGCAAACAGCGGATGATCCTTGCGCAGGAACGAGCCGACGACCAGCGCGCTTTGCAGCGTGTCGAGGTCCGCGATCGGCAGGCCGAGCCACGGAGCCCCCTGGGTGCCGCCCGACACGTCCGTCTGACGCAGACGGAAGTCAACGTTATCGCTGCCCAAGGCGCGCACGAACTTTTGCAGCAGGTGCAGTTCTTCGATCGTGGCGTGCGGCGAGGCCAGCCCGGCGACGGCATCGGCGCCGTGGTCGCGGATGATGTCCGTCAGACCGTGACCGACGTACTCGAGCGCCGTCTGCCAGTCGACTTCGTGCCACTCGCCGCCTTGCTTGAGCATGGGCTTGGTAAGGCGCTCGTCGCTGTTCAGACCTTCGTACGAGAAACGATCCTTGTCCGAGATCCAGCATTCGTTGAGCGCTTCGTTTTCGAGCGGCACAACGCGCATGACCTGGTTGTTCTTCACTTGCACCACGAGGTTCGCACCCACGCCGTCGTGAGGGCTCACCGACTTGCGGCGCGACAGCTCCCACGTCCGGGCGCTGTAGCGGAACGGCTTCGAGGTCAGGGCACCGACCGGGCACAGGTCGATCATATTGCCCGAGAGTTCGGAGTCAACCGTCTTGCCGACGAACGACGTGATTTCCGAGTGCTCGCCGCGCCCCAGCATGCCGAACTCCATCACGCCGGCCACTTCCTGGCCGAAACGCACGCAACGGGTGCAGTGAATGCAGCGCGACATCTCTTCCATCGAGATGAGCGGGCCCACGTTCTTGTGGAACACCACACGCTTCTCTTCCTGATAGCGCGATGCCGACTTACCGTAACCGACGGCCAGATCCTGCAGTTGGCACTCGCCCCCCTGATCGCAGATCGGGCAATCGAGCGGGTGGTTGATCAGCAGGAACTCCATCACCGATTGCTGCGCCTTCACAGCCTTTTCGGAGTTGGTGCGCACGATCATGCCGTTGGCCACCGGCGTGGCACAGGCCGGCACCGCCTTCGGGGCCTTCTCGACCTCGACCAGGCACATGCGGCAGTTCGCGGCGATGGACAGCTTCTTGTGGTAACAGAAGTGGGGAATATAGGTGCCGTTCTTCTTGGCAGCCTGGATCACCATGCTGCCTTCGGGCACCTCGACCTTTTGGCCGTCAATTTCGATTTCAACCATAGCGGTTCAATGCCAAGCGTCAAAAGGGATTAGTGAGCGCCGACCAAGCAATGCTTGTGCTCGACGTGGTAGGCGAACTCGTCCCAGAAGTGTTTGAGCATGCCGCGCACTGGCATCGCTGCGGCGTCGCCCAGCGCGCAAATGGTGCGGCCCATGATGTTCTCGGCCACCGAGTTGAGCAGGTCCAGATCTTCCTGGCGGCCTTCGCCATGCTCGATTCGATTGACCACGCGCCACAGCCAGCCAGTGCCCTCACGGCACGGCGTGCACTGACCGCACGATTCTTCGTAGTAGAAGTACGACAGACGCAACAGCGAGCGCACCATGCAGCGTGTCTCGTCCATGACGATCACGGCGCCCGAGCCCAGCATCGATCCAGCCTTGGCGATGCTGTCGTAGTCCATCGTCGTTTCCATCATCAGCCCGGCCGGCACGACCGGTGCCGACGAGCCGCCCGGAATCACAGCCTTGAGCTTCTTGCCACCGCGCATGCCACCGGCCAGTTCCAGCAATTCGCCGAACGGCGTGCCCAGCGGCACTTCGTAGTTACCCGGCAGCTCGACGTCGCCCGACACCGAGAAGATCTTGGTGCCGCCGTTGTTCGGCTTGCCCATTTCCAGGTACTGCTGCGGGCCAGTGGCCAGCAGGAACGGAACCGCGGCGAACGTCTCGGTGTTGTTGATGGTCGTCGGCTTGCCGTACAGACCGAAGCTCGCCGGGAAAGGCGGCTTGAAACGCGGCTGGCCTTTCTTGCCTTCAAGCGATTCGAGCAGCGCGGTCTCTTCGCCGCAGATGTACGCGCCATAGCCATGGTGCGCGTGCAGCTCGAACGAGAAGTCCGTGCCGAGAATGTTGTCGCCCAGATAACCGGCAGCACGCGCTTCCTCGAGCGCCTCTTCGAAGCGTTCGTACACTTCGTAGATTTCGCCGTGGATGTAGTTGTAACCGACGGTGATGCCCATGGCGAAACCGCCGATGGCCATGCCTTCGATCAGCGCATGCGGGTTGTAGCGCAGGATGTCGCGATCCTTGAATGTACCGGGTTCGCCTTCGTCCGAGTTACAGACCAGGTACTTCTGCCCCGGGAACGCGCGCGGCATGAAGCTCCACTTGAGCCCCGTCGGGAAGCCTGCGCCTCCGCGGCCACGCAGGCCCGATGCCTTGACGTCGGCAATGACCTGCTCCGGCGTGAGGCCTTCCTTCAGGATGCGGGCAAGCTGCTGGTAACCCCCGCGCTTGACGTAATCTTCGAGGTGCCAGTTCTCGCCATTGAGGTCGGCGAGGATCAGCGGCTTGATGTGACGGTTGTGCAGCGACGTCATGCTTTCTCTCCCGCGGCGCCCTGGGCCTTGAGCTCGTCGAGGAGCGCGTCGACCTTGGCTTCGTTCATGAAGCCGCACATGCGATGGTTGTTCACCAGCAGGACGGGTGCGTCGCCGCAAGCGCCCATGCACTCGCCTTCCTTGACCGTGAAGAGACCATCCGGCGTGATGTCGTTGTAGTCGACACCCAGCTTCTCTTTCAGGTACTTCGCCATCTCTTCGCCACGCGTAAGCTGGCAAGGCAGGTTCGTGCACACGGTCAACTTGAACTTGCCCACGGGGCGCGTGTTGAACATGGTGTAGAAGGTTGCGACCTCTTGCACCGCGACCGCGGGCATTTCGAGGTAGTCCGCCACGAATTGCATCACTTCGGGCGACAACCAGCCTTTCTCGACCTGCGCTACGGCAAGGGCGTGCATCACCGCCGACTGTTTCTGGTCGGCAGGGTATTTGGCAACGGCACGGTCGATTTTCTTCAGGGCTTCGGGAGAAAGCATTTCCGATCCGACGGTTCTTTAAAACGTTATCCCCGCTCGCGCCAGCGCTGGCAGACCGGTTTTTTCGGCCACCCGCGACTCACAGGCACGGCAACTGGAACGGCAATGGCATCGACCTGCGAAACCCTGCCGAATTAAAACTTGCGGGCGCCAGAGGCGCCCGCTGCGCGTTTAACGATCGATCTCGCCGAACACGATGTCCTGGGTCCCGATGATCGCCACAGCATCGGCAATCATGTGACCCTTCGCCATCTCGTCGAGCGCGGAAAGATGGGCAAAGCCCGGCGCACGAATCTTCAGGCGGTACGGCTTGTTCGCGCCGTCCGACACCAGATAGATGCCGAACTCGCCCTTCGGGTGCTCAACGGCGGCATACGTCTCGCCGGCGGGCACATGGAAGCCTTCGGTGAAGAGCTTGAAATGGTGAATCAGCTCTTCCATGTTCGACTTCATTTCGACCCGCGAAGGCGGCGCCACCTTGTGATTGTCCGTAATCACCGGACCTTCATTGGCACGCAGCCACGTCACGCACTGGCGGATCAGGCGGACAGACTGGCGCATTTCTTCCACGCGCACCAGATAGCGGTCGTAGCAATCGCCTTCCTTACCCACAGGAATGTCGAAATCGAGACGATCGTACACTTCGTACGGCTGCTTTTTGCGCAGATCCCAGGCAATGCCCGAGCCGCGCAGCATAGCGCCGGAGAAGCCGAGCTGCATGGCACGCTCGGGCGACACGACGCCGATCCCCACCAGACGCTGCTTCCAGATACGGTTGTCGGTGAGCAGCGTTTCGTACTCGTCGACACACTTCGGGAAGCGGTTGGTGAAATCCTCGATGAAGTCGAGCAGCGAGCCTTCGCGTGCTTCGTTCATCTTCTTGATGGCGCGCTCGTTGTGGAACTTCGATGCACGATATTGCGGCATCGCGTTCGGCAGGTCGCGATACACGCCGCCCGGACGGTAGTAGGCCGCGTGCATACGGGCACCCGAGACCGCTTCGTACACGTCGAACAGGTCTTCGCGTTCACGGAAGGCATACAGGAACACCGCCATCGCGCCCACGTCGAGTGCGTGGGAACCAATCCACATCAGGTGATTCAGAATCCGCGTGATTTCGTCGAACATCACACGGATGTATTGCGCGCGAATCGGCACGTCGACGCCGAGCAGCTTCTCGATCGCCATCACGTAGGCGTGCTCGTTGCACATCATCGAGACGTAGTCCAGACGATCCATGTACGGCACGGATTGCAGGAACGTCTTCGACTCGGCGAGCTTTTCCGTCGCGCGGTGCAACAGGCCGATGTGCGGATCGGCGCGCTGGATCACTTCGCCATCCAGCTCGAGCACCAGGCGCAGCACGCCGTGCGCTGCCGGGTGCTGCGGACCGAAGTTCAGAGTGTAGTTCTTGATGTCTGCCACAAGGCCACCTTAATGTTTCAGACCGGCGTAATGTTCTTCGCGGATGATGCGCGGCGTAATTTCGCGCGGCTCGATCGTCACCGGCTGATAGATCACCCGCTTCTGCTCGGGGTCGTAACGCATTTCGACATAGCCCGAGGTCGGGAAGTCCTTGCGGAACGGGTGACCGATGAAGCCGTAGTCCGTCAGAATGCGGCGCAGATCCGGGTGCCCTTCGAACACGATACCGACCAGATCGAACGCTTCACGCTCGAACCAGTTGGCCGAACTCCACAGATCGATCAGCGACGCCACGACCGGCAGATCGTCGTCCGGGGCGAACACGCGCACGCGCAGACGCCAGTTGTGGGTCAGCGAGAGCAGATGCGAGACGGCGGCGTAGCGCGGGCCGTCGTAGGCACCGTCGCCGTAGGCCGAGTAGTCCAGGCCGGCAACGTCCATCAACTGCTCGAACTTGAGCTCGGGATGATCGCGCAGCGCGCGCGCAACCTCGAGATAGTCGCTCGCCTTGACGGTCAGCGTCAGCTCGTCGAGGGCTTCCACCAACTGCTCGGCGCGGGCGCCAAGCACGTTTTGCAGGGTGGTCTTGAGTTGTTCTAGTTTAGACATGGGCGGGAGCGGTTATTTACGCGCGATCGTCGCAGTCCGCTTGATCTTCGACTGCAACTGGATGATGCCGTAGACGAGCGCCTCGGCCGTCGGCGGACAGCCCGGCACGTAGACGTCGACCGGCACGATGCGATCGCAACCGCGCACCACCGAGTAGGAGTAATGATAGTAGCCGCCGCCATTGGCGCACGACCCCATCGAGATTACCCAACGCGGCTCGGCCATCTGGTCGTACACCTTGCGCAGCGCGGGTGCCATCTTGTTGCACAGCGTACCGGCCACGATCATCACGTCCGACTGACGCGGGCTCGGGCGGAACACCACGCCAAACCGGTCCAGATCGTAACGCGCCGCGCCAGCGTGCATCATTTCGACGGCACAGCAGGCCAGGCCGAACGTCATCGGCCACAGCGAACCCGTGCGCGTCCAGTTGATGAGTTTGTCAGCCGTGGTGGTGACGAACCCTTCGCGCAAAACCCCTTCGATGCTCATATGCTTACCCTGAATCCTTCTGCAATGCGGCCAATACGATGCCGGCCTTATTCCCAGTCGAGCGCACCGCGCTTCCAGAGGAACACGAAACCGATCAGCAGCTCAAGCAGGAAACCCATCATGGAGATAAAGCCCACCCAGCCGATATCGCGCAGGGCGACGCCCCACGGAAACAGAAATGCCGTTTCGAGATCGAACAGGATGAAAAGGATGGCGACGAGATAGTAGCGCACATCGAACTTCATGCGCGCGTCTTCGAATGCCTCGAAGCCACACTCGTACGGAGAGAGTTTTGCGCTGTCGGGTTTGTTGGGGCCGAGGAATTTACCGACCCCAATCAGTAGCGCCCCAAGACCGCCACCTACCAGAATAAACAGCAGGACGGGATAATAGGTTCCGAGGTTCAACTCTACCCTCTTTTTGGTTAGTCCAAAAACCGCTTTCGTCATTGGCGTGGGGGCCAAAAAGCGGGTGAACAGTGAGCACAAAATAAAATGCCAGCCAAAGCATAAACGCAAGGCTGGCATCGGAGAACTGTGGTGCCGACGGCGAGACTCGAACTCGCACAGCTTTCGCCACTACCCCCTCAAGATAGCGTGTCTACCAATTTCACCACGTCGGCATTCAAATTCTGCAATCCGCTGTCACTTACGAATCGCTTCAAGACCGCTATATTAGCGCTCTTCAGCATTTTGTTCAACGCACAAATCGATTTTTTTTCGATTTTCTTTACAGCTTATTACACGTCGCAAACCGTGCTGCGCCTTACTTCGGCACGTCCTGCGGATTGGCTGCGGAAGCACTCACCGGCGCACTTGCCGCGACCGCGCCCGACGCCGTCATCGGCGACGTTGCGGCCGGCAAATTACCAAGGACACCGATGTTTGCCGCCGGCTTGTACGAACCAAGATACGTGAGACCCAGCGTGGTTACGAAGAACACGGCCGCCAGCACTGCCGTGGTCCGCGACAGGAAGTTTGCGGAACCCGACGCACCGAAGAGACTGCCCGACGAACCGCTACCGAATGCAGCGCCCATATCGGCACCCTTGCCATGCTGGAGCAGCACCAGACCGATGATGCCCAGCGCGGAAAGCACCTGCACCACGATCAACAACGTTTTCAACAACCCCATCTCATCACCCGTATAGAAGAATCCGATTTGCCGTGCATTTTTGGTGCACTGCATCATAACCATTTCGTGCCGTTACGAAACCCGGCATCGGCGTCAGCGCGACAGACCCGCCTCGCAAATCGCCAGAAAATCGACCGCCTTCAATGCCGCCCCGCCGATCAACCCACCATCGACATCCGCCATCGAAAACAGCTCGGCCGCGTTATCCGGCTTCACACTGCCACCGTACAACACCGCCACATCCATCACCGCCTCGCCCTTCGCACGCAGCAGCGAGCGCAAATGCGCATGCACTTCCTGCGCCTCGGCCGACGTTGCCGTCTTGCCTGTGCCGATCGCCCAGACCGGCTCATAGGCCACAACAATCTGCACCGCCTGCGCCGCCGTCAGCGCCGTGAGCACCGCATCGAGCTGACGCGTCACGACAGACATTGTTTCGCCGGCTTCACGCTCGGCGAGCGTTTCGCCGACGCATACGATCGGCGTCATGCCCGCGTCGAGCACACGCAAGGTCTTTGCCGCGACGCCCGCATCGGTCTCGCCGTGGTACGTGCGCCGCTCCGAATGCCCCACAATCACGAACTGTGCGCCGAACTCGGCAATCATCGGCGCGGAGACTTCGCCCGTGTAGGCACCACTCACTTGCGCCGACACCTCCTGCGCACCGAAGCCCAGCACCTGCCCCGAGAGGCGGGCCTGACATTGTGCGAGATAGGGGAACGGCACACACACGGCCGCCGTCACGCCCGGGGCGCTCAACACCGGTGACGCCAGCAGGTCGCCCAGCAGCGCCTCGTTGCCGGCCAGACTGCCATGCAGTTTCCAATTGCCCACGACGAGCTTGCCCGCCTTGCGGCCTAGGGTGCGAGCCGAAGCCGCAGTACCCGCAGTACCGATTGTCACGCGTGATCCCCCAATGCGTAAGGACGAAAAACCTCTCATTCTAGTGCGTCAGGGGCATGGGGGTCAATTTCGCCGACTTTCAAACGTGCGAATCCGCATGAAATGGGGCTTTCACGCGGATTCGCCTCGTGCGCCGACGCGAGATGACTTACCAGGTCAGCACGATCTTCCCGACGTGCGTACTCGTTTCCATCAATGCATGGGCTTTGTCTGCTTGGTCGGCCGGGAACGTCTGATAAATCACCGGCCGGATCTTGCCAGCCGCGAACAACGGCCAGACCTTCTCGTAGAGGTTCCGTGCAATCGCCGCCTTGAACGCCACAGAGCGCGGACGCAGCGTCGAGCCAGTCACCGTCAGGCGGCGGCGCAGCAGCGCCCCCATATCCAGCGTGGCCTTGCTGCCGCCGAGCAGCGCGATGATCGCGATGCGCCCATCGAATGCCAGCGCCTGCACTTCACGCGGCAGATAGTCGCCCCCCACCATGTCGAGCACGACGTCCACGCCGCGATCGCTGGTGAGCGCCTTCGTGACGGCGACGAAATCCTCGGTTTTGTAATTAATGCCCCGCTCCGCGCCGAGCGCTTCGCACGCGCGGGCCTTGTCATCGGAACCGGCGGTCGCGAACACACGATGGCCCATGGCCACGCCGAGC
This sequence comes from Pandoraea cepalis, assembly GCF_902459625.1. Lineage (NCBI taxonomy): Bacteria > Pseudomonadati > Pseudomonadota > Betaproteobacteria > Burkholderiales > Burkholderiaceae > Pandoraea > Pandoraea cepalis. The sequence goes on from NZ_CABPRY010000004.1 coordinate 106,681, forward strand.
TGGATCGCCGTCACGCCGATACCGCTCGTGCCGCCCTGCACCAACAACGTCTCCTTTTCGCCCGACTCGGTCTCGCCGAGGTGAGCGCGATCGAACACATTGCTCCACACGGTGAAGAACGTTTCGGGCAGCGACGCCGCCTCGACGTCCGAGAGCCCTTGCGGCACCGGCAGCACCTGCGAGAGCGGTGCGGCGCAGTACTCGGCATAGCCCCCGCCCTGCACCAGCGCGCAGACGCGCGAGCCGACTTTCAATCCCCAGCGGTTATCCGGGCCGTCGAGCTTGCCATCGACGATCTCGCCCGCCACTTCGAGCCCCGGCAGGTCCGAGGCACCCGGCGGCACGGGATACTGCCCGATGCGCTGGAGCACATCGGGACGGTTCACGCCCGACGCGGTGACCTTGATGAGCACTTCGCCCGGCTTGAGTTCGGGGCGCGGCCGCTCTGTGAGCTTGAGCACTTCCGGTGCGCCGTATTGGGTGATCTCGATCGCCTTCATCGTGTCTTTCCTCGGTTGTCTGGACGACGCGCCGCATCAACGCCGGCTGCCCGTCTCGTTTCGTGGGATCGCGAGTCGTGCGGCCGCCCGCGAGTCAAACGCTGCGCGCGCCATGCCACACACCTCGCATGAAAAATGGTGTCGAGCCGTACCTTATCACCGACGGCGCGATCGCGTCGGGCGTCGATGCAGGTCTCGGCGGCATTCGGGATCAAACGAGATCAAACGGGATTATTCGGGACAACTGAGGGGCAACTGAGGGACCGCGGCCAGACAGGGGCATGCGCGGACGCCGGGGGCATTGGCACGCGCGCCGTTTGACGAGCGCGTCGCGTGCGATCTCGAGACCGCGCGCGACGCGCCGGGTTAGCCCCAAAAGCGGGGCGCCGGCTGCCCGCAGGCCGCTCGGCGCCGCCACCTCGCCCTGGCGCCGTCAGGCGACGCCTTCCGACCCTTCGTCGATCAGCCCGTGCCGAATGGCGTAGTCGGTCAGCTCCGCACGATCGTCAAGCGCGAGTTTGTGCAGAATTTGTGCAACGTGTGATGCAATCGTCCGCTCGCTCAAATGCAACGCGTGCGCGACTTCATTGACGGCCAGGCCGTCGACCAGCATATGAAACACTTCATTTTCGCGAATCGACAAGCTCAGGTGCCTCGACTTGTCGTCGTGCGCATCGGTGTCGTGCCGCGTGCGCGGCCCCCGATGCGAAGCCTGCGGTGGCTCACGGCGCGCCCCGGGTTCGCGCCACCCTGCGTCGGAAGCCGCCCGCGATGCTGCCCGGCTTCGTCCGCCTTCGAGTTTCATGCCCGCCTCCTGTAAAGAAACGTCCCACGCCCGAACCGTCGGCCGCACGTCGAGGCGAACGGAGGGCGTCGCCTATTCTGCATCAGACAATTCGCGCTCGTATCTTCGGGGAAGCTGATCGCTGTGGCGCATTCGATTGGTTGTGCCTAATCCGCCACGCATGCACCGTCGCCGAGCACGAAGCGGCCGCGGCCGCCATGCTTGGCGTCGTACAGCGCGCGGTCCGCCGCGTCGAACATCATGTCGGGCGTCTTGACTTCACCGCTCGCGACCATCGCCACGCCCACGCACGCGCCCACCGTGACGGCCCCGACGGACAGCGACATCGGCCGCGATGCTGCATCGAGAATCGACATGGCCGTGCGCTCCACATCGAGAATATCCTGTACGTCGCGCATGATGACGGCGAATTCATCGCCACCGAAGCGGGCAATGACGTCGCCCTCGCGCACGCTCGCGACCAGCCGTTTGGCCAGACGCCGCAGCAACTCGTCGCCGAGCGCATGCCCCCACGTGTCGTTGACGAGCTTGAAGCGATCCAGATCGACGAACAGCAGCGCCTGCGCGCCGCCCCCCTCGCGCGCCACGCGCAACGCACCCGCCAGCGCCTGATCGAAGCCCTTGCGATTGAGCAGCCCCGTCAGATGATCGGTGTGCGATTCGCGCCGCCAGCGCCGCTCGTTCGAGCGCTCGACGGTGATATCGCGGACAAACACATGAACGCCGGCGAGGACATCGTGCGCGGCCCATTCCGGCTGATAGCTCACTTCAAAGCAGCGGAACGCCGCGTCGTCGCCAAAATCCCAGATGAACGTGGCGGCTTCGCCCGCGAATGCCCGGGCGAGATGCGGCGCGAACTCGCGATAGAGCGATGGGCCGAGCAGCTCGCTCGCCGTCGCCCCGAGAATGCGTTCACGCGGCCGCCGCAAACGCAATTCACAGGCCCGATTCACGAACGCAAAGCGCTCGTTGCTGTCGAGAAACGCGACGAGATAGGGCACCCGATCCGCAATTTCCTGCATGCGCCGCACACTCGCCCGCGCCGCCTCGCGCGAGCCCTCGAGCGCCTCGGTACGATCGCGCAGTTGCTCCATCATGTCGCGAAACGCGTTCGCGAGCGCGCCGATCTCGTCGGCACGCTGAACAGGCAGCGACTGCACCGCGCGCATGTCGCCGGCGCTGCGCCGCACGAGGTTGCGAAGTGTATCGAGCGGACGCAACATGTGCCGCGCCATCCACCACATCGCGAACGCGGCCAGCCCGATCGCGGCGATCGCGAGCAGGATCACGCGACGCCGCACGCGCGCAAGCGGATCGAACGCTTCGGCGCCGGGCACCACCGCGACAACCGACCAGCCGGTCGTGGCCATGGTCGCGCGCGCCACCAACGGATGCATGCGCAAGAGAGGGTTCGGCCCCGGATCGTGCACGCCGCAGAGCGTCTGCGCCGGGCCGACGGGCGAGAGAATCTTCGTCACATCCGCCTGAATGACATAGCGCGCGGGATTTTCATTCGTCGTCACGCAGTAGCGCCCGCTGGCGCCGACCGCATTGATCGCCAGATCGACCATGAAGTTTTGCCGCAGCAGATTGATCGCGCCGCCGATCACGGCAATCGTCTTGCCCTGCGCGCCCACGACGGGTACCGCGAGGATAATGCCCGGCGAGCGGGTGATCCTGCCCGCGATCAGTCCGGACGCCGCCTGAGGCGCGCCCGCGAGCACCTGCCGGAAATAGTCGCGATCGGCAATGTTGATCGCCGTGGCGGGGAACGTCGAGTCGTAGCGCATACGGCCGTCGGGCGCGGCTACGAAAATCGTGTTGAAGGTCTCGGGCATCGACACCGACATGTTGGCGAAGGCATCGAACTGGGCGAGCGTCATCGCGTCCGGATTGCCAAGGTGGCGCGCCATGCGATGCAGAGCGAGAAACTTCCCGCGCATCTTGTCGTCGAGCTGTTCGGCAACAAGCTGGACCTGGGTGTCGAGCTGCGCCTGCATCGAGCTTCGCAACTCCCCGTAGACAAAGAATTCGATGCCAACGGCGACGCCGACGATCAATATCATCGAGACCAGGGCCGTCGTGGCTGCGACCCGTCCCTTCAACGACTTCACCATGCTGGCCCGTGCGAAAGTAGCTTGTGATGCTTTTTGGTTATTTTTGCGGGTGCTTATCCCCGAAACGGCACATTTTCTGGAAACTTGAGCAAAATTTGCCGCCTTCGTGTCACCACCTCATCGACACGCGCTTGCGACATTGCCGGATGGCGGCTAACGATGTTCGCCGAACCCGTCGTAAAATTGCGCATCCAACGCGCCACGAGGGGGCGACGCGGCGCGCGCCACGCTGAATCGGCGCGGTATCGCACGCCGGCAGGGTCTCCCCGCCACCCCTCGTGACCCGATCTGCCCGACCCGACCGAATTCATGACGAGCACCCAAGCCCAAGCCACCCCCGCCGCCGCCGCACCGATGACGCCGATGACGCCGATGATGCAGCAGTACACGCGCATCAAGGCCGACCATCCGAACATGCTCGTCTTCTATCGCATGGGCGATTTCTACGAGCTGTTCCACGACGACGCAGCCAAAGCGGCACGACTGCTCGACCTGACGCTCACCGCGCGGGGCCAGTCGGGCGGGCAACCGATTCGCATGGCCGGTGTGCCGCATCACGCCGTGGAGCAATACCTCGGCAAGCTCGTCAAGCTCGGCGAGTCGGTGGCCATCTGCGAGCAGATCGGCGATCCCGCCACCGCCAAGGGTCCGGTCGAGCGCAAGGTCGTGCGCATCGTCACGCCGGGCACGCTGACCGACGCCGCATTGCTCAGCGACAAGGTCGACCAGTATCTGCTGGCCGTACAAATGCCGCCGGCGCGACGCGCCAGCGAGCGTGTCGCCGGCCTCGCCTGGCTGTCGCTCGCCAGTGGCGAGCTGCGCCTGATGGAAGTCGCCGCCGACAAGCTGCCGCGCGAGCTGGAGCGCATCCGCCCGGCCGAGACGCTGGTGCCCGACAGCGCCCTCGAAGCCTTCGAGGGCTTCTCCCTCGGCACCACGACGCGCGTGCCCGACTGGCACTTCGACACGGCCGCCGGCACGCAACGCCTGCGCGATCAACTGGGGGTCGCGAGCCTGACGGCCTTCGGCTGCGACGGCCTGAACCCGGCGCTCGGCGCAGCCGGCGCATTGCTGCAGTACGCGGCGGCCACGCAGGGCCAGTCCTTGCGCCATGTGCAAAGTCTGAACGTGGAGCGGGAAGCCGCCTATATTGGCCTCGACGCGGCCACGCGGCGCAATCTGGAACTCACCGAAACGCTGCGCGGCACCGAATCGCCGACGCTACTCTCGCTGCTCGACACTTGCGGCACCACGATGGGCAGCCGGCTGATGCGCCACTGGCTGCATCATCCGATGCGCGATCAGCAGGTGCCGCAGTCGCGTCAACTGGCCATTGCGACGCTGCTCGAAGGCCCGGGCACGTGGCGCGCGCTGAACAGCGAATTGCGACATGTGGCCGACGTCGAGCGGATCACGGCGCGCCTGGCGCTGCTCACCGCGCGACCACGCGATTTGTCGAGCCTGCGCGATGCGTTGCGCCGCCTCCCCGAACTGCACACCACGCTGCGTGCCGTCGAAGCGCGCTCGCCGCTGCTTGCGATGCTGCACGAAGACCTCGCGATTCCAGAGGCCGCGCTCGCGTTGCTCACGCGCGCCATCGCCGAAGAACCGGCGGCCATGCTGCGTGACGGCGGCGTCATCGCGCGCGGTCACGATGCCGATCTCGACGAACTGCGCGATATCTCGGAGAACTGCGGCCAGTTCCTCGTCGATCTGGAAACGCGCGAGCGTGCGCGCACCGGCATCAACAATTTGCGGGTCGAGTTCAACAAGGTGCATGGCTTCTATATTGAAGTCACGCGCGGCCAGACCGACAAGGTGCCCGACGACTACCGCCGCCGCCAGACGCTCAAGAACGCCGAGCGCTACATTACGCCGGAGCTGAAGACGTTCGAGGACAAGGCATTGTCCGCGCAGGAGCGCTCGCTCGCGCGGGAGAAGCTGTTGTACGACGCGCTGATGCAAGCACTGCTGCCGCACATCACCGAGTTCAAACGCATTGCGCAGGCGCTCGCCCAGTTGGACGTTCTCGCCGCGCTGGCCGAGCGTGCCGAAACGCTCGGCTGGGTCAAGCCCGAGCTGGTGGACGATCGCGTGGTCGACATTCGCCAGGGTCGCCACCCGGTCGTCGAACGACAAGTGGAACGCTTCATCGCCAACGACTGCTCGCTGGACGACGCGCGCCGCCTGATGCTCATCACCGGCCCGAACATGGGCGGCAAGTCGACCTTCATGCGTCAGACCGCCCTCATCGCCCTGCTCGCTTACGTCGGCGGCTACGTGCCCGCCGAGGCGGTGCGACTTGGCCCGCTCGACGCCATCTTTACGCGAATTGGCGCGTCGGACGACCTCGCGGGCGGACGCTCGACGTTCATGGTCGAGATGACCGAGTCGGCTGCGATTCTGCACACGGCGACCGACCAGAGTCTGGTGCTGATGGACGAGATCGGGCGCGGCACGTCAACGTTCGACGGTCTCGCGTTGGCCTGGGCGATTGCGCGGCATCTGCTTGGGCACAATCGCAGCTACACGCTGTTCGCCACCCACTACTTCGAACTGACGCAACTGCCCGACGAGTTTGCGCAATGCGCGAACGTGCATCTGTCCGCCGTGGAGCACGGCGAAGGGATTGTGTTCCTGCACGCGGTGCAGGACGGCCCGGCCAGCCAGAGCTACGGATTGCAGGTCGCGCAACTCGCCGGAGTGCCGATGCCAGTCATTCGCGCGGCGCGCAAGCATCTCGCGTTACTCGAACAGCAGGCGCTCGATCCGGCCGCCCCACAACTCGATCTGTTTGCGCCGCGAGCACCGGTCGATGCCGACATCGATGACGCATCGGAGGACACTTCGGATAGCGCGTCGAACGGCCCGCTCGCGACGCAGGGTAGCCGTGGCTCGACGCACCGTGCCGCCGCCCTCGATCCCGCCGCCGAGGCGACATTGGCGCGTCTGTCGCAGATCGATCCCGACGAGTTGCGCCCGCGCGAAGCGCTCGAGCTACTGTATGAACTGCGCGGCCTGATGGACGGTCGCAAGCACTGACGTCGCCCCTCATGCCGAGCCTGCCTCGCCTGCGCGCCCCTCGCCACACAAGCCACGGCCTGCGCGCCGTGTGCCTCTTGGCGCTCGCGTTCGCGCTCGTCACGGGCACCGCACCGACGACGGCCGCATCGGCAAACGCCAGGATGGCCACGACGTCCAGGGGGAAGACAACGACCAAGCCTGGCGCCAAAGGCCCGCGCAAGCCGCCACCGTTCGAATTCGCGGTGCTGGGCAACACCCCCTTCGGCAACACGGAGGTGCCGGTGGTGCGCAACGTGCTCGCGAGCATTGGTGACAGTCAGGCCGTGTTCGTCGTCCATGCGGGCAATCTCAAAAGCGTGACAGAGTCGTGTCGCGACGAACTCGTCACGCAGCGCCTGAGACTTCTCGCCAGTTCGCCCAAGCCGCTCATCTACGTACCGGGGGCGAACGACTGGGCCGATTGCCAGCGCGCGACCGAGGGCGGCTACAACCCCGTGGAGCGGCTCGACTTCCTGCGCGATCAAGCGTTCAGCGACGATGCGTTGCTCGGCCCCGGCCCCGTGGGTCACGCGCCACTCGATCTCACGCGTCAAAGCGACATGGCGCGCTTTCGCCAGTATCACGAAAATGTGCGATGGTTTTATAACGGCGTGGTGTTCGTCGGCCTGAATCTGCCCGGCAACAACAACAATTACCGCTCGGCGGGGGGACGCAACGGCGAATTCGAGGACCGGGCCGTGGCGACGCGCGTCTGGCTGCAGCATGCGCTCGTCTACGCGAAGCAGAAGGAGGCGGTCGGCATGGTCATCATTGCGCAGGCCGATCCCGCGTTCGAACCGGCGCGACGCGCAGGGCTGGGAAGTCTTTTCTCGGATCGCGTGGGACGCCACGGCGTCGACGGCTTCAAGGAATTCCGAACGCAGTTGCTACGGCTCACGAATCGCTTCAAAGGACCGGTGCTGCTCATCGACAGCGGCAAGACGATGCGTCACGTGCAACCGCTGCGCGATGCCCGCGGCGCACCGGTGAAGTCGTTCACCCAACTGAGCACCTACGGCTCGCCAACCGCAAATCGATGGGTGCGCGTGCTGGTCGATCCGGGCGCGTCGTCACTCTTCCGTTTCGAGGGGGTGACACTACCGTCCAATAGCGCCGCGGCAACTAACACCCCGCGCGGCGGCGCAACACCGGCGTCTGGCGGACCCCCCGCCGGTGCGGCAGCGCCGGCGCCCGGCAGCTTGCCCCACGCAATGCCCTATGCAGCGCCCTATTCGGCGCTCTACCCGTCGTCCGGCATGTCGAACGACCTGGGCCCGGCCGCGTCGGATCCCAATCAAGGGGTCATGCCCATCGGGCCGGCGCTCCATCCGAACACGGGTACGCGCGCCCCCAGGCGTGGCAACTGAGTGCTCGCCTGAAAACGCAAACGCCGAATCCGGCGCATTGCATATCGCAATGCGCCGGATTCGGCGAAAGCCCGCGTACGGCGCGTGCGTCTTGCGTCACCTGCCCGGCCATGCGCCACAAGGCGGCAGCGGGCAGCGCGACGCGTCAGCCTCAATGCAGCGTAGGCGCGTCGTCCTGATCTTCGTCTTCGTCGACGACTTCAAGCCCCGACGCGCCATGGGCGTGCTGGTGCTCGATTTCTTCTTCCGTCGCCTGACGCACGTCGGCCACCTTCAGGTCGAAACGCAGCGCCATGCCCGCGAGCGGGTGATTGCCGTCGAGCACGACCTTGTCTTCGGCAACGTCGGTCACCGTGTAGATCAGCGTGTCGGCCTCCTCGTCGCCATCTTCCGGCGAGCCTTCGAACTGCATGCCGACTTCGAGCGGATCCGGGAAACGACCACGCGCTTCGATCTTGATCATCTCGGGATCGTAGTCGCCGAACGCGTCGGACGGTTCCAGTTGCAGTTGCGTTTCATAGCCCACGTCCTGGCCGTCGAGCGCTTCCTCGATCTTGGGGAACGTGCCATCATATCCGCCGTGCAGGTAAACCATCGGCTCGGCGCCGCTTTCTTCGATCAGGTTGCCCTGAGCGTCCGACAACTTGTAAGTCACCGAGACGACGGTATTCTTTTCGATCTTCATCAAACTCTCCGAAAAACAGCCCGCATTATACGCGCAGCTGCATGACATCGCCCCGCGCGCAACCCGACGCCACCTTGAATCGTACAACGGCGTGCATGGCGCAGCCCTCTCTTGATGCATTGATCCACCCATGACGACATCCCGCCTCCCCTCGCCTCTGCTCGGCGGCCTCGCGCCGGACGCATTCATGAAGCGCTACTGGCACAAGCGCCCGCTCCTCATCCGCCAGGCCATTCCCGGCTTCACCGCGCCGCTCTCGCGCGAAGCGCTGTTCGCGCTGGCAGCCCGGGACGACGTCGAATCCCGATTGATCAGCCATGCCCGCAAACGTTGGCAACTCGAACATGGGCCGTTCGATGCGGACGATCTGCCGCCACTGAGTCGCAAGCAATGGACGCTGCTCGTGCAGGGGGCGAATCTCCACTCGCCGGCCGTCGACGCACTCATGCAACAGTTTCGCTTCGTTCCCGACGCGCGTCTGGACGACGTGATGATCAGCTACGCCACTGACGGCGGCGGCGTCGGCCCGCACCTCGATTCCTACGACGTTTTTTTGCTGCAGGCGCATGGCAAGCGACGCTGGCGTATCGGGCCGCAGCGCGACACCACGTGGCTCGATGGCGTACCGTTGCGCATCCTGAAGTACTTCGAGGCCGAAGAGGAGTGGGTGCTGGAACCGGGCGACATGCTGTACCTGCCGCCGGGGTATGCGCATGATGGCGAAGCGCAAGGCGAGTGCATGACCTACTCAATCGGCTTTCGCGCGCCGCTGGAGCAGGAAATGCTTCAGAACTTTCTGTACTACCTCGCGGAAAACGCGCCCGCACTACCGTTCGCCCGCCATTTTGCGGGCCGTTACGCCGACCCGGGACAATCGGCCGTCAAACATCCGGCGGCGCTACCCGATGCCATGATCGAGACGCTTGTGGCACAGCTCGAAAAAGTGCGTTGGGGACAAAAAGAGGTCGAGGATTTCCTTGGGCGTTGGCTGAGCGAGCCCAAGTCGCATGTGTTTTTCGATCCGCCGCAAACCCCGCTTTCGGCGACAAGATTCGTGCGCGAAGCGGCCGCGCGCGGCTTGGCCCTCTCGCCCAAGACGCAATTGTTGTATCGACGCAACCGATATTACGTCAACGGCGAGCCGCTCGACGTCCCTGTCGATGCGCGCGCGACCTTACGACGCCTCGCTGACCACCGTCAGTTAAATGCAGGTGAATGTGCGAATTTGGGGCAAAAAGACCAAGAAATCGTCGAAATTCTGTACGATTGGTATGCTTCCGGGTGGCTGCAGGTGGAAAGCGACCCGAAGACCCCGCTAAAGTTGCGCGCCGTAAGGAAAAAAGCGGGGAAATGACGCGAGATTGACGTGACGGGTTGGGGAAAACCCAATATAATTTCTCGCCAAGCAGCTTGCATGACCAAGGGTAATCCTCAATTGCCAATGTCTCGCAATCGGCTTTGCGCTGGCAAGAGCGTATTACCGTAATTAATATTCATTCGCTTGTCTTCTACCATAAAAGGACGTGATCATGAAGAAGTCTCTCCTCGTCGCTTCGTTGTTGGCTATCGCCCTGACCGCCTGCGGCAAGAAGGAAGAAGCCGCTGCTCCGGCTGCTGACACGGCTGCTTCGGCTGCTGCTGCTGTTGCTGACTCGGCTGCTTCGGCTGCTTCGGCTGTCGGCGCTGCTGCTGACTCGGCTGCTTCGGCTGCCGGTGCTGCTGCTGATGCCGTTGCTTCGGCTGCTGACGCTGCTGCCAGCAAGTAAGCTATCGCTGCCGCAAGGCAGTTGAGAAAAAAGCCGGTCGAAAGACCGGCTTTTTTGTTTGTCGCAACGCTTCGCGCCCAACGCCAGGCACCCTGCCTGCATCAAGGCACGCCCTGTATCGCTAGCACGCCAGCCAATCGAAGCCCCCCGACTGCGTCGCCACGAGGATCTCGGTGGCCGCCGAGCCGATGACTGACGACATCGCCGCCATCGCCAGCTCGGGCGTATTGTTCTGCTCGCTCAAATGCGCACCGATCACGCGCTGCAGCTTCCTCCGGTCGATCGCTCCCAGAATCTCCGCCGCCGAGTCGTTCGCCAGATGGCCATAGGTGCCGCCAATGCGCGCCTTGAGCGATGCCGGATACTTGCTATTCGCCAGCATGTCGCGGTCGTGGTTGCATTCGAGCACCAGGGCATCGCAGCCACCCAGTGCCGCGACCAGATGCGCCGTCGCGCACCCCGCATCCGTGAGCACACCCAAACGGCGTGCGCCGTCGGAAAACACGAACTGCAGCGGCTCGCGCGCGTCGTGAGGCACCGTGTAAGGATGAAGCTCGATATCGCCCACGGCAAGCCGCTCATCGGCGCGGCACCAGCGCACGAGGGCCGCATCGCCCTCGCCCTTGAGCGTGGCGTGGACCTTGACGGCCTGCCCCGTTCCCCAGCTCATGATGAGAGGAATCCGGTACTTGCGAGTGAGGGAAAGTGCGCTGCCGATGTGGTCGGCATGCTCGTGGGTGATGACAATGGCGTCGAGCGACGCCACATCGATCGCGCGTGCCGTCAGGCGCCGCTCGACCTCCCGCATCGAGAAACCGCAATCGAGGAGAATGCGTGTCGTGGAGGCGCCTTCCGACGCCTCCACCAGCAGGGCATTACCTTCGCTGCCACTGCCAAGACTGGCGAACCGCACGCCCCGCCTTAACGGAGTTGGTTGCCGATCACACTGATGATCGTCTGTGCGATCTGCGAGTTATCGACGTTACCCTTATCGTCGAGCACCTGCACACGGGTCTGGTTATCGCCGCGCCCCTGCACGTTCACGCTAAGCTTTTTGGCCTTCTTGCTGTCCTGCACTTCCTTCGCATGGAACAAGCTGTAGAAGAAACCATTGTCCTTCGCCAGCGATGCCGGATCCACGTAGCTCACGAAGTAAATGCCCTTCGCGCGGTCGCGATCGTCCACGGTGAAGTTACCGCGATCGAGCGCCACGCCGACACGGCGCCAGGCCCGATCGAACGGCTCGTTGATGTCGAGATACGCGGCGTCGGCCGTCTTCACGACCTGGCTCGACGGGCCACCCGCCTTGGCGCCTTCGACTTGTGCCTTGGCCTGATCGGCCTGCACGCCAAAGCGCTGCATCAACTTGGTCAGGAAGATTGCCTCGAGACCCGGATCGTTCGGCGCCGGCTCCCACTTGGTCGTGTCCTTCTGCGCGTTCGTGAACACTTCCACCATGCGGCGGTGCGTGATGTAGACGTCCGTACCGCCATTCGGATCACGTTCCACGCGCGTGCGGAAGCGATCGCGTTCGCCGGTCGAATACAGGCTGTCGAGCACCTTGCCGAGCAGATCACGGATGATGTCCTGATTCAGCTTGGCGCGGTTTTCCGCCCAATCCGTTTCCATCACGCCCGTGTCCGGCGAATCGATCGTCAGCACAAAGCCGTTCTCTTGCCAGAATTCACGCAACGTCGGCCACAGGTCGCCCGGTGCCTTCTGAATCACCAGCCAGCGCTCGTTGCCGTCGCGCACGACCTTCATGCCGGGCACCGCCGGCAGCACCGTGTCCGTCGGGTTGGCCGCAACGACCTTCTGCTGGTTCTCGTAGGTCGACAGCGTTGCGATGCCGGCCGGCGACACGTACTTCCGGTCGGTCGCCTGGACGTTCGTCAGATCCGGCGGGACGTCGAGCGAGGGGCCGGTCTTCGAGCTCTTGTAATCGACCTTGTCAGAGGACAAGGCGCTCGAGAGCGAACTGCATCCCGCGACGAGGGCCAACGAGGCAATAGCGGCCCATGCCAGCACGGGACGAGCTACGGAATTACTGACGATTCGTTTCATGAGTCGCAAAAAAAGGGGTGGGCAATCGAACCCGGGTGCCGGAACGACAGGTTAGACAACGGCGATGTTGGCCGACTTGAGGGCACCAAGCACCGTGTCGCGGTAAGGCTGCGCCAGCGGCGTGAGCGGCAGGCGGATGCCCGACGCGATCATGCCCATCTGTTGCAGCGCCCACTTCACGGGGATCGGATTGGCTTCGACGAACATGGCGCGGTGCAGTTCGAACAACTGGAATTGCAGTTCCCGTGCCTTGGCCACATTGCCGGCCAGCGCAGCCACGCACAACTCGTGCATCGCACGCGGTGCCACGTTGGCAGTGACCGAGATATTACCCTGACCGCCCATCAGCATGAGCGCAACAGCCGTCAGGTCGTCGCCGCTGTACACGGCGAAGCTCTTCGGGGCACGCCGGATCAGATCAATGCCGCGATCCAGATTGCCCGTGGCGTCTTTCACGCCAACGATGCCAGGCACTTGCGCCAGACGCAGCAGCGTGTCGTTGCTGGCATCCGCCACGGTACGGCCGGGCACATTATAGAGAATGACCGGCAGCTCGACGGCTTCGGCAATGGCGCGGAAGTGCTGGTACTGGCCTTCCTGCGTGGGCTTGTTGTAGTACGGCACGACCTGCAGCGACGCGTCGGCGCCCACCTGCTTCGCATGTTTCGTGAGTTCGATGGCTTCCGCCGTCGAGTTGCCGCCCGTGCCGGCAATGACCGGCAGTTTGCGGCCGCGCGACTCGCCGGCTTGCGCGGCTTGCTGCACGGCGATCTCGATGAGTTCGCAGTGCTCCTCGACGTTGACCGTCGGCGATTCACCCGACGTGCCGACGATCACGATGCCGTCGGTGCCTTCGTCGGCGTGCCAGTTGATCAGGTTGCGCAGTGCTTCACGGTCAAGGCTGCCGTCCTCTGCCATCGGGGTGACGATCGCGACGATACTGCCTTGCATCGGAGTTTGGGTAGTCATGGTTGATCGAACAATTCAGCGATAAGGGTGGATTGTAGCGGATTCCGCCGTCGGCTCGTACAGGGCGGCATTGCCGGGGTTTTCCCCGGGGACGGCACGCGTGGCGCACACGCGCTGCACGCACGCCGCGCGCGGCGCCGCCAACGTGACATCCTCGAAACCCGCCACACGCAGGCCGGCCTCTCGCGCCACGTCGAGCAATTCACCGGGAGCCAACAGAAACTGCGGATTGGACGGCTTTCCGTACCGTTCGTTTCCCCGCGCAAAGGTTTCGTAAATCAGCACGCCGCCCGGCGCGACACTGGCTGCGATACGCGAGAAGAGCGGTCGATGCAAATAATTCGTCACGATGACGGCATCGAAGCGCTCGCCCTCGGCCAACGGCCACGGCGCGCCCTCCAGGTCGGCGGTCAGCGTCGTCACGTTCGCCAGCATTGACATCGTGGCAAGCGCCGCCTCGTCGCGATCCACGGCGATGACGTGCATGCCGCGGGACGCGAGCCAACGCGCGTGGCGTCCTTGACCGCAGGCCAGATCGAGTGCGCGGCCGCCCGACGGCATCAGATGCGCCCAGCGCACCAGCCACGGCGACGGCGCGCCAGTACCGTGCGCACTACCGCCTTGCACCACGCCGGGAGCGACCGCGTGCGTCATGAATATTGCAGCCCCATGGCTTCACGCACGTCGCGCATGATCTCCTGCGCGGAGCGTCGCGCCTTCTCACATCCATCGGCCACGATGGCGCGCAGCAGCGACGGATCGTCCACGTACTTCTGGGCGCGCTCGAGCATCGGCTGCTGTTCGCGCAGAATGCCTTCGATGACCGGCTGCTTGCACTCGATGCAACCGATCCCGGCGCTGCGGCAGCCCTTCTGCACCCAGTCGCGCGTGTCGTTGTCGCAATAGACCTGATGTAGTTGCCACACCGGACACTTCTCCGGGTCGCCCGGATCGGTTCGACGCACGCGTGCGGGATCGGTCGGCATCGTACGCACCTTCTTGGTGATCGAGTCCGCGTCTTCGCGCAAGCCAATGGTGTTGTTATACGACTTCGACATCTTCTGACCGTCGAGTCCCGGCATGCGCGACGCCGGCGTGAGCAACGCCTGCGGCTCGACCAGAATCAGCTTGCGCGCGCCTTCGAGATAGCCGAAGAGCCGCTCACGATCGCCCATGGACAGCGACTGCGACTCGGAGAGCATCGCGCGTGCCTGTTCCAGCGCTTCGTCGTCGCCCTGCTCCTGGTACGCCGTCCGGAGTTCGAGATACAGCTTCGCGCGCTTGCCGCCAAGCTTGCGTGCGGCTGCCAACGCCTTTTCCTCGAAACCGGTTTCGCGGCCGTAGAGATAGTTGAAGCGGCGCGCAATTTCGCGCGTCATTTCGACGTGCGGCACCTGGTCCTCCCCCACCGGCACGTGCAGCGCACGGTAGAGCAGAATGTCGGCCGCCATCAGCACCGGATACCCGAGGAAGCCGTATGTCGAGAGATCCTTCTCCCTGAGCTTCTCGATCTGTTCCTTGTACGTCGGCACGCGCTCGAGCCAGCCCAGCGGCGTGCTCATGCCGATGAGCAGCGCCAGCTCCGCATGTTCGGGCACCTTGCTCTGGATGAAGAGCGTGGCCTGATTCGGATCGATCCCTGCGGCAAGCCAGTCGATCAGCACGTCCCATACGTTCTGTTCGATGACTTCCGGCGTCTCGTAGTGCGTGGTGAGCGCGTGCCAGTCGACCACACAGAAGTAGCATGGATATTCGGACTGAAGCTGAATCCAGTTCTTGAGCACGCCATGATAATGGCCGAGGTGGAGACGACCGGTCGGTCGCATGCCGGAGAAAACGCGTTCGGGATACATGGTCTCGTTATGTTCTGCAAAAACTTCAGGAAATCAGCGACAACAGCGGCGTGAGCATCCAGACGATGAAGTCACGCCCCCACTGAATCAGCGGCCACAGCCAGACACGGCCGAGCACACCGCTCACCACCAGAGCCATCACGATGAAGAACCCGTAGGGCTCGACGCGGGAAAGGCGATAGGCCGCACGCGCCGGCAGCAGCGACACGAGCACGCGGCCGCCATCGAGCGGCGGCACCGGAAACAGGTTGAACATACACATCACGAGGTTCACCAGGAGACCGGCCTGCGCCATCATCATGAAGAACGGCTCGTGAACGCCGGCGATTTGCAGCCCCACACCGAACACAGCCCACAGTATGGCCTGGACGAAGTTGCACAACGGACCGGCCAGCGCCACCCAGATCGTATCGACCCGCGGATTGCGCAGGCTGCCGAACGCCACCGGCACCGGCTTGGCATAGCCGAACAGAAACGCTCCGCTCGTCATGAAGTAGAGGGCAAGCGGCACGAGCACCGTGCCGATCGGATCGATGTGCTTGAGGGGATTGAGCGTCACGCGCCCCATCAGATAGGCCGTGGGGTCGCCGAAATACTTCGCGACATAGCCGTGCGCGGCCTCGTGCAGCGTAATCGCGAAGAGGACGGGAAGCGCATAGACCGCAACGGTCTGGATCAGGTCTGCATTCATAGCCGCGTATTGTAGCAAGCCGACCTGCGCGCCAGTATTACCGCGTATTGCAAGGCGAGCGACACGCGCCCGTTCACGACAGACCGAACGGCGCCAGCGAGCCGCGACCGCGACGCAGCACCTCGGGCGGCGTCACCGTCAGGTCGACCACCGTGGACGGTTCTTTAGGACAGGCCCCGCCGTCGATCACCAGATCCAGTTGCTTTTCCAAGCGCTCACGAATCTCGTCGGGGTCGTTCAGCGGCTCGGTTTCGCCCGGCAGAATCAGGGTGGTGGCGAGCAACGGCTGCCCCAGCGCCTCGAGCAGTGCCAGCGTGATGGCATGATCCGGCACCCGCAGACCGATCGTCTTTCGCGACGGATGCGAGAGCCGGCGCGGCACCTCTTTCGTCGCTTCGAGAATGAACACATAGGGCCCCGGCGTCGTCGCCTTGATCAACCGGTATTGCCGGTTATCCACCATGGCGAACTCGGCCAGCTCCGACAGATCGCGGACCAGGAGCGAGAGCAGTTGCTTGTCGTCGAGACCGCGAATACGACGCAGGCGTTCGACGGCCTGCCGGTCGTCGATGTGACAGGCGATCGCGTAGCTGGAGTCGGTCGGCAACGCCACGATGCCGCCCTTGTCGATGATCTGGGCGGCCTGCTTGATGAGTCGTGACTGAGGATTTTCCGGATGGATCTGGAAGAATTGCGACATAGTGTCGGAAAGTTACTGCCAGCGGCTCCAGACCGGGGTGAGATCGTCGGGCAGCGCAGGCAGCTTGCCGAGCAGCGCACGGCTCTCGGACGGCCCATGGAAATCCGAGCCGCGCGACGCCAGAAAATCGTAGCGGCGCGCGACGTCGGCATACTCGCGGTACTGATCCGGCGTATGGCTGCCGGTCACCACTTCGATGGCCTCCCCGCCCAGTTCGCGGAACTGATCGAACAGTACCCCGAACTCGAGCGGCGTGAATTTGTAGCGTCCCGGGTGTGCCACGACGGCAATGCCCCCCGCCCCGCGGATCCAGCTCACGGCATTCTCCAGCGTGGCCCAGCGGTGCGGCACGTAACCCGGCCGCCCCTCCGCGAGATACTTCGAAAACACATCGGAAACCGACGTGCATTTGCCGATTGCCACGAGATATCGGGCGAAGTGCGTGCGCGAAATCAGATCGGGATTCCCGACGAAACGCAGCGCCCCCTCGTAGGCGTGCGGAATGCCGGCGGCCGCCAATTGCTCGCTCATCTGCTGGGCTCGCAACGCCCGGCCACCGCGCGTGGCCGCCAGTCCATCGATCAGCGCGGGATTATCGGGATCGAGATTCAGCCCGACGATATGCACCGTGCGGTTGGCCCACGTAATGGAGATCTCCACACCGCTCACGTACCCCATGCCGAGCGCTTCGGCCGCCGCGCGCGCTTCGCGCTGGCCACCGATCTCGTCGTGGTCGGTCAGCGACCAGAGGTCGACACCGGCCTCAAACGCCACCTGCGCCACCTCGGACGGCGCGAGCGTGCCGTCGGACACTCGGGAATGACAATGAAGATCCGCGTTGAGCATGATGAGCCGCCGGGGGGATGACATATCGCGTCCGCCCGGCACCGCCGTATGACGTGGTTGTGACGCCTTTATTCTACCGCTCAAGTGAGCGCGGCGCGAGTGACCCGCGGCCTCACTCCCGGCAGAAGTCGTCGATCAACCGGGCAACGACGTCGGGTTGGTCGTGATGCAGCATATGACCGGCATCTTCCACGAAAGCCTCCGTCAAATTCGGAAAGACCTCGAAGCGCTCCCGGAACGCCGCCGTCCCCTGCGCCCCGACGAAATGTCGCAGCACGTCCGAGTCCGTGGCTTCCACATGCAGGACGGGCGCGCTCACGTTGCCCCATACCGCCATCGCTTCATCGAGCCGGTACGGGTAGGGATTGGCGATCTTGTGCGCCGCATCGGCAAGCAAATGCCATTGTCCATCGACGTCCTGGCGTGCCCATCGTTGTGCCAGCCAGTCCGCCCGCACCTGCGTGAGGCGCGGATTGGTCTTGCGAAGCCGCGCCACCACCGCGTCGAGCGTGGCATAAGGACGCAACGTCGGCGCATGCTGCAAATCGTCGAGCCAACGGCCGAGCTGGCGGATCGCCGCGATCGGCTGCGACGGTGGCAGACCGAAGCCCTCCAGATTCACGAGACGCCGAACCCGCGAGGGCCGCACCCCGGCATACAGACACGCGACGTTGCCGCCCATGCTGTGACCAATCAGCCGGACAGCTTCGCCGGGCTCCGTGTAGACGTCGAGCAGGGCGTCGAGGTCGGCGAGGTAGTCTGGAAACCAGTAGCTGCCGCAGCGGCCTTGCGCCACTGGCCAGTCGGTGAGGCCGAAACCGCGCCAGTCCGGGGCGAGCACATGCCAGCGCTGCGCCAGCGTTTGCGCGACGAACTGGAACGACGCCGACACGTCCATCCAGCCGTGCAGCGCGAACAGTTTCGGCGCGCCGGGCGTACCCCACTGCCGGACATGGTGGCGCAGGCCGCGCACCGTCAGAAATTCGGATCGCGAATCGGTCATGGCGCAGGCAGAAAGTGAAGATCGAAACGATCGAGGAACGCCGAGTCTATCAGCGTCAAAAATGACGAATCGGCCGCGCCGCTACACAAGCGCCTGCAGCGCAGCCAGTTCGTCGTCGTCGAAGCCCGCCGCCCGGCGGGCCTCCAGGTTGAACGGCCCGCGCAGACGCGGCGCACCATATTGCGCCGCGAGCCGGGCATAGGTCTCGATGGGATCACATCCGGCGCGCTCGCATCCCCAGCGATACCAACGGTTCCCGATGGCGACATGCCCGATCTCATCGCGCAGGATGATATCGAGAATGGCGGCCCCGGCGGCATCGC
Source organism: Pandoraea cepalis (assembly GCF_902459625.1). Taxonomy (NCBI): domain Bacteria; kingdom Pseudomonadati; phylum Pseudomonadota; class Betaproteobacteria; order Burkholderiales; family Burkholderiaceae; genus Pandoraea; species Pandoraea cepalis. Next base: position 125,433 of record NZ_CABPRY010000004.1, read on the forward strand.
CCGCGCTCGCCAGCTTGGCCTTGATCGGCGGGCTGGCGTCGAGCCCGCGCGCCTCCAAGGTGCGTGGCACCAGCGCGAGGCGAGCCAGCCAGTCGCCGGACGTCCTGCGCGCCATCTCCCATAAGCCGTCGTGCGCCGGGAAATAGCCGTAGCGGTACGGCTCACCGAGCGTGTTCAAGTGCTGGGCAAGCAGAGAGAAGTGATACGCCTCCTCCGCCGCGACCTGAAGCCAGTCGTCGTAGTAATCGGTGGGCAGGCCGTCGAAGCGCCACAGGGCGTCGAGCGCAAGATTGATCGCGTTGAATTCGATGTGGGTGAGCGCGTGCAGCAAGGCGGCACGGCCCTCGACCGATGTCGCGGCGCGGTGCTTCAATTCTCGCGGCGACACCAGCCGGGGCGCGGCGGGACGTCCCGGAATGCCGGCCTCCCCCGCGCGCGCCGGCGCCGCCGGCTCGGCCACCTCGAAGCGACGCTCGGGGTGCCAGCGTGCACGGCCGTCTCGCACTGCGTCGCGAAGTGCCGTCACGCCGTGCGCCTTCTCATACGGATCGCACAGGCGCAGGAGCGCAAGCGTGTGCTCGCGGGCACACGCCGATCCGGTGAACGCGAGATGCGCGTTGCCGGATGTGCTGGCTTCGGAGCCATGGCCGGGGTCGGCGTTGCGCGCGGCACGGCCGCCGGGCGTGGGAGTGAAATCGGTCATGACGTTACAATACCTAATTCATCGATTTTAACCGCGAACCGAAGCCGCCATGCCGATCTACAAACTTGGAGACAAGACCCCCCAGATCCACGAGAGTGCTTTCGTGGCCGACACCGCCAGCATCATCGGAGATGTGATCCTCGCCGAGAACAGCAGCGTGTGGCCGGGGGTCGCGATTCGCGGCGACAACGAGCCGATCAAGGTCGGCGTGGGTACCAACGTGCAGGAAGGTGCCGTTCTGCACGCCGATCCGGGGTACCCGCTCACGCTGGCCAGCGGCGTGAGCATTGGCCATCAGGCGATGCTGCACGGCTGCACCGTGGGCGAAAACTCGCTCATCGGCATTCAGGCGGTGCTGCTCAATGGCGCGGTCATCGGCCGCGACTGTCTGGTCGGTGCGGGCGCGCTGGTCACCGAGCGCAAGACGTTCCCTGACCGCTCCCTGATCCTGGGTGTGCCCGCCAAGGTCGTGCGCGAACTGACCGACGAGGAAGTCGCGAACCTCAAGCGCAACGCCGAGGGCTATGCGGCACGCCGTCAGGTCTTCAAGGAACAGTTGGTGCGCATCGGCTGATCGCCCCGCCGGTGTGTTGAAAATGCGGTGCGCGCCCCCAGATTACGCAGTATTGACGCGCCAACCACCGGCGTTCGTGCAGCATCCGGCTCGAATCTGCGCGGTTGTTACCGCGCAACGCGGCCCGCCACGACAACCGCCGTTGCCGCATTTTTCAGGAATTCAACCGTGTCCGATCAACTTCAGAAATTCATGTTCGACGCCGCCCCGGTGCGCGGCGAATACGTCAGCCTCGACGCGACGTGGCGCGCCGTGCTCGAGCGTCACGACTACCCGGCGCCGGTACGTCATCTGCTCGGTGAAATGATGGCCGCGGCCGCGCTGCTCACGGCCAACGTCAAATTCGACGGCGCCCTGATCCTGCAACTGCACGGCGATGGCCCGGTCACCATGATCGTCGTCGAATGTAACGCCGACCTGACGATGCGCGCCACGGCAAAGTACAGCGGCGAGATCCCCGACGACGCGACCCTCAAAGCGCTCGTCAACGTCGACGGCCGCGCACGCTTCGCCATTACGCTCGACCCGCGCGTGAAGCAACCGGGCCAACAGCCTTACCAGGGCGTGGTGCCGCTGTCGGATGAACACGGCCCCCTGCCCGATCTGGCGTCGGTGCTCGAACACTACATGCATCATTCGGAGCAGCTCGACACACGCCTGTGGCTCGCGTCGGACGACCGCCACGCGGTGGGCATGCTGCTGCAGAAGCTGCCCGGCCATGGCGGCACGGCCGGCACCGGTGCCGAGCGTGCGCCCGAGCAAGACGAGGACATGTGGAATCGCGTCTGCCAGCTTGGCAATACGCTCAAGCGAGACGAAATGCTGAGCGTCGATCGGGAAACGCTGCTGCAGCGCTTGTTTTGGGAAGAAACGGTGCGCGTGTTCGAGCCGGCGGTCACGGCGTTTCGCTGCACGTGCTCGCACGAGCGGGTCACCAACATGCTGCGCACGCTCGGCGAAGCAGAAGTCATGAGCGTATTCGACGAGCGTCCCGATCTTGAAGTGGCGTGTGAGTTCTGCCGCCAGACCTATCGTTTCGACAAGGTGGATGCGGCGCAGCTCTTTACGGAGCAACTGCACGCCGCGCCGTCCGCGCAACATTGAGCGACGCGGAGATCGCAGGCATGCGCCGGATAGACGTCACCAGGCACCGCATGCAGGATGTGGCGGGCGGTGGTTCGGCTCGCCACCCCGCTATCGCCCTCGGCGCATCGCTCACGCCGCGACTCGCGTTCAACGCCAGCACTACGCGCGCCACGCGTGAACGGCCCCCTCGGCTTGTCGTCGGCGCCCTCGGTGTCCTCGGTGTCCTCGGCGCGCTGCTCCTGATGCTCGCCGCCGGTTGTGCGCAACTGCCACCGCCTGACGCGCCCGCGGCACGTCTGCCGCAGACGCAAGGCATCCCGGCAATGACCGATGCCCAGAAGCAGGACCTGACACGCTTGAACAAACGCATCTACGACGAGCAGGAAGCGACCATCGAGCACGAACGCGCACAGCGCGCCATCGAGGCTGCGCTGCGCAGCAATGCCAACAACGCGTATTTCTACGGTGGTTGGGGTGGTCCTGCGTGGTATGGCCCGGGATGGTACGGACCGGGATGGTACGGACCGGGCCGATATGGCGGCTATGGCCCACGCGCATCGGTGGGTGTGGGCATCGGCTTCTAGTGTGCGGCACCGCGAGATGACATGAAAAAATGGCGTTCCCGTGGGAACGCCATTTTGTCGTACTGTCTGCGCGTTGTGCCGGCGACGCTCAGTGATGCTGAGCCTTGTGCGCCGCGTGCGCCCCGCGCTTCGCTGGGGACGAAGTCGGCGGTGCCGGCGGCGCTGCCGCGACCGACTTGTGTGCCGGTTCGGTCGACGAGACCAGTGGGGCACCCGCGGCGGAAGCGGCCTGCGGACCGCCCGAGCCGTCCGGCGCCACGAACTGAACGAACACTTCGCCGTCCTTGACCATACCCAGCTCGAAACGCGCGCGCTCCTCGATCGCCGACGTGCCGTCCTGCAGATCCTGCACTTCGCCGGCAAGACGATCGTTACGTTCTTTCAACTGCTCGTTCTTCTGCTGTTCGGCGCTCAACTCGTCGCGCAGCTCGTGCACGTACAGCCAACCACCATGGCCGAACCAGAGCGGATACTGGATCACCGCCAGCAGCAGCACCAGCAGCAAGGTCACCATTCGCATGCTTTCGCCTGGCAAGAATGCCGAGAAGCGCGCCTCGACAGCCGTCGGGGCGCAACCTCCCGGGAAACGGAATTAGCGCAGATTGTAGAACGCTTCCTTGCCCGGATACGAGGCGATATCGCCGAGATCCTCTTCGATGCGCAGAAGCTGGTTGTACTTGGCGATACGATCGCTGCGCGAGAGCGAGCCCGTCTTGATCTGGCCCGCGTTCGTGCCAACGGCGATGTCGGCAATCGTCGAGTCTTCGGTTTCGCCCGAACGGTGCGACACGACGGCCGTGTAGCCGGCGCGCTTGGCCATTTCGATGGCGGCGAACGTTTCGGTGAGCGTACCGATCTGATTGATCTTGATGAGGATCGAGTTGGCGACGCCCTGCTCGATGCCTTGCTTCAGGATCTTGGTGTTGGTCACGAACAGGTCGTCACCGACCAGCTGCACCTTGTGGCCGAGCTTGTCGGTCAGGACCTTCCAGCCGGCCCAGTCGTCTTCCGACATGCCGTCTTCGATCGACACGATCGGGAACTTGTCGCACAGGTTGGCGAGGTAGTCGGCGAACGCTTCCGAGGTCAGCGACAGACCTTCGCCGGCCAGCTCGTACTTGCCGTTCTTGAAGAATTCGGTCGAGGCGCAGTCCAGCGCCAGGAGCACGTCGTCGCCCATGCGGTAGCCGGCGTTCTCAACCGCCTGCTGAATGGTCGTCAGGCACTCTTCGTTCGACGCGAAATTCGGTGCGAAGCCGCCTTCGTCGCCCACGGCCGTGCTCATCCCCTTCTCGGCGATGAGTTTCTTCAGCGCGTGGAAGATTTCGGCGCCGCAACGCAGGGCTTCGCGAAAGCTCGACTGGCCCACGGGCATCACCATGAATTCCTGGATGTCCAGGCTGTTGTTGGCGTGCGCGCCGCCGTTGACGATGTTCATCATCGGCACCGGCATTTGCATGGCGCCCGAACCGCCGAAGTAGCGGTACAGCGGCAGGCCGGCTTCTTCCGCCGCGGCCTTGGCCACGGCCATCGACACGGCCAGCATGGCGTTTGCACCGAGACGCGACTTGTTGTCCGTGCCGTCGAGTTCGATCAGCGTCTTGTCCAGGAAGGCTTGTTCCGCCGCATCCAGGCCCATGATCGCTTCCGAAATCTCGGTATTGATGTGCTCGACTGCCTTCTGCACCCCCTTGCCGAGATAGCGACCCTTGTCGCCATCACGCAATTCGATCGCTTCGCGCGAGCCGGTCGATGCGCCCGACGGCACTGCCGCACGGCCCATCACGCCCGACTCCAGCAGCACGTCGCACTCGACCGTCGGGTTGCCGCGCGAGTCCAGCACTTCGCGCCCGATGATATCTACGATTGCACTCATGTATTCCTCGGTATCTGTATGACAAAAACGCTAAAGGGAACCTGCTTCGCGCCGCGGCCCGTCACCTGCCCTGTTCACGTCGGGCGCTCGCGCCGAACCCTGACGTGGATGCCGGTGCGGCGCTCAAGCGCGCAACGACGCGGTACTGCATGGACGGGGAAACAACGGCACCTCGAAATAAGGTACGGCGGCCTGCGGGATGACATCGATGTCGACGGTGCGCTCGGCGTACCGCACGCGGGCATCTCCTTGTGGGCTTGCCCTCGCGGCGACTTCCGACGACCGCTGCGCGACAAGCTTAACGACTCGACGCCACGCTGCCAAGGCATCCGAGCGCTATACCCGTCCTGTGGGCGTGCTGATAGTGGCCCCAGGACGGCGTGTCTCATTTCAACTGAAATTATTTTCCAGGAACTCGCCCTGCTTCACCGCCGCATCGATCGTCTTGAGCGTGGTGAGCAGTTCGCGCATGCGTCCGAGCGGCACGGCGTTGGGGCCGTCCGAAAGCGCGCAGGCCGGATCCGGGTGCGTCTCCATGAACAGGCCCGACACGCCCACGGCCACGGCGGCACGCGAGAGGACCGGCACGAACTCGCGCTGACCGCCCGAGCTGGTGCCCTGGCCGCCGGGCAACTGCACCGAGTGCGTCGCGTCGAACACAACCGGCGCACGGGTCTCGCGCATGATCGCCAACGAGCGCATGTCCGAGACCAGATTGTTGTAGCCAAACGAAACGCCACGCTCGCAAGCCATGAACACGTCATCGGGCAGGCCAGCCTCGCGCGCGGCGTCGCGGGCCTTGTCGATGACGTTGATCATGTCGTGCGGGGCAAGAAACTGCCCCTTCTTGATGTTCACCGGCTTGCCCGACTGGGCGCAGGCACGAATGAAATCGGTCTGGCGGCACAGGAACGCCGGCGTTTGCAGCACATCGACGATAGGCGCGGCCACGGCCACATCCTCTTCGGTATGCACGTCGGTGAGCACCGGCACGCCGAGTTGGCGGCGCACTTCCTCGAGGATCTTCAGGCCAGCCTCGCGCCCGGGGCCGCGAAACGACTTGCCGGAGCTGCGATTCGCCTTGTCAAACGACGACTTGTAAATGAACGGAATGCCCAGCGCGCTCGTAATTTCCTTGAGCTGTCCCGCGACGTCGATCGTCATTTGCTCCGATTCGACGACGCAGGTCCCCGCGATCAGGAAAAACGGCTGGTCCAGGCCAACCTCGAAACCGCACAGTTTCATGAGAACTCCTTATGTCTCGCTCGCGGCGGGCGGGGCCTCAGGCGGCCTTCTTGCGCGACTGCTGACCCGCCAGCGCCGCCTCGACATACGCCTTGAACAGCGGATGGCCATCGCGCGGCGTCGAGGTGAACTCCGGGTGGAACTGAACGCCCACAAACCACGGATGCACCTGCTGCGGCAACTCCATCATCTCCGGCAGGTTCTCGCTCGGCGTGCGCGCCGAGATCACCAGACCGGCGGCTTCGAGCTGCGGAACATAATGATTGTTGACTTCGTAACGGTGGCGGTGACGCTCATTGACCGAATCGCCATAAATGCGCGACGCGAGCGTTTCCGTCTTGACGGGTACACGCTGCGAGCCCAGGCGCATGGTGCCGCCCAGATCCGAATTTTCGGTACGCTGCTCGATCTTGCCGTCGCGGTCCTGCCACTCAGTGATGAGGGCGACGACCGGATGCGGCGTCGACGGCTCGAATTCCGTGCTGTTGGCGTCGGACAACTTGGCCACGTCACGCGCGAATTCGATCACGGCGAGCTGCATACCCAGGCAGATGCCGAGATACGGCACGCGGTTCTCGCGCGCATAACGAATCGCCTTGATCTTGCCTTCGGTACCGCGTCGGCCGAAACCGCCCGGTACGAGAATGGCGTCCAGATGTTTGAGCGCGTCCGTGCCGTCCTTCTCGATTTGTTCCGAATCGATGTACTCGATGTTCACACGCGTTTCCGTGTGGATCGAGGCGTGACGCAGCGCTTCGATAAGCGACTTGTACGACTCGGTCAGATCGACGTACTTGCCGACCATGCCGACAGTGACCTCGTGCTTCGGATTCTCGACGGCGTGCACCAGATGCGTCCACATGGACAGGTCGGCCGGCTTGGCTTCGATCTTCAGTTCGTCGCAGATGATCTTGTCCATGCCCTGGTCATGGAGCATCTGCGGAATCTTGTAGATCGTGTCGACGTCCCACACCGAAATCACGGCGTCCTGCGGAATGTTCGCGAACAGCGAAATCTTGGCGCACTCGTCTTCCGGAATCTGACGGTCGGCGCGGCACAGCAGCACGTCCGGCGAAATGCCGATCTCACGCAGCTTCTGCACACTGTGTTGCGTCGGCTTGGTCTTCAGCTCGCCAGCCGTCGCAATGTACGGCACGAGCGTCAGGTGCACGAAGGCCACGCTGTTGCGGCCCAGGCGCAGGTTCATCTGACGCGCGGCTTCGAGGAACGGCAGCGATTCGATATCGCCGACCGTGCCGCCGATTTCAACGATGGCGACGTCGGGATGGCCGTCCCACGTCGAACGCGCACCGCGCTCGACGAAAGCCTGAATTTCGTTGGTGATGTGCGGAATGACCTGAACGGTCTTGCCGAGATACTCGCCACGGCGCTCCTTACGGATCACCGATTCGTAGATCTGGCCCGTCGTGAAGTTGTTCGCACGACGCATCTTGGCGCTGATGAAGCGCTCATAATGGCCCAGATCGAGGTCGGTTTCCGCACCGTCCTCGGTGACAAACACCTCGCCGTGCTGAAACGGGCTCATCGTGCCCGGGTCGACGTTGATGTAGGGATCAAGCTTGAGGAGGGTGACTTTGAGGCCACGCGATTCGAGAATCGCGGCCAGAGATGCGGCAGCAATTCCCTTACCAAGAGAGGAAACCACGCCGCCCGTGACAAAAACAAATTTGGTCATCGCAGTAATTGCTCGCGGGAAAGCCGGATTATACCCGAAAGCGGCCCCGCCCTCGACGTGCGGCGCGGCAAATTTTGACCTTGACAGGCGCCCTGCGCGGCGCTCCGCATGGCCGGGACATCGCTCCCGACCGGCAAGCATGCGCCCGGATCGGACACCCCGCGACGCGATTCCCGCCCGGGCGTCTCAGGCGGCCAGCGAACGCCGGCGCTCGCCGCGCAGTTCCGCGAGCATGTCGCGCACGGCGGCGGCCGTTTCCAGCGGATGCTCCATCGGAAAGAGATGGGTGCCCTGCACGTAACGCAGATGGGTGCCGACGATACGACGCGTCGCCCCGATCCCGGCTTGCCGTAGCTCGCGAGACTCGGTGCCCGCGAGAAAACCGACCGGCACCGGCACGCCGCGCATTGCACGCACGGCGAGCAGCGGCGGCAGCGTCAGATAGATCCGATATTCGATGTCACGCGCAAACGCAAGACGCCGGGCCTCGCCCTCGCCGGTCGGCATCGTGCCGCGGTCGATGTAGTCACGCAGCACGTCCGAATCCCAGCCGGCGAACACCGGCTTGCTCGCGAAATGTTGCCAGGCCGTTTCCCAGTCGGGCCAGTGATCGCGACGCCGCTTGGTCACGCCCGCAGGCGACATTCGCTCGTACAGTCCGGTGAGCAGGCCCAAGCGGAGCATCTGCGTGCGCCAGCCGGGCGTAACGATGGGCGAATCGATCATGACCACCCCGCGCACGCACTGCGGCGCCTTGAGCGCGGCCATCAGGCTCAGGAAGCCGCCGAGCGAATGTCCGACGAGCCAGACCGGCTCACCGCGGTATTCGCGCATGAGGGTGTCGACCAGTTCGTTGCGCAGATAGCGCCAGCCCGGCGTGACGGGATAGTGCGGGTCGTGACCGATGCGGTCGATGGCGCGAACGTCGTAATCGTCGGCCAGCGCGCCCAGCAGCTTGCGATAGACGCCGGCGGGAAAGCCGTTGCCGTGCGAAAAATGAAGGATGTCTCTTGTCATGGCATTCGTTGTCGTGGCGAGCCGGCCTTGTGCGAAATGTGCTGAAATCGGCCGCCCGGCGGCCACTGAAAACCAGGGACGGCAGCCCGCGGCAATCGGTGCCGATCGACGGGAATCACTGTGTGGGTCAGGACCAGCCGGTGCATGCACGAGCGGACCGCAATCCGGCGCATCGGGCCATTCTAGCGAACCGCTCGTTAAGTACCGGTAGAGGTTTCCGTCGAATCGCGACGCCCGGGCACACTCCGCGATCCCGTGGCGAAGCGCCGGAATGTCCACGCTTGCCGGTGGCATGACATCAACGTCGTGACGTATCCGGTACTTCCGCGTGCCAGTACCGTCGATATTGCTCGCGGTAAGACTGCGCCTCGATTCCATCCTTTGTGAACGAAAACCGAACGCCCCCGTGCGTCACGCTTTGCCAAATCTGCGCGCCGGCTGCCTGATAACGAGCCACGACCCCGGGCCTTGGATGTCCAAAGCGGTTGCGGTAGCCCGCCTGGAACACCACGTGGGCTGGCGATACGGCCTCGATGAACACGGTTGTCGACGACGTCAGGCTACCGTGATGCGGTGCCAACAGGATGTCAGAGCGCAAACCGGCACCGAAGCGTGCCAGCATGGTGCGCTCCTGCGGCGCTTCGGCATCCGCCGCGAGCAGCGCACTGTGCTCGGCGTTCGATACGCGCAGCACACAACTGACGCTGTTCGGTCCCATGCGTCCCTCCCAGCCGTCGCGCAACGCCCCTTTATCAGGATGCAGGAAGCGAAACGTGACGCCGTCCCACGTCCATTGCTGCCCGGCCAGGCAAGTGCGATGGGCCGCTGCGGCGCTTCGCACCCCATGCGTCGCCGGCAGCGACGACAGTACCTGCGCCGACGGATACGCCCGCAGCACGCTCAGTGCGCCGCCGAAATGATCGTCATGCGCGTGGCTGATCACGAGCCGATCCAGCCGCCGGATGCCGTGCGCGCGCAGATAGGGAACGATCACGCGGCGCCCGGCATCGCTATATCGCCCCAGCGGCGGCCCGGCGTCGAACAACAGCGTACGCGACGCCGTCTCGACGAGCACCGCATTGCCCTGCCCGATATCGAGCAGGGTGACCCGAAATTCTCCGGTGCCCGGCCGCGGCGGCGACGCGAGCAACGCCGGCCCCAGCAACGCGAAGCCGGCAAAACGAACACCGACGCGCCACCCCCTCAGCCGACGCATCGCGGCCGGCCAAGGCATCAGACAGAGCAGCACGCCGCCGACAGCGGCCGCCTGCGCCCAGGGCGGCGCAACGGCCGCTCGCCACACCGCCCAGGGCCACGCTGCCAGCATGCCGAGCCAATCGGCCAGCCAGACGACCACCGCGTGCGCTACCGCCAACGCCCAATGGGCCAACATCTCGGGCAGCAACAGGCTCGCCAGCGTCAGCGGTGTCACGATCAACGTCATCACCGGTATGGCAATCGCATTTGCCAGTGGCCCAAGCAGTGGCACCGACCCGAACCATGCCAACGTCAATGGCACCAGTCCGATCGTGACCGCGTATTGTGCGCGCACCGCAGGCCGCAGACGGGCCAGGGTCGCCGCGCGCCAGCGGGGGATCGCGCCTTCCCGACGTTCAGCGTCCTGAGGTTCACCGCCCCGACGTTTGCCTGCCTGATATTCAAGGCCCTGACGTCCGCCGTCCCGACTGTCGCCCGGCCGACGCTCACCGCCCTGACGCTGAGCGCCCTGACGCGGAACGTCCCGACATTCGCCTGGACGCCGCACATCCGCCAGCGCGCGCCCCATCGCGCTCGCTGTTGACGGCGACCGCGCCACCTCCGGGATGCCGCGTCGACGTGCCACCGGCGGCGTTTGCTTCCGCCCAGCGCCCAGGACCAGTGCCGCGACCGCGCCAAACGAGAGCCACAGGCCCGGCGTTACCACGGCCCACGGATCGAGCGCGACAATGGTGGCCAACGCCCACGCCAGCACATACGATGGCGCCGCCATACGGCCATTGAGCAAGGCGAAGACCAGAATCGCCACCATGCCGACGGCGCGCCGCACCGGAACGCCCCACCCCGCCACCGCCCCGTACGCCATCGCCGCCAGCAGACCGGCGACGGCCGCCGCCTTGGGCGCAGGCCACCATAGCGGCAAACTGAAGCGCCGTCCGCAAGCGCGCCGCCAGAGCGTGCCAACCAGTGTCGCGAGCACCCCCGCCACGAGCGACACATGCAATCCGGAAATCGCCAGCAAGTGACTTACACCGGTATCCGCAAAAACCTGCCAGTCGTCGGCCGCGATATCCCCCCGCTCCCCCAACGCCAGCGCGATCAAAACGCCGCCGTATCGCGTCGACGGCCCGAGTCCGGCACGAAGTTTGTCGCGCAGCCGTTCCCGCCAGGCTACGAATCGATACCCGGGCACCGTCTCCGCTTGCAGACGACGCGGCGCCATTGTCCCTGTCGCGCCGTCTCTGCCGCTCAACGCCCGCACGTATCCCGTCGCGCGAATGCCGCGCACCAGCGCCGTCAACTCGGCATCGGCCCCGTGCCAATTCGCAAAACCTCTCGGCGCTTTGAGCCGCACCGGCAAGCGCCATCGCTCACCGGCGTGCGGATGTCCCGCCGTCGCCCCACCCCGGCCCGGGTTGCCCCCCAAACGCGAGCGCCCCGGCCACACCAACTCAATGGCCTTCGGCACACGCACCGCCCGGCACGGCACGGCGCGGGTATCGGCGTCGCGTCGGTCGCCGCGCGTGTCCGACATTGAGCGCACCGTCGCGGACATCGGCATCTCACATCGTTTGTCCAAGACGTACGCGCGCTCCACATGGAAAGCGAACCGCCGCCCATCATCCGTCGACGCAGGAAGTCCGGACACGACACCGACGACCATCACGTCGCGCCCTTCCAGTTCGACGGGCAGCCGATCGTTCAATCGCGCCTCCGCCCGAAACGCTGCCCACGAATAACCGAAGACACCCGAGCAAAGCGCCAGTACGGCCACCACGCTCCGGTGACGCCAGCGCACGCCGGCGTGCGCGCCGCTTCGTGCGAAGCGTGCGCCACTGTCCCGCGTCGTCGGGCTGGCGCGCGCAGCACCGCGATCGCACCCCACTACGCCCCAGATCGCCCACACCGCCCACATGGCAAACAGGCCCGCGGCAACGCCGAGCGCGGCACCGAACGCTCGCCCCTGAGGCAACACGGCCGCCTGTTGCAACCACCAGACGCCGGCGACCCACGCAAGCAGCACAAGTCTCATGACGTCACCGCGTCATGTATTCGCGACCGCGCAACGCCGCATCGTCAGCGCGCCAAGCCGTCAGAGCTATCGGAGATGTCGGAGATGTCGGCGATCAGAGAAACGCCGGTAGCCGGCCCGTCGCCCGGCACCATGGCCATAGCGCCAGCCAGACGCGGCAACACGCGCCAAGCATTGCGGCAAGTCGCCTGCGCCAGGGCTGCAGTCGTCACCCCACGCAGGTCCGCCAGCACTTGCGCGATGCGCGCCAACTCGACCGGGCTATTACGCTGCTTGTAGCGCCATTGCGGCGCAATATCGGGCGCGTCGGTCTCCAGCACGAGCGCATCGAGCGGCAGATCCGACGCGAGACGCCGAATCTGCAGGGCGCGCTCGAATGTCATCTGCCCGCCAAACCCCAGGCAGAAGCCACGCTCGACGAACATGTCCGCTTGTTGCCGGCTGCCGTTGAACGCGTGCGCGATGCCGCCGCGCGGGGTGAAGATGCGCAGTTGCTTGAGCAAGGCATCCTGCGAGCGACGCACGTGAAGGATGACGGGCAAATCGAAGTCGCGCGCGATCTTCAACTGCTCGACATAAAAGAATTGCTGACGCTCGGGGTCCAGCGTCGTCACGAAGAAATCAAGACCGATCTCGCCGATACCGACGAAGCGAGGATCGCCCATCGCCCTCGCGACGGCCCGGCGCAGCGTGGCGATGTCCGCGTCGCGCGCGCGTGGCGTGTAGAGCGGATGAATCCCCAGCGCGTAAGCGCCGCCGGGGATTGCGCGAGCCGCGGCCCGCGCCGCGTCGAACGTTGCGCATTCGACGGCGGGCACCACGAGCCCCACCACTCCTGCAGCAGTGGCGTCGGCGATCACGGTCGCACGGTCGGCGTCGAACTCGGCCGCATCGAGATGGCAATGGGTATCGATCCACATGGTCAAAGGTCCTTGAGCGTCAATTCTACGGGTCGTTGACAAGGCTCGCACATCGTTCTGGCGATGACCATCGGAAGACACCGCGTTACGGTCTAGGACGTTGCCGAAATCGACGGCGGCCGCCGCCTCGCGAAATGCGAAACGCCGGGGAGAACCCCGGCGTTTCGCTCATGTCAGCCGCCGCTCGCGCTAACGCGCTTGCACCACGGTCATGCCGGTTCCAGCACCCCATCGCGCAGTCGCAGGGCACGATCGCAGCGCTTCGCCAGATCGATGTCGTGCGTCACGATCACGAAGCTGGTCTTCAGGGTCTCCGACAACTCGAGCATCAGTTCGAACACGGTCTCGGCGGTATGCCCGTCGAGGTTGCCGGTCGGCTCGTCAGCCAGCACGCAAGCCGGCTGCGTGACCAGCGCCCGCGCCATTGCCACGCGCTGGCGCTCGCCTCCCGACAACTCCGAGGGACGGTGCTTCACGCGCGAGCCGAGCCCGACACGCTCAAGCATGGCCAGCGCCGTCGCTTGCGCCTGCTCGGTCGGCAAGCGGCGAATGCGCAGCGGCATCGCCACGTTATCGAGCGCCGAAAACTCGGCCAGCAGGTGGTGGAACTGATAGACAAAGCCCAGCGACTGATTGCGCTGCGACGTCTTCTCGCGCTCGCGCAACGACGAAAACGGCTTGCCGAGCAGCGACACCTCGCCGCGCGACGGATCGTCGAGCCCGCCCAACACGTGCAGCAATGTGCTCTTGCCCGATCCCGACGCGCCCACGATGGCCACCTTCTCGCCGGGGGCCACGTCGAGACTCGCGCCGTTGAGCACCGTCACATTGAGCTGGCCTTGGCGGAATGTCTTGTGCAGATCGCGCGCGCGCAGCACCGGTCCGTCATAGGCAAGGTTCGGCACACCGGCCAACGATGCATTCGCTTGATTTTTCGCGTTACTCATAGCGCAGGGCCTCCGCCGGTTTGACGCGCGAGGCACGCCAGCTCGGGTAGATCGTCGCCAGCGCCGAGAGGATGAACGAAATCACCCCGATGCGGATCACGTCCGACGACTGCAGATCCGAGGGCAATTCGGAGATGAAATAGATGTCTTGCGGCAGGAAGTGGATACCCAGCAAGTGCTCGATGAATGGCACGATGGTGCCGATATTCACCGAGATCAGGCAGCCCAGCGCCACGCCGAGCAGCGCTCCGGCAAAACCGATCGTCACGCCCTGCACAATGAAGATCTTCATGATCGAGCCGGGCTGTGCGCCCAGCGTGCGCAGAATGGCGATGTCCGCATATTTGTCGGTCACCGTCATCACCAGCGAGGACACCAGATTGAAGGCCGCCACGGCGATGATGAGCGTCAGGATGATGAACATCATGCGCTTTTCGGTCTGCACCGCGATGAACCAGTTCTTGTTCTGTTGCGTCCAGTCGCGCACCCACATATTGCCGGACAGGGTTTTGGCCAACTCGCGGGCCACGAGCGGCGCCCGCTCCATGTCATGGATCTTCAGCCGCACGCCGGTCGGGCCGTCGAGTCGGAAGAGCGTCTCGGCATCGTGCAGATCGATGAGCGCCAGCGAGCTGTCGTATTCGTAGTGCCCCGCCGTGAAAACGGCCACCACCGTGAACTGTTTCACGCGCGGCAACACGCCTGCGGGCGTGATCGTCCCTTGCGGGGCGACGAGGGTGATCTTGTCGCCGATGCTCACGCCCAGCGCCCGCGCCAGTTCGCGACCGAGCACGATACCGAAGCTGCCCGGCGTGAGATTGGCGAGCGAGCCCTCGGTAATCTGCTTGCCGAGATCGGACACCTTGGCTTCCTCGCTCGGAACAATGCCGCGCAACACCACCCCGCGCACGTTGTCCTCGCGCGTTAGCATGGCCTGCTCGCCCACGTAGGGCGCCGCCGCAATCACGTTCTTGTTCTGCAACGCTTCGGCCGCCGTGCGGTGCCAGTCGGGCAGATTGCCGTCGACCGCGAAGACTTCGATGTGCGCAAGCACGGAGAGCATGCGGTCCCGAACTTCCTTCTGAAAACCGTTCATCACCGACAGCACCACGATGAGCGCCGCCACGCCGAGCGCAATGCCGGCCATGGAGATGAAGGAAATGAAGGAAATGAAACCGTTGCCGGATGATCGCTTGCCGGTGCGCGTATAGCGCCAGCCGATCTGCCATTCGTATGGGAATTTCAAACGGATTCCTGATTCTTGATAAGGATCGATCGGAGCGTTCCGGCGCCAGTCCGCACCGGTGCCCAGCGCCCATGTATCTGACCGCCACGTGGCCACCATGTCGTCGCGGCCCGGCGGCCACCTGACCTGAACCCGGCTCGACACATGGCTCGTTCAGCCCCCGACGTGAGGGTCAGCCAACTGCCAGCGCGAAGTTTGCCATACAATTCGCCTCGATATGGATACACCTGCCCTGCACTTTCTCTTGCCGTTCGCGCTGCCCGCGTCGGCCCATTTGCCCGCACTGCTGGCCAACTTGGAGTTGCCTGCGCTCGAAAAGTTGCTCGCGCGCGGCGTTCAGGCTGCGCAGGACGTGCCGGCCGACCCGTTTGTCCCCACGCTGCCCCATGAACGCTGGCTGACCGAAGCCTTCGGCCTGCCCGGCGGGCCGTCGCGCGCGCCGCTCGCGCCGTTCATGCTGTTCGAGGACAGCGGCATGCTCGACACCCGGTTCTGGTATTGCGCGCAGCCGGCGCATATCCACATCGCCACCGACCACCTGGTACTGACCGATCCCACCGAACTCGCGTTGAGCCACGAGGATTCAGCCGCCCTGTTCGCCACCGCGCACGCCCTGTTCGCGGAGGTCGGCGGCGACCTCGTCGCCCCGCGCCCGGACCGGTGGTACCTGAGCGCGCCGGCGCTGGGCGACCTGCTGACCGCGTCGCCCGCGCGCGCGGCCGGCCGCAATGTCGACATCTGGCTGCCGCAAGGCAAGGCCGAACTGACGTGGCGCAAATGGCAGAACGAAGTCCAGATGGCGTGGTACGACCATCCCGCCAATCAGGCGCGCGAAGCCCGCGGCCTGCCGCCGGTCAATGCCATCTGGCTGTACGGCGGCGGTCAGCGCATTGCCGCGCCGCGCCTGAACCGGCCCTGCGTGACGATCCTGGCAGACGCCCCCGCCACCCGCGGTCTGGCGAACCACCTGCAAATCGCCTTGCACGGCACGGACGCCGGCCTTGCTGCCGCGAACGGCAGAACCGTCGTGCAACTCGACACGCTCACGCCGCATTTCCTGACGGAAGACTGGGCGCGCTGGCGCGATGCCCTCGTCGACATCGACCGTGACTGGCTGGCGCCGGCGCTCGCGCGTGTCGCCCAGGGCCAGGCCCGCGAAGTCTCGCTGACATTGTGCGGCGACAGTCACAGCGTGACGATGCGCTCGCGCGGCGGCGACTTGCGCAAGTTCTGGCGCCGTCAGGCGCTCGCCGCCCGCATGGTGCCGCTCGCGCGGCTTGGCGAGGAAGTTGCATGACCGACATCGTCACCCGTCATGTCGACGACGCGACGGCCAACGCCCTCGCGCGCGACGGCGTCCACCCGGTGCTTGCCCGCCTGTTCGCATCGCGCGGCGTGGCCGAGACCGCCGAGACCGAAACGGCGCTGGCCCGTTTGATCCCCCCGACCCAGCTCAAGGGCGCGCAAGAGGCGGCCGCCTTCCTCGCCGACGCCATGGCCGCCGGCAAGCGCATGCTCGTGGTGGCCGACTACGATTGCGACGGTGCGACCGCCTGCGCCGTGGCCGTGCGCGGCTTGCGCATGTTCGGTGCGAAGGTCGAGTACCTGGTGCCGAACCGGTTCGAATACGGCTATGGCCTGACGCCCGAAATCGTGGCTTTGGCCGCGCAAGGCAAGGCGGGGCCGCCGGACGTGCTGATCACCGTCGACAACGGCATCGCCAGCCTCGAGGGCGTGGCCGCCGCGCAGGCGCTCGGCATCGAAGTCGTGGTGACCGATCACCATCTGCCGGGCAACGAATTGCCCAACGCGCGTTGCATCGTCAATCCCAACCAGCCGGGCTGCGCATTCCCGAGCAAGCACCTGGCCGGTGTCGGCGTGATGTTCTACGTTCTGCTCGCGCTGCGCGCCGAGTTGCGCACGCGCGGGGCGTTCGAGGCGCGCGAACAGCCGCGGCTCGATACGTTGCTCGACCTGGTCGCACTGGGCACGGTCGCGGACGTGGTCAAGCTCGACGCCAACAACCGCATCCTCGTGGCGCAAGGCCTCTCGCGCATGCGCGCAGGGCGCATGCATCCCGGGATCAACGCGCTCTTTCGCGCGGCCGCCCGCAATGCGCGCCAGGCGGCCAGTTTCGATCTGGGCTTCGGCCTCGGGCCGCGTCTGAACGCCGCAGGGCGCCTTGCCGACATGTCGCTCGGCATCGAATGCCTGCTGACGGACGACGACGCCCGCGCCTGGACGCTCGCGCAGGAACTCGACGCGATGAATCGCGAGCGCCGTGAGATCGAAGCAGGGATGCAGCAGGAAGCCCTGGCCGATCTGGCGCGCTTCGACCCTCGCGCCGCCACCACGCTGTGCGCGTTCAACGAGACCTGGCACCAGGGCGTGATCGGGATCGTGGCCGCGCGGCTCAAAGAAAAGTTCTACCGTCCGACCATCGTGTTCGCCCCGGGCGACGACGGCCAGATCAAGGGGTCCGGCCGCTCGATCCCCGGCTTTCACTTGCGCGACGCGCTCGATCTCGTCACCAAGCGCGAACCGGGTCTCATCGGCAAGTTCGGCGGTCACGCGATGGCCGCAGGCCTCACGATCGCGGCCGACGCCCTGCCGCGCTTCCAGTCGGCATTCGAAGCCGTGGGACAGGCGTGGCTCGACGAGACGGCGCTCTCACGCGTGATCGAGACCGACGGCGACATCGGCGACGAGTGCTTCGTGCCGCCCTTTGTCGCCCTGCTCGACGCACAAGTGTGGGGACAGGGTTTCCCGCCGCCCGTGTTCTCGGGCGAGTTCGATGTGCTCTCCCAAGCCATCCTCAAGGACAAGCACCTGAAGTTGCAACTCGGTCGCGGGCGCATGCGCTTCAACGCCATCTGGTTCAATCACGCCGATACCTTGCCGAGCCGTGCGCGATTTGCCTATCGGTTGGCCGCCGACACCTTCAACGGCGTCTCGCGCGTGCAGATGATCGTCGAACACGCCCAGGGCTGACCGTATGCGGCGCCAGGGCCGCCCGTCTTGCCCGCCGACAGCGAAATCCGGCCAGCGGCTGGCAGTCACCCGCCGTCAGGACGGCGTCTCAACTGCCCGGGAAAAGTGGGGAAACGGGGGCTTCGCTGCGCTATAATCCTCGTTTCCCCGAATTCGCCCCTGTCAAAGCTCATGGAAGCCGAACGCCTTAACGCACTTGAATCCCTGCTCGCCGACCTGCGCACCCGCGTTGGCGAGCTCAGGGGGTATCTTTGACTTCGATGTCAAGCAAGCTCGCCTGATTGAAGTCAACAAAGAACTCGAAGACCCCAACATCTGGAACGATTCCAAGCGTGCGCAGGCACTGGGCAAGGAAAAGAAGGCGCTCGACAGCATCGTCAGCAACCTGACCGAACTCGACGCCAGCCTTTCCGATACGCAGGAACTGTTCGAAATGTCCCGCGACGAGGGCGACGAAGACTCGTTGCTGGCGCTCGAGAGCGACACGCAGGGTCTCGCCGCTCGCGTGGGCGAGATGGAGTTCCGCCGGATGTTCAACACCCCGGCCGACCCGAACAACTGCTTCATCGACATCCAGGCCGGCGCCGGCGGCACCGAGGCCAACGACTGGGCCGGCATGCTGCTGCGCCAATATCTGCGCTACTGCGAACGCAAGGGCTTCAAGGCCGAAGTGCTCGAAGTGTCGGACGGCGACGTCGCGGGCATCAAGAGCGCCTCGCTGAAGGTCACCGGCGACTACGCCTACGGCTATCTGCGTACGGAAACCGGCGTGCATCGTTTGGTGCGCAAGTCGCCGTTCGACTCGTCGGGCGGTCGCCATACGTCGTTCGCCAGCTTGTTTGTGTACCCGGAAGTGGATGATTCGATCGACATCGAAATCAATCCGGCCGACGTGCGTACCGACACGTATCGCGCGTCCGGTGCAGGCGGTCAGCACATCAACAAGACCGACTCCGCCGTTCGTCTGACGCACATCCCGACCGGCATTGTCGTCGCCTGTCAGAACGACCGTTCGCAGCACCGCAATCGCGCAGAAGCGTGGGACATGCTCCGCTCGCGCCTGTTCGAGCATGAGATGCGCAAGCGTCGCGCCGAGCAGGACAAGCTGGAGTCAAGCAAGACCGATGTGGGCTGGGGCCATCAGATTCGCTCGTACGTGCTCGACCAGTCACGCGTCAAGGACCTGCGCACCGGCGTGGAAACCGGTAATACCGGCAAGGTACTCGACGGCGACCTGGACGACTTCATCTCCGCGAGTCTCAAGCAGGGAGTGTAATGAATGGCGTTTGTCCGCACGCTAGCCGTGTGGGGGGTGAGCGCGCTGTGTCTGCAGTGCGCCGCCGTTGCTGCCCCGGCCAGTACACCGGGCGCGCCGGGAGCCAATCCCGAGACGGGACCGTACCTGCATGAATTGCTCAAGCGCCCGGACTTCTCGGGGGCGTATGCGCGCATCATCACGCCACGCAACGTTCCCGCGTGGGTGCGTCAGGGTGGCACATCGACGCCGTCGCAACGCGTGAGCGTCGCGGGCAAGCCCTGGTTGCTGGTGCAGAGCTGCAAGCCGCACGATTGCCCGAGCGAGTATGTCCACATTTTGTATGAGCCGCGCTCACAGGCGATCGCGGCGCTGTTCGTGCGGGACCCGAGTGCGGCGGCCAATGCCGGACCGCATCAGGACCGCACGGAATTGATCTGGCTGGGCACGCCCGACGGCTTGCTCAAGAATGCCCTGCTGCACACGCTGCGTTTTACCGAATAACCTCATCGCTCGCATCATGACCGATCACAATACTCCGGCCCATACGGGCACCCCGGCGGGCGACCTGCCGCACGACGACAACAAGCTCATCGCAGAGCGTCGCGAGAAACTGCAGGCGCTGCGCGCCAACGGCGTGGCGTTCCCGAACGACTTCCGTCCCGAACAGCACGCCGGCGACCTGCAGGCGCGCTATCAGGACGTGGACAACGAGGTGCTCGAAGCCGAGCCCGTCCCCGTGTCGGTGGCCGGTCGCATGATGCTCAAGCGCGTGATGGGCAAGGCCGCCTTCGCCACCGTGCAGGACGGCAGCGGTCAAATCCAGTTCTTCATCAGCACCACCGACGTCGGCGCCGATGCCATGACCGCCTTCAAGGGCTGGGACATCGGCGATATCGTCGCCGCTACCGGCACGCTGTTCCGTACGCGCACCGGCGAACTGTCGGTCAAGGTGAAGGCACTGCGGCTGCTCGCCAAGGCGCTGCGCCCGCTGCCGGACAAGTTCCACGGCCTGTCGGATCAGGAGACGAAGTACCGTCAGCGCTACGTCGACCTGATTACCTCGCCCGAAACGCGCAGCACGTTCCGCGCCCGCGCGAAGGCCATCGCCTCGATGCGCAAGTACATGACGGACGCCGACTTCATGGAAGTCGAAACGCCGATGCTGCACCCGATTCCGGGCGGCGCCGCGGCCAAGCCGTTCATCACGCACCACAACGCGCTCGACATGCAGATGTATCTGCGTATCGCCCCGGAGCTGTATCTGAAGCGCCTGATCGTCGGCGGCTTCGAGCGTGTGTTCGAGATCAACCGTAACTTCCGCAATGAAGGCGTGTCACCGCGCCACAACCCGGAATTCACGATGATGGAGTTCTACGCGGCCTACACGGACTACCGTTGGCTGATGGACTTCACCGAAGCGCTGATCCGCAACGCCGCACTCGACGCGCGCGGCACCGCAACTATCGAATACCAGGGCCGCGAACTGGATTTGTCAAAGCCGTTCCACCGCCTGACGATCGTCGAAGCGATTCGCAAATACGCGCCCGAGTACACCGAAGCGCAACTGGCCGACATCGAATTCGTGCGTGGCGCGCTGGGCAAGTATGGCGTGAAGGTCGATGCGCCGCAGTTCAAGAACGCGGGCCTCGGTGCGCTGCAACTGGCCCTGTTCGAAGAGACGGCCGAGAGCCAGTTGTGGGAGCCGACTTTCATCGTCGACTATCCGGTGGAAGTCTCGCCGCTCGCGCGCGAGTCCGATACCGTGCCGGGCATCACCGAGCGCTTCGAACTGTTCATCACGGGCCGCGAGATCGCCAACGGCTTCTCCGAGTTGAACGACCCGGAAGATCAGGCCGCACGCTTCCGTGCGCAGGTCGAGCAGAAGGACGCGGGCGACGAAGAGGCCATGTATTACGACGCCGATTACATTCGCGCGCTCGAGTACGGCATGCCCCCGACGGGCGGCTGCGGCATCGGCATCGACCGTCTGATCATGCTGCTCACCGACAGTCCGAACATTCGCGACGTGCTGCTCTTCCCGCACCTGCGCCGCGAAGACTGAGTCGTTTGGATCGTTTAGAAGGCCGGAACGCCGCGATAGGCGGACGGCCACTCCCCATCGAGCCGCAACCAGGTGCGCGCGATGGGGAGAATCGCACCGCTCGCCGCCCCTTCGACCAATTGCCGTAACGCCAGCGACGACAGCGTTTTGGCATCGGTCGGAAACGCGAGAAGCAATGTGCGATTGACGGGGACGGCCGCAAAGTCCGTCATCTCGAAATGCTCGACCATCGACTGGTAGAGATTGCCCAGCACCAGGCCGCCAGCCGGTGCCATCCAATTGCCGCGACAGCCGGCAATCGGCGTGCCGTCGTCGAGCCGCGCAATGCCGAATTCGAAATGCCCCGCCTTCCATGCGCGCGCGAGATTCGACGCGGCTTGCGCAAATGCCGCCTCGAACGTCAGACCGGCCGAGCGCAAATCCTCGCCCTGCAGCCGACGCAGTCCAGCCGTGCCATCGAGCACGAGCGTCACGAAAACGTCGTCCGAAAACGGTTCGCTGACCTCCCCTTGCGGATCGTGGACGTCGACCCACGCGCGTTGTACCACGTACGGATAGAGGTGCGGGTGGCTTGCGGCGTCGAGCGGGGTATCCAGCGGCGGCAGCGTATCGATCATGGCGTTGGGACGAATCGGCAAGAAGGACGTTGACGGACAATGCGTGCCATTATGCGCGCGGCGCGACTTGTTTCATTTGTTATGACAACCGTGCGCGATGACGACGCAGCGCCCCATCAATCGCGAAAAATTCTCATATTTTTCAATGAATTAGCAGTCAGCCGAAGGACACTCGCCTGGGACTGCCGCGATGCACATCTTACATCGCGTTACAAAATGAAACGGATGCCGCGCCTGCCATGACGGAGACTTTTCTCATGCGAAGCCTCCCGTGCCTGTCAGCACGAAGAATGGGGTTCGCGACAACCGCACGATGGAGAAAAGCCACATGAATAACGATCTTCAACCGCGCCGCATGCATCCGCTGGTCGCTGCCGCAGCCGGCAGCATCGTGGTCGTCAGCCTGCTCGGCGTTGCCGCCATCACGGGCGTGCTCCCTGTCGCCAAAAGCACCGACGGCCCCGCAACGACCGTCGATCATTCGCAGTACGCGCTGACGTCGGCCCAACAGCCGTCTTCGAACGCGATGCGCAGCTCGCAGGTGACGGAGCAGCCGACCCAGCAGACGCAATACGCGCCGCAGCAAGCTCAGTACGCGTCGCAGCGGGCGCCGGCACAACGGGCCCCGGCGCCGCAGCCGTCATATGCCCAATCCTCGGCCGCCCCCGCACAGCGCCAGGCGGCGACATGCTCGACGTGCGGCACGGTGCAGTCGGTGGAACCGATCAGCACGCAAGGTCAGGCCTCGGGCCTGGGCGCCGTCGGCGGTGCCGTTGCTGGCGGCCTGCTCGGTAACCAGTTTGGCGCGGGTAACGGCCGCACGGCGATGACCGTGGTCGGCGCGCTGGGCGGCGGTCTGGCCGGCAACGAAGTCGAGAAGCGCGTTCGCTCCGAAACCGTGTATCGCGTGTACGTGCGCATGGATACCGGCAAGACGCGCTACTGGACCTATCAGTCCGCCCCTGGCGTGCAGCCGGGGGATCGCGTGCGGCTCGAGAACAACGGGCTGGTGCGCGCGGGCTAAGGGGGTGCGATCCGCGTCACCCCGTTTGTGCCGCGACGGATCTCGTGTTAACGCAAAAGCCGCTCCTCATGAGCGGCTTTTGCGTCTGCGGCAGCGTCGCGCGCCCTGCGCGATCGTCGGGTCAGACCTCGTCGATCCACGCCATCTGAATCGCTTCGAGCACCTTCTCACCGGCACGGTCGGGCGCGTCGTCAAAGCCGTCGAGCGCCATCACCCATTGATGCAGGTCGGTAAAGCGCACATACTGCGGGTCGATGTCGGGATGCGCCTCGGTAAGCGCAATCGCGATGTCCTGAATGTCGGTCCATTTCATGGGCAGGGTCCTCTTCTTCTGACGTGTCGCCACGCAACGCCAAACGGCGTCGATCAGTGGCTTTCCTTGGCGTGATTGATCGTGTACTTCGGAATCTCGACGACCAGATCGGTGTCGGCGGGCATCTTCGCCTGGCACGACAGGCGCGACGTCGGCTCCAGGCCCCAGGCCTTGTCGAGCAGATCCTCTTCCTCGTCTTCGGCCGGCTCCAACGCCTCGAAACCCTCGCGCACGATCACGTGGCACGTGGTGCACGCGCACGACAACTCGCACGCGTGTTCGATTTCAATGCCGTTGTCCAACAACGCTCTGCACACGGTGGTGCCGGTCGGAACGTCCAGCACCGCGCCCTCCGGGCACAGCTCGACGTGAGGCAATACAACAATTTGAGGCATGGCTTTGGCTTTCCGTGTGTGTCTTACAGTTTCTCGATGTCCGCCACGCGCCGGCCGGCCAGCGCCGCGCGGATGCTCTTGTCCATGCGGCGCGCGGCAAACGCGTCGGTCGCATGCGAGAGCGTTTCGGTCGCCGTCTTGATGGCAATCTGATCGTCGCCGGACGCCTTCTGGCGCAACTCAGCCAGCAAGCCGTCGATCTGTGCGCGCTCGTCGGCGTCGAGCAGTTCCGGGTCCGCCTGTAAGGCGCTGTCGATCGCAACCAGCAGACGCTCGGCTTCCACTTGCTGCTCGCGCAGCGCGCGGGCGCGCATATCCGCCTCGGCCGAACCGAAGCTGTCTTGCAGCATGCGCGAGATATCGTCGTCCGCCAGACCATACGACGGCTTGACCTCGATAGAGGCCGCCACGCCCGAGTGCAACTCCTGGGCGGAGACGGAGAGCAGCCCGTCGGCGTCGACCTGATACGTCACGCGAATACGTGCCGCGCCGGCCGTCATCGGCGGAATGCCGCGCAATTCGAACCGGGCCAGCGAGCGGCAATCGGACGCCAGCTCACGCTCGCCTTGCAGCACGTGAACGGCCATCGCCGTCTGGCCGTCCTTGAACGTGGTGAATTCCTGCGCACGCGCCACGGGAATCGTAGCGTTACGCGGAATGATCTTCTCGACAAGGCCGCCCATCGTCTCGACACCGAGCGACAGCGGAATCACGTCGAGCAGCAGCCAGTCGTCACCGTCGGCCTGATTGCCCGCCAGCAGGTTCGCCTGCACGGCGGCGCCGAGCGCCACCACCTGGTCCGGATCAAGATCGATCAGCGGTTCGCGTCCGAAGAAGGTCGCCACCGCGGCACGCACTTGCGGCATGCGCGTGGCGCCCCCGACGAGCACGACGCCCTTGACGTCCTCCGGGCCCATGCCGGCGTCGCGCAACGCCTTGCGCATCGGGCCGATCGTGCGTTGCACGAGCGGCGCGCCCAGCGCCGTGAATTGGTCGCGCGTGAGCGTCAGCGCGAGGTTGCGCTCGCCAGACAGCGTCAGGGCGATCGTCGCTTGCGCGGCGTCGGTCAACGCTTCCTTGGCGGTGCGCGCGTGATCGAGCAAGCCGCGCACATCCTCAGGCGTGAGCGAAGCCGCGTCGAGACCGGCCGCTTCCACCGCCCAGCGGTAGATCACCTGATCGAAGTCGTCGCCGCCAAGCGCGGAATCGCCGCCCGCCGCCAGCACTTCGAACACGCCCTTCGTCAGTCGCAGAATCGAGATGTCGAACGTGCCACCACCCAGGTCGTAGACCGCGTAAAGACCTTCCACCGCGTTGTCGAGACCGTAGGCAATCGCCGCCGCCGTCGGCTCATTGAGCAGCCGCAGCACATTGAGGCCGGCCAGACGCGCGGAGTCCTTGGTCGCCTGACGCTGCGCGTCGTCAAAGTAAGCGGGCACGGTGATCACAGCGCCCACCAGATCGTCGCCGAGCGTGTCTTCGGCGCGCTGACGCAACGTGGCGAGAATTTCGGCAGACACTTCCACCGGGCTCTTGACGCCGCCGGCCGTTGTCATCTGCACCATGCCCGGCGCGTCGACGAAATCGTACGGCGCGTTGTCGGCATGGGCGACATCGGCCAGGCCCCGGCCCATGAAGCGTTTGACGGAGACGATGGTGTTGCGCGGATCGCTGGCGGCGGCCGCACGAGCGTCGTAGCCGATCTGGGTACGGGGACCGCCCAGATAGCGCACGACGGACGGCAGCAGCACGCGGCCCTGCTCGTCCGGGAGCACTTCGGCCACGCCGCTACGTACGGAGGCCACGAGCGAATGCGTCGTGCCCAGGTCGATGCCCACGGCGAGTCGCCGCTGATGCGGCGCGGGGGACATGCCGGGTTCGGAAATTTGCAGAAGGGCCATGACTTTGCAATGCGGGCGACGCGCTCGCGCGGCCGCCCTGTTCTCAAGCAGTTCTCAGTGACATGTGACGGCGCCGCACCGGGCCGTCACGCGTTTTCCAGCATTTCGATGCGCTGCGCGATGTCTTCGTCGGCGCGCGCAATGAACATCAGTTGCCGCACGGCTTCGGCGGCCGGTTGCCACGCCTGGCTTTCGAGCCAGTCGCCCAGCTTGGCCAGCCGCACGCGACGATCCTCGCGCAACGATTTGGCAAGGGTTTCCAGAGCGCCGATATTGCGCGCGTCCACGGCGTCGTCGATGGCTTCGCGCCACTCCATCTGCTGCATCAGGAAATCGGGGGCCATCGCGGTGTTGTTCTCCGCGCCCACATCGATGCCCTGCAGCGTGAGCAGATACGTCGCGCGTTGCAGCGGGTCGCGCAGCGTGCGGTAGGCGGCGTTCGCCTGCGCGGCCCATTGCATGGCCACACGGCGCTCTGCATCGCTCGCACTCGCGAATCGATCCGGATGCACGCGCGATTGCACGGCACGGTAGGCCGTGTCGAGCGCGTCTGCGTCGAGCGCAAATCGCTGCGGCAGATCGAACAGCGTGAAGTAGTTGTCAGTCAATGCACTCATCGCGCACTCATCATCCATCCAGGGCGCCCATGCGAGGGAACGTCGCGCCATGCGCGCCATGCCACCCGCCGCCGGCCCGTAAAAAAAGCGGCTCGCGCCGCCTGGTTGCCTACGCTGCTGCTTTGGCGCCGAACCGTCCGACGGTCCGGCGACGTATTTCGCGGCTACGGTGACCGCCGCCACGCGAAGCCCACCGCCTCACGCATCGGGCGGCTCGCCGCGCTCACATTTGCGGCAGCGCAACCGGCTACCCAGCATCGCGTCGCGACCTGCCGCGCTTTGCGTCCATGTCCGGATCTGCCACGGGGGAAGATGCCGGACATGTTGCCCATGCCCACACGCCAGACGCGCGACCCATTGGCCTTCGTCGTCCTGCCGGAACCCGACGATCTTGCGCAACGGCGCGGTGTCAGATCCGGAACGACTCGCCGCAGCCGCACTCATCCTTGACGTTCGGATTGTTGAAGCGAAACCCTTCGTTCAAGCCTTCGCGCGCGAAGTCCAGCTCGGTGCCATCGATATACGGCAGACTCTTCGGATCGACGATCACTTTCACGCCGTGGCTCTCGAAGACGGTGTCCTCGCCCGCCACGTCGTCGGCGTATTCCAGCTTGTAGGCCAGGCCCGAGCAGCCGGTCGTCTTCACGCCCAGCCGCAGGCCCACGCCCTTGCCGCGCCGCGTCAGATAACGCGAAACGTGCTGCGCGGCCTTCTCGGTCAATGTAATGGCCATGATTGCCTGATTCCTTTATCCGTCGTGCCGCTTACGCAGCCTTGGCCGGCTCGGCCGTCTGGCCGTGCTTCTGCTTGTAGTCGGCCACGGCCGCCTTGATGGCGTCTTCGGCCAGAATCGAGCAGTGAATCTTCACCGGCGGCAGCGCCAGTTCCTGCGCGATCTGGGTGTTCTTGATATCGAGCGCCTGATCGAGCGTCTTGCCCTTGACCCACTCGGTGACCAGCGACGACGATGCAATCGCCGAGCCGCAGCCGTAGGTCTTGAACTTGGCGTCTTCGATCACGCCGGCTTCGTTCACGCGAATCTGCAGCTTCATCACGTCGCCGCACGCCGGTGCGCCGACCATGCCCGTGCCGACGGCGTCATCGCCCTTTTCGAACGAACCGACGTTGCGCGGGTTTTCGTAGTGATCCAGAACTTCCTTGCTGTAAGACATGGCTAACTCCTTGAATGCTCAGTGTGCGGCCCACTGGATCGAATTCAGATCGACCCCGTCCTTGTACATTTCCCACAGCGGCGACAGATCGCGCAGCTTGCCGATCTTGGCCTTGAGCAGATCGACCACATAGTCGACTTCCTGCTCGGTCGTGAAACGACCCACCGTGAAGCGAATCGAGCTGTGCGCCAGTTCGTCGTTGCGACCCAGCGCACGCAACACGTACGAAGGCTCCAGCGAGGCCGACGTGCACGCCGAGCCCGACGACACCGCAACGTCCTTGATCGCCATGATCAGCGACTCGCCTTCGACAAAATTGAAGCTGATGTTCAGGTTGTGCGGCACACGCTTTTCCATGTCGCCGTTCACATACACTTCTTCCATTTCCGTCAGACCGCGCAGCAGACGATCGCGCAGCATGCGCACGCGCTCGTTTTCCGTCGCCATCTCTTCACGCGCCAGACGGAATGCCTCGCCCATGCCCACGATCTGGTGCGTGGCGAGCGTGCCCGAACGCATGCCGCGCTCGTGACCGCCGCCGTGAATCTGTGCCTCGATGCGCACACGCGGCTTGCGACGCACGTACAGCGCGCCGATGCCCTTCGGGCCATACGTCTTGTGTGCCGAGAACGACATCAGGTCGACCTTCAGCTTGGCCAGGTCGATGGGCATCTTGCCCGTGGCCTGTGCGGCGTCGACGTGGAAGATGATGCCCTTCTCGCGGCAGATCTCTCCGATCGCCTCGATGTCCTGGATCACGCCGATTTCGTTGTTCACGGCCATGATCGACACGAGAATCGTGTCCGGACGCAGCGCGGCCTTGAAGACGTCGAGATCGAGCAGACCGTCGTCCTTGACATCCAGATACGTGACTTCGAAGCCTTCGCGCTCCAGCTCGCGCGTTGTGTCGAGCACTGCCTTGTGCTCGGTCTTCACCGTGACGAGGTGCTTGCCCTTGCCTTGGTAGAAGTGCGCCGCGCCCTTGATGGCGAGGTTGTTCGACTCGGTGGCGCCCGACGTCCAGACGATCTCGCGCGGATCGGCGTTCACCAGCTTGGCGACTTCCTCGCGTGCCTCTTCCACGGCCTGCTCGGCAGCCCAGCCGAACGAGTGGCTGCGCGATGCCGGGTTGCCGAACTGCTCGCGCAGGTACGGCAACATCTTGTCCACGACGCGCGGGTCAATCGGCGTCGTGGCGCTGTAATCCATGTAAATGGGGAGGTTGAGGGTGTCGTTTTTCATGGGTGCTCCAGGATCGTGCCGTGGCGCCAGTTAAGAACGGGCCATATCGAAGACCGAATTGGGAATGCGCGTGGCAATGGTCTGGCTGGGTGTGCCGGACTCGCGCGTGTCGTGCAGCACGGCCTGTTGGGCCTGCTTGCTGCGCTGCTGCTCGACGAGGTCGCGCAGCGAAACCGAATCGAGATACTCGACCATCTTCTGGTTGAGCGTTGCCCACAGCTCGTGCGTCATGCAGTGGCCGCGATGGCCGTCCTGGCCCTTCTCGCAATTGCCTTTGCTGCCGCACTGCGTGGCGTCGAGCGGCTCGTCGACCGCGATGATGATGTCCGCGACCGTCACCTCTTCCGCGCGACGCGCCAGACTGTATCCGCCGCCCGGCCCACGCACGCTCTCCACGATCTCGTGGCGGCGCAACTTGCCGAACAACTGTTCCAGGTAAGAGAGGGAAATCCGTTGACGCTGACTAATGCCCGCAAGCGTCACGGGACCCGCGTCCTGGCGCATGGCCAGGTCGATCATCGCCGTGACGGCGAAACGGCCTTTCGTGGTAAGTCTCATGAGGATGCAGGGATTAATCTCGACTATTTTCGTCAAGTATAAATTCCCTACGAAATCAGTCAAGTACTTCTGGCCCATTTTTTGCAAAAGTTCCGTCGTCCATTTGGGAAATTTGCTAATTTTCGGGACGCGCGTTCGCCTGGGGGGCGCGCAGGGGGAACAGCAGCACCAGCGGATTGCGCAGCACGGCGCGCCAGAGGGCACGGTGAATGTGCCGGCGGTCGCCCATTCGCAGGGGACGCGATCTGAGCGCCATGTGGAATGCTAACGCGAAACTCACCCCGACGTTGAGCAGCGCCATCGACCCGACACCGGCAACGGCCAGCCAGAGTGCCGGATCGCGCAGCACCGGCATGCCCAGCACGCCGATCGACGTCGCGATCGCGCCGGTCGACAGCGTGACGTGGCGCACTTCGAACGGCAGCGCGAACGCCGTCAGCACCGCCGGCACGAGACCCAGCATGAAGCCGAGCGTCAGATTCCCGAGCACCGGCGCAATGTGACGGCGGCACGCGTCCGCCAGCCGCGCCGCCCCGTTCCGTCCGAAGACGAAGCGCAGTCGTCGGTTGTAGGCCAGGACATCCCCGATGCCGTGCAGCGCAAACCAATTGTCGGCCCAGCCTGAAATCAGACTGGAGAACCACAACAGCACCGCCGTCATGGCCGCGAACAGCGGCGTGATGCCCAATATCGAGAACGAATTCAGCGTCGCATGGGCTTTTTCAGGCGGAATCGTGTTCATGCCAAGCGCCGCCGACACCGTCCATTGCACCAGCAGGCAGAACGGGAACACCACGGCCAGGTTGCCGAAGATAGCGGCCGCTTGCGTACGCACCAGAGCGATGACCTCGCCCACGAAGGCGTCCATACCGGCGGACGTGTCGACGTCGTCGAGCTTGCGGGCGATGGCCGGCGCGGTCATGGCCGGCTGCTTGGTCGCGAGCGTGAAATGGCAGAAGTGCATGAACAGGAAGCAGAGCGCGTAATTGGCCCCGGCAAGGAACCCCTCGACGACGCTCGGCAGGTGCGCGCTCGCAATCAGGAACTTGACGTAGACGGTGACCACTGTCACCAGCCCGCCGCCGCACGCCATCTTCAGCATGGTGAAGTACTCGCTGCGATTTCGGGCGATGTAATGCTCGCCCGTCTCGGCGCTGCGCTCGACGACCTTGCGCGCGAGCAACCCGAACGAAGTGCGCGCCAATTCGCCCACGCTCTGGCTCGCCCGGTTCGCGCGCACCAGATCGGCGAGGAGTTGCACCCGCGCGACGGCGCGATCGCCGCTCTCGCCGTGCGTCAGCCAGGCTTCGAGCAGACGCTCGAGCCGACGGATCCGCGCCTTGGTGCGTTCGACCTGAAATACGATGTCCACGCTCACGCCGTTTTCGTCCAGATGGGCATAGACCTGACGCGCCGCGCGCGCGCAGTCGTCGATCAGCGCGCGGAATACGTTGATCTGCTGCACGAAGTGCTGCGACGGTGGCGCACCATGGGCGAACGCCTGCCCAGCCGATTCGAGTGCCTGCATGGCGCGTCCGATCTGGTAGAACGGCGATTCGGTGGCGCGCGGATATGCCAGGCGCGAGCGCACCGCCTGCGACAGCCCGGTCGACCCAATCTGGTCGACGAGGTGGTGCATCGCGACGAGCAAGTCTTCGCCGAAAGGGTTCCAGTCGGCGTTGTCATCCTCGTCCTCGCCTTCATGCAAAAGCGCGATGAGGTCGGCCAACAATGCCGGCGGCATGGCGGCGATCCAGTCGGCGGCGTCGCCATCGGGAAACATCAGCGAGCACAGTGCCGAGAGATCGCGCCGCGTCGGCGGTGGTGGAATCAGCGCCTTCTCGACGCGCTCGACCAGCGCCCCCCAAAACCCTGGGCGCACCGGCATGCCTGTATCGCACAGCAGCGAAATGGCGTCGCTCTCGGCAACGACGCTGCGCAGCGTGCGCGCCACGGGGAGTCGCCATGCGGGGTTCCGCTCGAGCATCTGCAGCAGATAGCGCAGCCGCGTGTGCGGGCGATAGCGCGCCGCCTCCCCCTCCCCGCGCGCCTCGTTGACGAGGGCGCCGCGCTTTTGCACCCAGTGCGCCAATTCGATCAGCCATTGGTTGCGGACCGCCAGCGGCGCAGACGGATCGGCGTGCGCAAGCAGTTCGTCGAGCTGATGGCCGGCGTGACGTGAGGCACGCCATTTACGCCAGTACGAAGTGAGCGAAGTGAGCATCGATGGGAGACGAGGTGAAGGGGGAGGAGAAAAGCACAGTACTACAGGACAGACCGCGCAAAGCAACGTCGCTGACGCTCAGCGTTGCGTTTCCAGATGGGCGAGCAGGCCGTCGAGCCCGTCTTCGATGTAGTCGAGCACGGTCTCGAAGCCTTGTGCACCGCCGTAATACGGGTCGGGCACTTCGGTGGCGTCGTGCCGCGTGGCAAAGTCCATCAGACGCACGATCTTGTGACGATACTCAGCCGGACAGCGCGCCACGAGTTCGGCGACGTTGGCGTCGTCCATCGCCACGATCCATTCGAAGCGCACGAAATCATCGGCATCGACGCGGCGCGCGCGCAGTGCGCTCAGGTCGTAGCCTCGCCGCTCGGCAGCGGCCTGCGTGCGTTCGTCGGGGGCGTGACCGAGATGATAGCTGTGCGTGCCCGCCGAATCGACGGCGATCACATCGGTGAGCCCAGCGGTGGCCAGCCGGTGACGAAAGATGCCGTCGGCGCTGGGGGAGCGGCAGATGTTGCCCATGCAGACGAAGAGGACGGAGGTCGTTTTCATGCCTTCGGCCCCAACTCCGCCTCGCTCGCCCCATCGGTGCCGAAGACCAGTGCCTTGACGTGCAGCAACTGGTCGCGCGCCTTGGCGGCCTTCTCGAACTCCAGGTTGCGCGCATGCTCCTGCATCTGCTTTTCGAGCTTCTTGATCTCGCGCGCCAGTTGCTTTTCCGACATGTCCTGGTAGTGCGCCTGCTCCTTGGCTTCGGCGAGTTCCGCCTTGGCGTCCTGCGGGTCGTAGACACCGTCGATGATGTCCTTGATACGCTTCTTCACCCCCTGCGGCACGATGCCGTGTGCCTCGTTGTGCGCCATCTGCTTGGCACGGCGACGCTCCGTCTCCCCGATCGCGCGCGTCATGGAATCGGTCATCTTGTCGCCATAGAGGATGGCCGTTCCATTGACGTTACGCGCCGCGCGCCCGATCGTCTGAATCAGTGACCGCTCGGAACGCAGAAACCCCTCCTTGTCCGCATCGAGAATCGCCACCAGCGACACCTCGGGAATATCCAGCCCCTCGCGCAGCAAGTTGATCCCGACCAGCACGTCGAACGCGCCCAGACGCAGATCGCGAATGATCTCCACGCGCTCGACGGTATCAATGTCGCTGTGCAGATAGCGAACCTTCACCCCGTTATCCGACAGATAATCGGTGAGTTGCTCGGACATGCGCTTGGTGAGCGTGGTCACAAGCACGCGCTCTCCCACGGCCACGCGCTTGTTGATCTCACTCAGCACATCGTCGACCTGTGTCTGCGCCGGACGCACGATGATGATCGGGTCGATCAATCCGGTCGGACGCACCACCTGCTCCACCACCTGCCCGGTGCGCTTTGCCTCGTAATCGGCCGGGGTCGCCGACACGAAGATGGCCTGACGCATCTTGCGTTCGTATTCGGCAAACTTGAGCGGACGGTTGTCGAGCGCCGACGGCAGCCGGAAGCCGTAGTTGACGAGGTTCTCCTTGCGCGCCCGGTCGCCGTTGTACATGCCGTTGAACTGCCCGATGAGGACATGCGATTCGTCGAGGAACATCAACGCATCGGGCGGCAGGTAGTCGACGAGGGTCGGCGGCGGCTCGCCCGGCGCCGCGCCGGACAGATGCCGCGAATAGTTCTCGATGCCCTTGCAGAAACCCAGCTCCTGCAACATTTCCAGATCGAAGCGCGTGCGCTGCTCAAGGCGCTGCGCCTCGACCAGCTTGTTTTCCTTGTAGAAGAAGTCGAGGCGCTCGCGCAGTTCGTCCTTGATCGTCTCGATGGCGCGCAGCACCGTATCGCGCGGCGTCACGTAGTGAGACGACGGGTACACCGTGAAGCGCGGCACCTTCTGCCGCACGCGTCCCGTGAGCGGATCGAACAGTTGCAGCGTATCGACTTCGTCGTCGAACAGGTCGACGCGCAACGCCAGTTCGGCGTGTTCCGCCGGGAAGATGTCGATGGTGTCGCCGCGCACGCGGAACGTGCCGCGACCGAAGTCGGTTTCGTTGCGGGTGTACTGCATCGCGATCAGGCGCGCGATGATCTCGCGCTGCCCCAGCTTGTCGCCCTGCCGAATCGTCAGAATCATCCGATGGTATTCGCTCGGATTGCCGATACCGTAGATCGCCGAGACGGTCGCCACGATCACCACGTCTCGCCGCTCCAGCAGGCTCTTCGTCGCTGACAGACGCATCTGCTCGATGTGTTCGTTGACGGACGAGTCCTTCTCGATGAAGAGATCGCGCTGTGGAACGTACGCTTCCGGCTGGTAATAGTCGTAGTACGAGACGAAGTACTCCACCGCATTTCGCGGGAAGAACTCGCGGAATTCCGAGTAAAGCTGCGCGGCGAGCGTCTTGTTGGGCGCGAACACGATGGCCGGCCGGCCAAGACGCGCCAGGACGTTCGCCATCGTGAACGTCTTGCCCGAGCCGGTCACGCCAAGCAGGGTCTGAAAGGCGAGCCCGTCCTCCACGCCCTCGGTCAACTGGGCAATGGCCGCCGGCTGATCGCCGGCCGCGTCGAATGGGCAGTAGAGCTGATAAGGCGAGTCCGGAAACGTCAGGAACTTGCTTTCGTCGAGATCGTGGTCAGCCGCAGGAGTCATGGCGAGCGCGCAAGCGTGTGGGACGTAATCGAGCATTCTAGCGCGTCGGACGATTCCCTGAGGCCCATGGGTGACAACGGATCGGGCGGCGGCGCGAATCAGAGCCGACGCTGCCGCCACGTGGCCCACGACAGGGCGATGTCGTCAATTTCTGGCAATACGTGGCAGTTTTCGTGCTGAAAGCGGGCAATTTCGCGCGGCGTGGGCCGGTGTTTCCCACAAGCGTGGAGAATCTTCGCTAAAATGTCGCGTTGAGCTGATCGCGCGTCTGATGCCGCCGACCCGCCGCGTTTTCCTACTACCTGCCTCGAGCCGTCGAAATGACCCTGTTCTCCGCTGTCGAACTCGCCCCGCGCGACCCCATCCTTGGCCTGAACGAAGCCTACAACGCCGATCACCGCACCGAGAAGGTGAACCTGGGCGTGGGCGTGTATTTCAATGCGGAAGGCAAGCTCCCCCTGCTCAAGGCCGTGAAGGCCGCCGAAGAACAACGCGTGGCCGCCGGTCTGCCGCGCGGCTACCTGCCGATCGAAGGCATTGCCGCCTACGACAAGGCCGTGCAGGAAATGTTGTTCGGCAAGGAATCGCCCGTGCTGGCCGAAGGCCGCGTGGTCACCGCGCAAGCCCTGGGCGGCACCGGCGCCCTCAAGATCGGCGCTGACTTCCTCAAGCAACTGAACCCGAATGCCACCGTCGCCATCAGCGATCCGAGCTGGGAAAACCACCGTGCGCTGTTCAGTCAAGCCGGCTTCAACGTCGTCTCGTACCCGTACTACGACGCCGACTCGCATGGCGTGAACCTGGCGGGCATGCTCGACATGCTCGGCAAGGAACCCGAAGGCACCATCGTCGTACTGCACGCCTGCTGTCACAACCCGACCGGCGTCGACCTGTCGATGGACCAGTGGTCGCAAGTCGTCGAGGTCGTGAAGGCCCGCAAACTGGTGCCGTTCCTCGACATCGCCTATCAAGGTTTCGGTGACGGCATCGACGCCGACGCCGCCGTGGTGCGCCTGTTCGCCTCCACCGGCCTGGACTTCTTCGTGTCGAGTTCGTTCTCGAAGTCGTTCTCGCTGTATGGCGAACGCGTGGGTGCCCTGTCGATCGTGACGGGCAGCAAGGACGAATCGGCCCGCGTGCTCTCGCAACTCAAGCGCGTGATCCGCACCAACTACTCGAACCCGCCGACGCATGGCGGCTCGGTCGTCGCCGCCGTGCTGGGCAGCCCCGAACTGCGCGCGCTGTGGGAAGAGGAACTGGCCGAAATGCGTGAGCGCATCCGCGCGATGCGTCTCGCCCTGGTCGAGAAGCTGCGTGCGCATGGCGTGGAGCGCGATTTCTCGTTCGTGATCAAACAACGCGGCATGTTCTCGTACTCGGGCCTCACCGCCGACCAGGTCGAACGCCTGCGTGAAGAGTTCGGCATCTATGCCGTGAGCACGGGCCGTATCTGTGTGGCCGCGCTCAACGACAAGAACATCGACCGCGTCGCCTCGGCCATCGCCCAAGTGCTGCGCTAAGCCCATCCGGCATCGTCGAAGTCGAAGCCCGCCACCCGGCGGGCTTTTTTTGCACCCCAATTTGTTGCAGCGCAGCAACGATAATTGAAAACAATTGTCAAAATAGTCAAAAGCTATCGCAATGATGCAGAAATGCCATATATCAGGGTTATGCTGCGTTGCACAGCCGCGATAAACGGTTGCATAATTCGCTCACCATCCGCCTCTGGGCTCACAACATGCTGTATCAGATTCACGAATACAACCGTGCGTGGTTGAACCCCCTCACCACTTGGGCCAAGGCAGCGGCGACCACGTTTGTCAATCCGAGCAGCCTGCTGGCCATGATGCCGGGCGCGCCCCGCATCGCCGCGGGATACGAGTTGCTCTACCGGCTCGGCAAGGATTACGAGAAACCCGAATTCAATATCAAGGCCGTCGAAGTCGACGGTCACAATATTCCGGTCGTGGAAGTCACGGCAATGGAAAAGCCGTTCTGCCGCCTGCTGCGCTTCAAGCGGTACGCCGACGACGCCGGCGCCGTCGGGCAGCTCAAGGACGACCCGGTCGTGCTCGTGGTCGCGCCGCTCTCCGGCCACCACGCCACGCTGCTGCGCGACACCGTCACCACGCTGCTCAAGGACCATAAGGTCTACATCACCGACTGGGTCGATGCGCGCATGGTGCCGCTCGAGGCCGGCGCGTTCCATCTTGACGACTACGTCGCGTACATCCAGGCGTTCATTCGCCACATCGGCGCGGAGAACCTGCACGTCATTTCGGTGTGCCAACCCACCGTGCCGGTGCTCGGCGCCATCTCGCTCATGGCATCGAATGGCGAAACGACGCCCAAGACCATGACGATGATGGGCGGCCCGATCGACGCGAGCAAGAGTCCGACGTCGGTCAACTCGCTGGCGACGAACAAGTCGTACGAGTGGTTCGAGAATCACGTGATCCATCCGGTGCCCGCCAATTATCCGGGCTCGGGCCGGCTGGTCTATCCGGGCTTCCTTCAGCACGCCGGGTTCGTGGCGATGAACCCTGATCGTCACCTCACGTCGCACTGGGATTTCTATCTGGATCTGGTGCGCGGCGACAACGACGACGCCGACTCGCATCGTCGCTTCTACGACGAGTACAACGCGGTGCTCGACATGGCTGCCGAGTACTATCTCGACACGATCAAGACCGTTTTCCAGGACTTCAGCCTCGCGCGAGGTACGTGGGATGTGGCTGGCCAACGGGTTCGTCCGCAAGACATCAAGACCACGGCGCTCTTCACCATCGAAGGCGAGCTGGACGACATTTCGGGCAGCGGACAGACCCAGGCCGCGCATGAGCTGTGCATCGGCATCCCCGCCAAACGGCGGGCGCATTTTACCGCCCCGGCTTGCGGTCATTACGGCATTTTCTCGGGCAGCCGTTGGCGCAGCGTGATTTATCCGCAGATTCGCGACTTCATCGCCAAGCACGCCTGAACCGTCACCGGTTCGCCGAGCGGCCATGACAAAACCGCCGCGGGGCTTCGGCCCTCGCGGCGGTTTTGTTTTAGCGAGCCTACGGCAAGCGCCGCACGCTTAATCGGTCATCGCGTACGCAATGAATCCAGCAGCATTTGCGTATTGAAGGACGAATATGACTTGCGCGCGTCGCCGGCCATGAAATCACGCCCCATCACGATGGACAGCGTGTGGCGGTTCGACATCACGTAATAGCCCATCGCCGAGATCGTCACGTACAGATCGACCGGATCGACGCCCGGCCGGATTTCGCCGCTGGCTTCGCCGCGCTTGAGCGTCTGTGCGAGCAGCTCCACAATCGGTGAGACCTGTTGTCGAATCTCGGTCGACTGACGCATCGACTTCGCGTCGTGCAGATTCTCGTTGTTGATGAGCCGAATCAGTTCCGGATGGTCGGCGTAATAGTCCCACACGAAGCGGGCCAGTTCGGCCACGGCGTCGAGCGGCGCCAGCACATCCAGCCTGAGCGCGTGTTCGGCGCGGTTGAACTCGCCATAGACCTCCTCGAGCACCGCCAGATAGAGCTGGTCCTTGTTGCCGAAGTAGTAATACAACATGCGCTCGTTGATGTCGGCTCGGCGTGCAATGCTGTCCACGCGCGCACCGCTTGAACCCCGCTCCGCAAACTCCTCGATCGCCGCAGCAAGAATGCGCTGACGCGTGCGTTCGGGGTCGCGTTTGATCTTGGTTTGAGGTGTAGTCATGATCGGCCGGTCGTTCTCATCGGGCGGAATTATGGCACATCGGTTTCAGTGTTTCCGGAAAATGCAGGATAATTCGACTTTCCGCCGAATCCCCCTCAAACGACGTGTCCGAAGTTAGCGCGCTCGCGCAGCGCATCGATGCCCTTTTGCCCCAGACGCAGTGCACCAAGTGCGGTTACGCCGGGTGCCGCCCGTATGCCGACGCCATCGCCAGCGGCCAGGCCAGCTACAACCAGTGCCCGCCCGGCGGCGCCGAGGGCGTGGCGCGTCTGGCCAAGCTGCTGGATCGCCCCATCATCGCGCTGAATCCGGACAATGGCGCAGAGCGTCCCCGGCCGCGCGCCGTCATCGACGAATCGCTGTGTATCGGTTGCACGCTCTGCCTGCAGGCCTGCCCGGTCGACGCCATCGTCGGCGCCGCCAAACTGATGCACACCGTGATCGAGGACCGTTGCACGGGCTGCGATCTCTGCGTGCCGCCCTGCCCCGTCGACTGCATCGACATGGTGCCGGTCACCGGCGAGCGCACCGGCTGGGACGCCTGGTCGCAAACGCAAGCCGACGACGCGCGCTCGCATTTCGAGGTGAATCAGGCCCGTCTCGCGAAGGATCGGGCAGCGCGGGAAGCGCGGCTGGCCGCGCGCGCGGCGCGGGTTGCCCCCGCGGCGCCCGGCACGCCTGCGGCGCCCGCCTCAGGGCAAGATGTGTCGCCGGGAGCGCAAACGGGCGACGTAGCGCCGGCGCCTTCCCCCGTCGCCGATGAAGCCGCTGCGGCAGCAGCTCGCAAGCAGGCCATCATTCAAGCGGCTTTGGCGCGCGCGAGAGAGAAAAAGGCCGCGCTGGCGGCCGAAGGGCTCGCGCCCAAGAACACGACGCACGTTTCGGCCGCCGTGCAGGCGCAGATCGACGAAGCGGAAGCCCGTCGCAAACGCCTGGGCCTCAGCGCAGACGACGATGCCGCCCCCTCGGGGGCCGACAGCGCCCCGCAAAAAGTCTAGGCGGGCGGCCGCCCACGCCGTCACCTGATAACAAGACAGACGCCCCAACCCACGCGCCACCCGCCATGAACGACGCCAAACGACGCGCCCTGTTCGAAACGTTGCAGCAATTGAATCCGCATCCGACGACGGAGCTGGAGTACACGTCGCCATTCGAGTTGTTGATCGCCGTGCTGCTTTCGGCCCAGGCGACCGACGTCTCCGTAAACAAGGCCACACGCAAGCTCTATGCGGTGGCCAACACCCCGGCAAAGATGCTTGCGCTGGGCGAGGCCGGGGTTGCCGATTACATCAAGACGATC
This sequence comes from Pandoraea cepalis, assembly GCF_902459625.1. Taxonomy (NCBI): domain Bacteria; kingdom Pseudomonadati; phylum Pseudomonadota; class Betaproteobacteria; order Burkholderiales; family Burkholderiaceae; genus Pandoraea; species Pandoraea cepalis. Next base: position 164,616 of record NZ_CABPRY010000004.1, read on the forward strand.
GGGCTGTACCGCACCAAGGCCAAGAACGTCATCGCCACCTGCCAGTTGCTGCTCGACGCGCACGGCGGCGAAGTGCCGCGCTCGCGCGAAGCGCTCGAAACGCTGCCGGGCGTCGGTCGCAAGACGGCAAATGTCGTGCTCAATACCGCGTTCGGCGAAGACACCATTGCTGTCGATACACACATCTTCCGCGTGGCGAACCGCACGGGTCTCGCGCCTGGCAAGGATCCGCTGGCCGTGGAACTGGCGCTGGAGCGCGTCATCCCGCGCGAGTTCAAGCACGATGCCCACCACTGGCTCATTTTGCACGGCCGCTATGTGTGCAAGGCGCGCAAGCCGGAGTGCTGGCATTGCGCCATCGAGCCGTTGTGCGACTTCCGCCCCAAGACGCCCGCGCCGAAGGGCTGACCGGCGCTCCCCCGGCAACGCCGTCGCAAATGACACAGACGACGCAAATGACAACGGGCGGTCCCGACATCGGGACCGCCCGTTTGTTCTGTACGCGCCGAGAATACGCGCGGCGCGCGACAAATCCTGCTTAGATGATGCGCGCCGCCTCGTCGAACGACAAACGCGGATTGCGCGGGAACAGCTTGCCGTGATCGCCGTAGCCCAGATTGCAGATGAAGTTCACACGCCACTCGGTACCGCCGAAGAAGGTGTCGTTGACCTTCTGTGCGTCAAAACCGGCCATCGGGCCGCAGTCGAGGCCCAGCGCCCGGGCAGCGAGGATGAAGTAGCCGCCTTGCAGCGAGCTGTTCATGTGCGCGGCACCGGCAGCCTTGGCGGGGTCGCCCGAGAACATCGGCACCATCTTGTCGGCCCCGTTCGGGAACAGCTTGGGCAGGTGTTCGTAGAACTTCAGGTCGTACGCGATGATGGCCGTCACGGGCGCCGTGCGGGTCTTGTCCACGTTGCCCGGCGCCATGCATTCAAGCAGCTTGTTCTTCGCTTCCGGGCTCTTCACGAAGACCACGCGCGCGGGCGTGGTGTTGGCCGAGGTCGGGCCCCATTTGACGAGGTCGTACAGCTCACGCAGCGTTTCATCGCTGACCGTTTTGTCGAGCCACACATTGTGCGTGCGGGCATCGGTGAATAGTTGGGCGATGGCTTCTTTGGCGATGATGCTCATGACAATGGACCTCGGGAGATGAGTGGCGAATGACCGGCGATTGTACCGTTGCCGCGCGACACGCGCTGACGTGGCAAAAATGCCCGCGAGATCAGGGGGTTGCGGCGGCGCCACGCGCCGACAGCCAGACCACGCCCGCCAGAATCAGCACGCCGCCGCCCAGTTGTGCCGCCGTGAGCGTTTCGCCCAGCAGCATGGCCGCGAGCAGCACCGTGACGACCGGCTCCAGCGTCGAGAGCATGGAGGCGCGTCCCGCCCCCAATCGTTGCAAACCAGCGAAGAAGGTCAGAATGGCAACGACCGTCGAACACACCGCAATGGCCGCGAGCGCCGCCCAGCCCCCGACGCCTGCGGGCCAGTGCAGCGGCAGCCCTTGCGTGGTTCGCACCGCCGCCATCGCTCCGAAGGAAACGGTGGCCGCCAGGCAGACGAGCGTTGCCGTGGCGCGGGCATCGACACCGCGTGTCAACCGCGCGCCGATCACGATGTAGCCCGAATAGATCAACGCCGCCACCACGGCCAGCGCCATGCCCAGCGGCTGCCCCTGTCCCCCCCCGACGGTGAGCGCCGTGCCCAGCGAGCAGAGCGCGAGCGCGCCGAGCGTCACGGGCGTGAGGCGTTCATGGAGGAAGATGGCCGCCAAAATCGTCACAAAGACCGGGTAGAGATAGAGCAGCAGCGCGACGAGCGACGCCTGCGCGTATTGCAGCGCGCCGAAATAGCAAAGCGACTGGCCGACGTAGCCGATGCCGCCCATCAGCGCAATGCCGAGCGCCTGACGGCGCGACGGGAAGCGCACCCGCTGCAACCGACACCAGGCCAGCAGCAGGACCGCGGCGACGAAAAAGCGAAACAACAGCATCGCGAAGATGTCGGCACCGGACGCCGCCGCCGCCCGTGCGAAGATGGCCATGGCGCCGAACGCGGACGCCGACACGGCGATCAGCGCGACGCCGGTCCAGGCCGAGGGACGGGGGGCCGGCGGCATGACGGCGGCGTTGCCGGAGGGCGCGTGCGCGCGAGGGCTTTGCGACATGACTGGATAAATTGAGCGACAATACGGCGAGATTTTCAGGCGTTGGCGGCGCGTTTCCCCTGCGCCTGGCACGATGCACGGCAGCGATCGATCCGCCATTGTAGTCAAGGGGCGGCGTGCCGCAAGCGGCGACATCAGAACCCCACGGAGTCCCCATGTTCAATCCGAGCCGTGACGAAGTCCGGCAATTCTTCTGCACCACCTGGCAAAAGCAGCGCAGCGGCAGCATTCTCACGCCGCTCGAGACCATGGCCGCCGACTGGATCCAAGCCCATCCCGAGTATCACGACGCGTTGTCCGACACCGAAGACGCCAACGCCCGCGACTACTCGCCCGAGGCCGGGCAGACGAACCCGTTCCTGCATCTGTCGATGCATCTGGCGATCAGCGAGCAGGTCTCGATCGACCAGCCGCCGGGCATTCGTGCCGCCTACGAGAAACTGAGCCAACGGCTCGATTCGCCCCACGAGGCGCAGCACCGCATCATGGAGTGCCTGGGACAAACGCTCTGGGAAGCGCAACGCAGCGGCCAGCCGCCCGACTCGGACGCCTACCTGCAGCGTATCGAGCAGCAAGCGTCGCGCTGAGCGCCAACGTCGGCGGACCGGCTTATCGGCGGATAGGTGGAACGGTACATCGGGACGCAGGCACGTCGGCACATCGGCACATCGGCGTATCGACGGCTCGTGAGCGACGAACGCCGGCCGGTAGCCCCGATGACAGCGACGCCCCCCCCCATCCACGCCCATGAAAAGCGACGACGGTCCCCCTGAGGGTCACCGTCGTGCCTGATGCCGGATAGCGCGGCCGGTCTGCTTACTTCTTCGTGACGAGATCGCCGGGCAGCGATTCGACATAGGCCGAAATATCACGCAACTCCTGCGAGGTGAACGGACGCGGCTTGCCGTCCTTACCGACCGTGGCGGGATTGGACATGACCTGCGTCTTCATGATCGCGTTGCTGCGACCGTAAATCAGGCTGGTTTCGTTCTGATACGCCCGCAGCGCGTTATAAACGTAGTCTGCATACTGACCGGCCAGCTTCGGATACTCAGGGCTGATCGGCGCGTTCAGATTGGCGCCGTGGCAGCTCACGCACATGCCTTTCTCGACGAGCGCGCGTCCATTGGCGACGTTGCCGGCGGCAAACGCCGAGCCGACCCCACCTGCGAGCACGGCGCCGAGCGCCAGGGATGCCGCCGCGGCGGCCTTTACCATCGAATGCTTCATCGTGTTCTCCTCAGCCACGCACGTTTTACTTCTGGGGATTGACCGGCGTCGACGCCGTCTGCGCCGCGTAGTAGGCGGCAATGTCGACGATGTCCTGCTCGGTCAACGTGGCTGCGATGCCATGCATCGTCTGGAACTTGCGGTCGCCCTTGGCGTACTCCTTCAGGGCGTTCTCAAGGTACTTCGCATTCTGTCCGCCGAGCCGGGGCACGTGATAGACCTCGGGAAACGCGGTGCGATAGTCGGGAATGCCGTGGCAGCCAATACACATGGCGACCTTGTCCTTCGCCGCGTCGAGATTGGGCTTGAGATCGGCCGCATGCGCCGCGCCGAGCGACATGAACGACGTGCTGCCGAGCGCCAGCGCCATCATCGTGAGGAACTTTTTCATGGTCTTCTTGGGAACGTTTTTGGTTGGAATACCGGCCCGCAACACGCAGGTCGACGGCCCGACTCCAAGGCCACCGTCCTGTGAAAAAAGCAATCGATTGTAACCCACAGCCTTCGGTCCGCAAACTCGGGGCTGACCCGCACAGTTCTCCGAAGTTTTCCCGCAAGCCTTTGATGTCACAGCCGATTTCCGCTGTCCGAGCGAGCCTTATGCGCAATGTCTTATACTGAACTTTTTCCCTGCCCGGCCGGTAGGCCGGCTGTTTGCGGACGGCTCAGACAATGCGCTTCGAAGGCTCTTCCCAGTACGTCGCGACCGACGACCTCAAGCTCGCCGTGAACGCGGCGGCCACACTGCAACGACCGCTGCTCATCAAGGGTGAACCCGGCACCGGCAAGACGATGCTCGCGGAGGAAGTCGCCGCCGCGCTCGACATGCCACTGCTGCAATGGCACGTGAAGTCCACCACCAAGGCCCAGCAAGGCCTGTACGAATACGACGCCGTCTCGCGACTGCGCGATTCGCAGCTGGGCGACGAGCGGGTGCGCGATATCGCCAACTACATCGTCAAAGGCGTGCTCTGGCAGGCCTTCGAGGCCGACCAGCCCGTCGTGCTGCTGATCGACGAAATCGACAAGGCCGACATCGAATTCCCCAACGACCTGCTGCGCGAACTCGACCGCATGGAGTTCTATGTGTACGAGACGCGCCAGCTCGTGAAGGCACGCCACCGCCCGCTGGTCATCATCACGTCGAACAACGAAAAGGAGCTGCCCGACGCTTTCCTGCGCCGCTGCTTCTTCCACTACATCAAGTTCCCCGAGCCGTCGACGATGCAGTCGATCATCGACGTGCATTTCCCGAACATTCGCCGCGAGCTGGTGAACGCCGCGATGGCGACCTTCTTCGACGTGCGCGATATTCCCGGACTCAAGAAGAAACCGTCGACCTCGGAGCTGATCGACTGGCTCAAGCTGCTGATGGCCGAGGAGATCGGCCCGGAAGCGCTGCGCAGCGCCGACAACAAGCTCGCGATCCCGCCGCTGGCCGGTGCGCTGCTCAAGAACGAACAGGACATGCACCTGTTCGAGCGCCTCGTCTTCATGAATCGCGCCAATCGGTAAAGGCGCCGCCGTCATGCTGATCGACTTCTTCTATACCTTGCGCGCGGCGAAGCTGCCGGTCTCGGTCAAGGAATACCTGACGCTGCTCGAAGCGCTGCAGCGTCAGGTCATCGCGCCCTCGCTCGACGAGTTCTACTATCTGGCGCGTCTATCGCTGATCAAGGACGAGAAGCACTACGACAAATTCGATCAGGCCTTCGGCGCGTATTTCAAAGGCGTGCAACACATCGTCGACGCCTCGGGCGAGGTGCCGCTCGAATGGCTCAAGAAGCGCATGCAACGCGAATTGTCGCCGGAAGACAAGGCGCGCATTCAGGCTTTGGGGGGGATCGACAAGCTCATGGAGCGCCTGAAGCAACTGTTCGACGAGCAGAAAGGCCGCCACGAAGGCGGCAACAAGTGGATCGGCACCGGCGGCACCTCGCCGTTCGGCAATGGCGGCTTCAACCCCGAAGGCATCCGCATCGGCGGCGAGAGCAACGGCAATCGCACGGCGGTGAAGGTGTGGGACCAGCGCACTTACCGCGACTACGACGACGCCGTCGAACTCGGCACGCGCAACATCAAGGTGGCGCTGCGGCGCCTGCGCAAGTTCGCGCGCGAGGGCGCCGCGCAGGAGCTGGACCTCGACGACACCATTCGCTCGACGGCAGCCAACGCCGGCTGGCTCGACCTGAAGCTCGTGCCGGAGCGTCATAACAACGTGAAGGTGTTGATGCTGCTCGACGTGGGCGGTTCGATGGACGACCACATCGCGCGTACCGAAGAGCTGTTCTCCGCGGCAAAATCCGAATTCAAGCATCTCGAGTTCTACTACTTCCACAACTGCGTCTACGACTATTTGTGGCGCCAGAACCGACGCCGCCACAATGAGCGCTTCGACACTTGGGACGTGCTGCGCAAATACCCGCCCGACTACAAGCTGATCTTCGTGGGCGACGCCACGATGAGTCCTTACGAAGTGCTGCAGGCAGGCGGCTCGGTCGAGTACAACAACGCAGAAGCCGGGGCGGTGTGGCTACGCCGCTTCATCGACCGCTACCCGCGTCACGCCTGGCTCAATCCGGAGCCCGAGGCGATATGGCAATATCGCCAGTCGATCTCGGTCATTCGTCAGGTATTCGCCGGCCGCATGTATCCGATCACGCTCGCAGGACTGGAGTCGGCCATGCGCGCGCTGAGCAAGTAAGGCTCGCCGCCCGACGTCGCAGGGCGCGGCAAGGCAACGCACCAACAACGTAACAAGAACCCAGAGACCGCTTCCCATCATGACGTCCAGCACGACTCCCCTGCCACCGCTCCGGCCGTTGGCGGACACGTCGCCTTCGGCCATTGTCGCCGGCTTCGTTGCCATGATGACGGGCTACACCAGCTCGCTCGTCCTGATGTTCCAGGCCGGACAGGCCGCCCATCTCACCCCCGCGCAGATTTCGTCGTGGATCTGGGCGCTCTCCATCGGCATGGGCGTGACAACCATCGGGCTATCGCTGCGCTATCGCACGCCGGTGGTCGTGGCGTGGTCCACGCCGGGCGCCGCGCTGCTGATCACCTCGTTACCGGGCGTGCCCTATGGCGAGGCCATCGGCGCGTTCATCGTCTGCAATGCCCTCATCGCCCTGTGCGGGCTGACCGGGGGCTTCGAGACGATCATGCGCCGCGTACCGCCGGCGCTGGCGTCTGCGCTGCTCGCGGGGATCCTGTTTCGCATCGGGCTGGAGATCTTCGTCGCCGCGCAGCACCAGACGGCGCTCGTGCTCGCGATGTTCTTCACGTATCTCGTCGTCAAGCGCTTCGCGTCGCGTTACGCCATTCTGCTGGCGCTGATCGTTGGCACGGCGGTCGCGGGCGGCGCGGGCCTGCTCGATTTCAGCCACTTCCACGTCGCGCTGGCGAAGCCCGTGTGGACGACGCCCTCGTTCTCGCTGTCGGCCGCGATCAGCATCGCGATCCCGCTGTTCGTGGTGGCGATGGCCTCGCAAAACGTGCCCGGGCTCGCCGTGCTGCGTGCCGACGGTTACACCGTGCCGGCCTCTCCCCTCATCTCGACGACGGGCATCGCCTCGGTACTGCTCGCGCCGTTCGGCTCGCACGGTATCCATCTGGCGGCCATCACGGCAGCCATCTGCACCGGACGCGAAGCCCACGAGGACCCGGCCAAGCGTTACACGGCCGCCGTGTGGTCCGGCGCGTTCTATCTGATCGCGGGCACGTTCGGGGCGACCATCGCCGCCTTGTTCGCGGCGTTTCCGAAGGCCCTCGTGGTCTCGATTGCCGCGCTCGCCCTGTTCGGCTCGATCATGAACGGCCTGGCCAACGCCATGCACGACATGCGCCAGCGCGAAGCGGCGCTCATCACGTTCATGGTGACGGCGTCGGGCCTGACGCTGTTGTCCATCGGCTCGGCGTTCTGGGGCCTGATCGCAGGCGTGCTGACGCTGACGATCCTGCAATGGCGGCGCGCGTGAGCGTTGTGTGAAGCCGCGCGGGCCGGAGTGATACCATTCGGCCCGCAACATTTTTCGAACGCAACGTCACCGCAGGAGCCGCACCCCCATGGCAATGATCGAACCGACCCCGGTCTTCAAGGACAACCTCGCACGGATGGCCGCCATCGGCAGCATCGAGGGCATCGCGCGCATTGCGCTTCGCGACGTCACGGGCGCCGTCGTGGCGAGCATCGAGAACGCACCGGGCAAGCAAGGCTCGCTCGCCGTGTACCACTATCTGAAGCAGGCCTTCGGCACGCTCGACGCCAAGGCGGCCGAGCATGGGTTGGCGGTCTTCGGCGAACACACGGCCGATGCGCGCAATCGTCCGGGCGCGCACCCCAACGTCGACCGCCTGCTGGCGATCGTGGCCGGCGGCGAGACACTGAGCATCGAGGAAGTCGCAGCCTGAGAAGGCCACCTCCGTCGCACCCAATGAAAAGCCAGCCTCGCGGCTGGCTTTTTTACATCCACGACAGGCATCGCCGCACCGAGATGCGCAGAGGTGCGCCGACGCTCTGAGGTCAGATCGTCAGCACCGGACCACCGTCGCCGTTGGCCGAGCGAAGCTGCTTGACCCAACGCTTGGCCGGCAGGCCCGTGGCGGCTTCCACCACCTTCGCGCGGGCTTCCACATCCTTCCACTGCACCGAGAGCAGCGGACCGTTGAAGGCCAGCACGATCACGTTGCCGTCGTGCACTTCCGGGAATTCGATCACACGATTGTCGAAGGCCTGACGCAGGCGACGGATGTTCTTCGGATAGCTGTCGTGATCGCCGAACAGGTTCGTCGTCAGCATGCCGGGTGCGCTCAGCGTGGCGCGGCAAGCCTTGTAGAACGCGGGCGTGTCATGCACCGGGCCACGTGCGGTCGCGTCGTAGAGATCGACTTGCAACACGTCGACCGTGCCGTGCCTCGCCGGGTCGGTAACGAAATCCCAGGCATCCGCTTCCAGCACCTTCAATCGGCGCGAGTCATCCGGCAGGCTGAACATGGTGCGCGCCGCCACGACCACGGCCGGGTTCAGCTCCACGGCGGTGACCTGTGTACGCGGGAACTGGCGATGCGAGAACTTGGTGAGCGACCCAGTGCCGAGACCCAGTTGCACCACGTGCTTGGGCGCACGCATGAACAGCAGCCACGCCATCATCTGTTGCGCGTATTCCAGCTCGATCCGGTCAGGCTTGGACAGACGCATTGCCCCTTGCACCCACGGGGTGCCGAAGTGCAGGTAACGCACGCCACCCATTTCGGAAAACGTCACCGGCGCGAAACGCGGCTTGTACGCGGGACGCGGGGAACGGGCGGTGCGCTCGTCGCTGACGAACGCTTCGGCTTCGATGGATTTGCGTTTGATGAGGGTCATGTGTCCTTCAATGAAACTCGGGAGATTCCGATGGGAACGCATTGTACCGGGTTCGCTTCCCGTCCCCCGTCGAGACGCCGCAACGCACGCGTCGCGATGACGCATCCGGCACAAGATCAGTGCCCCGGGCAGGATCCGCCGCACCATTTCGCTGCGCCCCGACGCTCAGGGCCGCCGCAATGAGCGATGGCATGGATATTGCAGAGGACACGCACAGGCCAACGGCGGCCTGAAAACAAACTGGCAAGTCGCGATGACGCGCTCCGGCAAGGAGCGTCCCGGGCAATGGCGCCCCGAAGCGAGATGACCAAGCACCGGGCAACCGGCTCGCAGGCATCTCGCTTCGGGGCGCTTTTGCTTTGCCGGTCAGCGCGGCGTGCCTCTGCGTCGACACTCTCTGTAAGGCATGGCATGAACGCTTTCTCCACGCAGTCAACCGAGGCCGAAGTGTCCGCCGAAACCCTCGGCACATTGATCAACCTCTCCGGCAGGCAGCGCATGCTGTCGCAACGAATCATCCTTCAGTTGTTACTCGCTTCGCGTGGGGACACGGCCGCGCTCGATATCGCACGCAAGTGTCTGTCGATGTTCGAGTCGGCGCATTCGGATCTCGCGACGGGCAATGAGCGCTTCCCCGGCGCGTTTTCCAGCGCCTTGCAGCAGCTTTATTTCGGCAGTCCGCGCGCCGACGCACGTATCCGTGATTTCATCGCCCAGGTCAGAGCCGCGATAGACGCCCCTTTGGCGGACCCGCATCGGCAAGCGTCATCCCTCGATGCGCTGGTCGCACAGGCCACCCCGCTACTTGACCTGCTACAGACCGTCACGCAGGCCTATCAGGAGGAAATGCACCGTTGCGAAGTTGCCGTGCGCAAACGCCAGACCGACCTCGTGGAGCGCCTCAGCGGTATTTCGATGCAAGCCAACATCGTTGCGCTCAATGCGCGCATCTCGGCGGCTCGGGCGGGAGAGCATGGCAGGGAGTTCGCGGTGATCACGCAGGTGCTTGCCGACATCATCAAGGAGATGGATCAGTTGATCCGCAACGTCGTCGGTTCGAACGACAAGTCCAAAGGTTCGGCCAGGATTTGATGCGCCGACACCCGTGGATCGCTCCCCCCGCGCCTCGCACAGTGGCGTGCAGCCACGCGCGGGCATGACCGAGCGACCCCGGACGCGCCGCTCGACAGGCCTTCACGCGATCAATGCCTGCCACATGCGCAGCTTTTCCGCATAGGCCAATGTGTAGGCCGGGCTGCTGGAGGGAAGCATCACGATCCGGTACCGCTGCGCGTGATGCGCCAGCGCTTTCATGCCCAACCGGGCCGCCGTGCCGCCATTGAACGCGATCACCTCGAGATCCGGTAGCGTCTCGATGAGCCCCATCAGGTCGTTGCCCGTATGGTCGCGGATATTGCTGTCGAGGCTGCCTTCGCGCCGGGCCTCGGCGACCACGTCCCACAACCCGATGCGATGGGTGAGCAGCGCCTGCAGCTTCGCATCGTAGGCGAGCGACGGCAGGTCGACGCGGATCGTATCGCCCACCAGATGCCAGAAGCGATTCTGTGGATGCGCGTAATACTGCTGGTGCGCGAGCGAGACGTCGCCGGGCAGGCTGCCGAGAATCAGGACGCGCGTTTGCGCATCCACCACCGGGGGGAAGTTGCGTTTGCGTTCGGGGATGAGGTCCGTCGTCATGCCACGCATCCGTCGTGAGCCAGCGCACCGTGCGTCGCTTCCAAACGCCGCCAGAAACGCGGCAGGAACGCTTCGGTGACAAGCAACGGCGCGCCACGGCGTACGAAGACCGAACGACGCGCCCACAACCGCGCACGTGGATTCGCACCGACGAGCGGGTCGCGCGCATCGTGACGCGCGCGGCCGTGCAACAGGTGGCGTGGCGCGAGCGGGCACGACACCAGCATGGACCGCGTGACGGTGGGATCGTGATAGAGCAGATCGGCCAGCGGCCGCGTACGCAAACGGCGCATGGCCTGCCAGATCGAGCGGCTATAGGCGAGCGGCGTGACGCTGTGCGCCACGACCACTGGTTCGCCGTCGACCAACAGGATGACATCGCGGGCCCACATCGGCGTGCGCAATGGCACACCGATGGCGCGGCACTGGTCCGCGTCGGCGGGCATCACTCGCTCCGCCACGACGCGCACGCTCACGCGCCCCAGGGTCGACAGATGGCGCGTGAGCGCGCCGCCCCGGGTAAGCCAATCTTTATGACGACGCGAAAGCGCCGGCGCCGGGACAGCCTGCCAGCGCCGCCCCCCCACATCAAATCGGAAAGTCATGGCTCGGCATTATAAAGGCGCAAGGCGACGGCGCACCGCCCACACGTCATGCAGCGGCGGCATTGAAGCCGGTCTCCGGACACCGGTCCGACACCCTTGATCCGCCGCCCCGTAACGCTCGCGCCCAAAAAGCAAAAAGGCCCCCGCGACATATCGACGCGGGGGCCCATCGGCAACACCATGGTCAGCGCTGCGCGCTCTGCACTGGCGCGCTCACTGCGCGGCGAGCAGCAACGCGTTCGTACGCTTCACATACGCCGCCGGGTCTTCCAGGCTGCCGCCCTCGGCCAGCAGCGCCTGATCGAACAGCAGTTGCGCCCAGTCCGCCAGATCGGCACGCTCTGCCGTCAGACGCTGGATCAACGCATGCTCCGGGTTGATTTCGAGAATCGGACGGAATTCCGGCATCTTCTGCCCCGCCGCCTTCATCAAGCGCTGCAGCGTGCCGCTCATGTCGTTCTCATCCGACACCAGGCACGACGGCGAATCGGTCAGACGGAACGTCACACGCACGTCCTTGGCCTTGTCGCCGAGCACTTCCTTCATCTTCTCGATGAGCGGCTTGAGGTCGCCGCTGGTCTTCTCCTGGGCGGCCTTTTCCCCCGCATCTTCCAGCGCGCCCAGATCCAGATCGCCACGCGCCACGCTCACGAGCGCCTTGCCGTCGAAGTCGTGCACGTACGAGAGCATCCACTCGTCGACGCGATCGGTCAGCAACAACACTTCCACGCCCTTCTTGCGGAACACTTCCAGATGCGGGCTGTGGCTTGCCGCCACCCAGCTCTCGGCCGTGACGTAGTAAATCTTGTCCTGACCGTCCTTCATGCGGCTCACGTAGTCGGCCAGCGACACGTTCTGCTCGGCCGAATCGTTGTGCGTGCTCGCAAAGCGCAACAGCTTGGCAATGCGCTCGCGGTTCGCCTGATCCTCGCCGGTACCTTCCTTGAGCACCTGCCCGAACGCGCCCCAGAACTGCGTGTACTTGTCCTTCTGGTTCTCGGCCAGATCTTCCAGCAGTCCCAACACACGCTTTGCGCAGCCTTCGCGGATCGCCTTCACATCGCGGCTTTCCTGCAGGATTTCACGCGACACATTGAGCGGCAGATCGGCGGAGTCGACCACCCCGCGCACGAAGCGCAGGTAGTTCGGCAGCAGTTGTTCCGCGTCGTCCATGATGAACACGCGCTTGACATACAGCTTCAGCCCGCCCTGCGAATTGCGATCCCAGAGATCGTACGGCGCATGGCCCGGCACATACAGCAGTTGCGTATATTCGCTGCGCCCTTCGACGCGGTTGTGCGTCCACGCCAGCGGCACCTGCATATCGTGCGCGATGTGCTGATAGAACTGCGTGTACTGCTCGTCCGTGATTTCGCTCTTGCTGCGGGTCCACAGCGCGCTCGCCTGGTTGACGGTCTCGTCGGACTCGGCGGGCACCATCGCCTTCTTTTCTTCGTCCCATGTTTCGCCGCGCATGACGATCGGCAGCGAGATGTGATCCGAATACTTGCGGATGATCGACTGGAGTTGCCACGACGAGAGCAGTTCGTCTTCGCCCTCGCGCAGATGCAGCGTGATGGCGGTGCCGCGCGGGGCGCGCTCGATGGTCTCGACCGTGAAGTCGCCCTCGCCCGCCGACGACCAGCGCACGCCCTCCGAAGCCGGCAGCCCGGCGCGGCGCGACTCGACCGTCATGCGATCGGCCACGATGAAGCCCGAGTAGAAGCCCACGCCGAACTGGCCGATGAGCGCGGCGTCCTTCTGCTGATCGCCCGACAGGCGCGAGAAGAACTCCTTGGTGCCGGACTTGGCGATCGTGCCGAGATGCGCGATGGCTTCCTCGCGGCTCATGCCGATGCCGTTGTCCTCGATGGTGACGGTGCGGGCGTCCTTGTCGAACGACACGCGAATCTTGAGTTCCGGATCCTGCTCGTACAGCGCGGCGTCGTTGATCGCCTCGAAGCGCAGCTTGTCGGCGGCATCCGAAGCGTTGGAGATCAGTTCGCGCAGGAAGATTTCCTTGTTGCTGTACAGCGAATGAATCATCAGTTGCAGAAGCTGTTTGACTTCCGCCTGAAAGCTCATGGTGTCTTGCGCCATGGTCGGGAATCCTCGTGAATCGGTGAGATGGATGGAATATCGACACTGACCGCCGGCCGGCGCACTTGCGCGCGCGCTGCCGGAGCGGCGGTACCCGATGAAAATAGGGACGGCGGGCCGGCATTTCAAGGCCGGCAGAAGGGTTATTTCGCGGCAGCTTGCGCGACGATACGTGAAATTACGGCAAAACCTGGCGAAGCGCCGTGCCAGCGAGACGGTCGAACCGCGCCCACACCCGCTCAGGCGGCCAGTTCGAGCTGCCGCGAGAGGAAGGTCAGCATGGCGGGGTCGCTGGAACAGGCGATATTCATGCGCATCCAGGTACTCGGCGCCTGCCGCGGCGAGAACAACGCCCCCGGTGCAAACAGGAAGCCCGCTTCGTGCCCCGCAGCGGCGACCGCGCTGGTATCGACGCCGGTGTCGACCCAGAAAAACATGCCCGACGTCGGTTCGCCGAACATGCGCAGGCCGATGCGCTCCAGACGCCGGCGCGTGGTGTCGCGCACCTCGTCGAGACGCGTACGCAAGCGCTCTACGTGACGCCGGTAATGCCCCTCGGTCAGCGCCTTGTAGACGATCCGCTCGTTGATCTCCGGCGTCGTCGAGCCGGACAGCATCTTGTGATCGACGAAGGTCTTCGCCAGCGCCGGCGAACACGCCACGAACGCCACCCGAAGGTTCGCGGCGAGCGTCTTCGAGAAGCTGCCCATGTAGATCACGCGCTTGAGCTGATCGAGACTCGCCAGTCGCGCCACCGGCTGGTGAGACGGGCACAGATCGCAGTAGATGTCGTCTTCGAGCACCATGAAGTCGTACTGCTCGGCCAGACGCAGGATCTGGAAGGCGCGCGCCGCCGTCAGCGACGTTCCGGTCGGATTCTGCAGGATCGAATTGAGGATCAGCAACTTGGGCCGATGCTGCTGTACCAGGCGCTCCAGCGCCGGCATGTCGAGTCCGTCGGGGGTGTACGGCACGCCGATGGTGTGGGCGCCTTGCGACGCGATGCGTCCGAACATGACGAACCACGCCGGGTCCCCCACCAGCACCGTATCGCCCGCGCGCACGTACAGGCGCAGCAGAAAGTCCACCGCCTGCGTAATGCCTGACGTCAACACGATTTGCTCGGGGCGCGCGCCGATTTCGAGTTCCGCGAGTTGCGTCTGAAGTTGCACGCGCAGTGGCAGGAAGCCGTGCGGGTTACCACTTTGGAGCAGATGCGCGCTCGACTGACGGCTCATCGAGCGCATGGCCGACGTCATCATGTCGGCATCGAGCCAGCTCGGCGGCAGATAGCCCATGCCCGGACCGCGCTCCGGCGCGACCGAGTGAAGCATGCTGCGCACGAGCCAGGCCACGTCGATCGGCCCCTGCGCGACCATCGGCGCCGCCGCGTTCTGCGCGGGCATCACAGGCCGCTCGCGCACGTAAAAGCCCGAGCCGCGCCGCGCCTCGAGATAGCCCTGCGCGACCAGCCGCTCGTACGCCTCGACGACGGAAAAGCGCGACACACGCTTGTCTTCCGCCAGCGAGCGAATCGACGGCATGCGCATGCCGGGCAGGAAGACGCGCTCCTCGATGCGCAGGCTCGCCCAATGCACGAGCTGATCGACAAGCGTCATGCGCGACGTGTCGAGCGCGGCGTTGTCGGCCAGCACCAGCGGAGAAATGGGGGTCGTTGTCGTCATCGTCTATCCACCTGGGCAAAGCTGAGCGCCGCTTCGCGGTCAAAGTGTCTGCTGCGCGTCGGCCCGGTATTGCGGGGATTGTCCATCGGTCGCCACTCTACGCGCGCCAAATTCTCTGTCAATCCTTAACTGTACCGAAGATTACTTTGTCATCTGTACCGGTACTGTACCGGAGTTAACCGATAAAGTGTCTTCTCAACTGGAGACCGCCATGCGTGAAATCCGACTCTTCGAACTGGACCGGGAACAGACCGTCTTCTGGCAGGCCCCGGCTGCCGACCTGCCGCAATCGCTTCAGGTGCTGCAAGGTGTCCTGTGGCTGACCGTGGAAGGTGAGCCCGCCGACCATTGGTTGCACGCCGGCGAAAGTTTTGAGATTCGGGCCGGTCAGCGCGTGTGGCTGGGCACATGGCAAGACGGCGTGCGTCTGCGCGTGAGCCATCCTGCGGCCACACTCACCGCGTCTGCCGGCAAGCGCCTCGTGCGCGCCGGGTGGCGACTGGCGTGGCGCGATCTCGCCGTGCGCATGGCCAATCGGACGATGACGCGACTCTCGCGTGGATGACCCGAGGAAGGAACGAGGCGGAGTAAGCTATCGATTTTGCCGCCCGAACCCGCCATGACCGCACCCCAAGCCCTGAAACTGGATCATCTCGTCGTTGCCGCGCAAACGCTGGAGGCGGGCGAAGCCCATGTCATCGAGCAGCTCGGCCTCACCGAGGTCGTACCGCAGCGCGGCGGCAAGCACGCCCGCATGGGCACGCACAACAGTTTGCTGGGCCTGTGGGGTGGCGCTTACCTAGAGATCATCGCCATCGATCCGGAAGCCCCGCCGCCAAACCGGCCGCGCTGGTTCGGCCTCGACGACGAGGCCGTTCAGGCGCGCCTCGAGGCCGGCCCCTACCTCGCGCACTGGGTGGCGCGCGTGGAGCGTCCGCGCTCGCTGCCACGCTGGCAAGCGCAGTATCCGCAGCGGTTGGCGCCAGTCATGGCGATGCAGCGCGGCGCGCTGTCGTGGCGGATCGGCGTGCCCGACGACGGCAGCCTGCCCGCTTGGCAAGGCGCCGGACAAGGTCTGCTGCCGACGCTGATCCAATGGGATTCGGCGCAGCACCCGAGCGATGCGCTGCCGAGCGCCGATTGTGCCGTTACCGCGTTGCGCGGCTTCCATCCGCAGGCGGCGGCGATCCAGGCGCAATTGCAGTGGCTTGGGGCCGACGCGCTCGTCAACGTCGAAGCCACGCTGGTCGAGCCGTCGCTCACCGCCGAAATCGAAACCCCCGACGGGCCGCGCACGTTGCGCTAGGCCCGCCGCACCGAACGCCCGGCACACCGCATGACGGGCCGATGACGCAGGACCAGACATACGAGGCGACACCATGAATTCGCGTGAATCCCGGGGCATGCTGATCGGACTGATCGGTGTGCTGATCTTCAGCCTGACGTTGCCGATGACACGCATTGTCGTCGCGGAAGTCAACCCGTTGCTCAATGGGCTGGGGCGCGCGCTGGTCGCCTCCGTCTTCGCGGGCGCCCTGCTCTGGTGGCGTCGCGAGGCATGGCCCACGCCACGCCAGATCAAGAGTCTCGCCATCACCTCGTTGGGCGTGATCATTGCGTTCCCGGTGTTTTCCGCATGGGCGATGAAGACGATTCCGGCGTCGCACGGCGCGGTCGTCAACGGCTTGCAGCCGTTCTGTGTCGCGATCTATGCCTATTGGCTCGGCGGTGAACGTCCGTCGCGCGGGTTCTGGGGCTGTGCCCTCGCCGGCAGCGTGCTGGTGATGGCCTTCGCGCTGCGCGCCGGGGGCGGCAGCCTGCATGCGGCCGACGGGCTGATGCTGCTGGCGGTGGTCATCGGTGCGCTCGGCTATGCCGAGGGTGGCAAGCTCGCTCGCGAGATGGGAGGCTGGCAGGTGATCTGCTGGGCGCTCGTAGTGTCGGCGCCGGTGCTGGTGCTGCCGGTGGGCTGGCTGGCGTGGCATCAGCCGTGGCCGGTCAGCGGCAAGGCATGGGGTGCGTTCGCCTACGTGACGCTCTTCTCGCAGTTCATCGGCTTCTTCGCGTGGTATGCGGGTCTCGCCATGGGCGGCATCGCACGCGTGGGCCAAGTACAATTGCTTCAGATTTTCTTTACGATTGCGCTGTCCGCCCTCTTTTTCGGCGAACACGTCGACACGGCAACGTGGCTCTTCGCCGCGGGCGTCGTCCTGACTATCGCACTCGGCAAGCACATGAAGATCGGCGCCTCGCGACTCACGGGCAAACCGGTCTGAAGGCACGCCACGGCGCATGCGATCCCTGCGCCGCGACGCGTCTCCCCCCCGGCGTTTGCGCCAGCCCCCACGCGCTCGGCATGCGCAACGCCCGATATCAGCGGCCGGTCGATCCGGCCGCCCTCTCAAAGCGAGACCCTCATGCATGATTGGCAATATTCCGAACGTGCCCGCCATCTGACCAGCTCGGCGATTCGCGAAATCCTCAAGGTCACGGAGCGCCCGGACGTCATTTCGTTCGCCGGCGGCCTGCCGTCGCCCGCGACCTTCCCCGTCGAGCGCATGCGCGCGGCCGCCGAGCGCGTACTGACCGACTCGCCGCAGGCCGCTCTGCAATACAGCGCCACCGAAGGGTTCGCCCCGCTGCGCGAATGGATCGCGAAGCGCTACTCGCGAGACGGCCTGACGCTCGCGCCCGAGAACGTGCTGATCACCACGGGGTCGCAGCAGGGCCTGGACCTGATCGGCAAGATCTTCATCGACGAAGGCAGCCGCGTGCTGGTCGAAGCGCCGAGCTATCTGGGCGCGCTGCAATCGTTCTCGCTGTTCGCCCCGACGTATGTGCCGGTGCCGACCGACGACCACGGTCTGCTGCCCGAGGCGCTCACGCCCGAGCAAACAAAGGGTGCGCGCTTCCTGTATGCCATGCCGAACTTCCAGAACCCGACCGGACGCCGCCTGCCGATGGCGCGCCGCGAAGCGCTGGCCGCCGTTGCCAAGCGCGACGGCCTGGCGATCATCGAAGACGATCCGTACGGCGAACTCGACTACGAAGGCCAGCGCCTGCCGAGCCTCATGTCGCTCGCCCCGGCGCATGTGCTTTACATGGGATCGTTCTCGAAGGTGCTCGCGCCGGGGCTGCGCCTCGGCTTCATCATCGGCCCACAGGCAGTGATCGCCAAGCTGGTGCAGGCCAAACAGGCCGCCGACCTACACACACCGAGTCTCACGCAGCGCATCGCCTACGAGGTGGTGAAGGACGGCTTCCTCGACACGCACATCCCGTCGATCCGCACGCTCTACGCCGCGCAGGCCAACGCGATGCTGGCATCGCTGGCGAAGCACATGCCGGCAGGCACCCGTTGGACCCCACCGGCCGGCGGCATGTTCGTCTGGTTGACATTGCCCGCCGGCATCGACACCATGCAGTTGCTGGAAAAAGCGATTGCGCAGAATGTGGCGTTCGTGCCCGGCTCGCCGTTCTATGTCGGCACGCCGCCCGCGAATACGCTCCGGCTGTCGTTCGTCACCGTGCCGCCCGAGAAGATCGAGGTGGGCGTTGCGCGCCTCGGGGCGCTCGTCGCCGAAGCGCTCGCGCGGCGCGCCGCCTGATCCGTTTGTCGCCCCTGCCGGCCTGAAGCGATTCAGGCCGGTCGTCGACGCGATCGACAGGCTCGCACTCAACCAACCTATCGGGCCGATGGCTCGGTCCGATTCAACGCATC
The DNA here is from genome assembly GCF_902459625.1 of Pandoraea cepalis. Lineage (NCBI taxonomy): Bacteria > Pseudomonadati > Pseudomonadota > Betaproteobacteria > Burkholderiales > Burkholderiaceae > Pandoraea > Pandoraea cepalis. The sequence continues at coordinate 183,191 of NZ_CABPRY010000004.1, forward strand.
TGCAAGGAAGCCGTACATGTCCGTCTACGACAAACTGAAGCAACTGGGTATCGAACTGCCGACCGCCGGCGCGCCCGCTGCCGCCTACGTGATGAGCGCGCAGACCGGCAACACCGTTTTCCTCTCGGGCCACCTGCCCAAGAAAGACGGCAAGATCTGGACCGGCAAGCTCGGTCAAGACGTGAGCGTCGACGAAGGCAAGGCCGCGGCGCGTGCCGTCGCCATCGAATTGATCGCCACGCTGCACGCGCACACGGGTGACCTGAACAAGGTCAAGCGCGTTGTGAAGCTGATGAGCCTGGTCAATTCCACGCAGGACTTCACCGATCAGCATCTGGTGACGAACGGCGCATCGGAACTGATCGCCGAAGTCTTTGGCGAGGCCGGCAAGCATGCGCGTTCGGCGTTCGGCGTCGCGCAAATCCCGCTGGGAGCGTGTGTCGAGATCGAGCTGATCGCCGAACTCGCCTGATCATCGTTCGATGGCCGCCTGACGCTCGGCGCATGGCGTTGTGATGGGAGGCGTGCCGCCTTGCGGCCGTCTTCCTCCCCCAACCACAACCGCTCCCCGCCGATCCGTCATCGAGCCAGCACTGGGCAGCGCCGGCCCAATGCTCGTGTGGGTCTAGAAGGCGCTCTTGATCACGCCCCCATCGGCTCGCAACGCGGCGCCTGTCGTCGCCGACGACAGCGGACTGGCGACGTATGCCACGAGCGACGCAATTTCCTGCGGCGAAGCAAATCGCTTGATGAGCGATGTCGGGCGGACCGTCTCGAAGAATTCTTTTTCAAACACCTCGAACGACTTGCCGTCGGCCTTGGCAAGGGTCTCCACGAATTCCCCCACGCCCCGCGATTTCGTCGGCCCCGGCAGAACGCTATTGACGGTAATGCCCGTGCCGGCAACGGCTTCCGCCAGCCCGCGCGAGACTGCAAGCTGCGCGGTTTTCGTCATCCCGTAGTGAATCATTTCCGTGGGAATCTGTACGGCGCTTTCGCTTGAAATGAAAATAATGCGGCCCCAGTTGGCCTGCCGCATCGCCGGCAGGAACAGACGCGCCAAACGCACGCCACTCAGCACGTTGACGTCGAAGAAGCGCTGCCAGTCCTCGTCGGGAATGGCTTCAAACGGCTTGGGCTCGAAGATGCCCAGGTTATTGACCAGAATCTCCACATTCGGATAGCGCCGCGCGAGTTCGTCCGCTGACGCCGCGGTACTCAGATCCCCCGCAAATCCGTACACGTCGCCGCCGGTGTTCGCTTTGAGTTGCGCAACCACGTCGTCGACCGATGACTGGGCGCGACCATTGACGATCACGCGCGCGCCTTCCTGCGCCAGTGTGCTGGCAATGGCGAGACCGATGCCGGCCGTGCTTGCGCTGACCAGCGCGAGTTTGCCCTTCAATTGCAGGTCCATGAGTGACTTCCTTTTCAGTGAATGCATTGAGATGACGACGTCCCGTCATGAACAACGGGACGTCACCCACAGGTTCACGTACGGGTGATCGAGGCGCCGCCATCCACCAGCGACGCCGTACCGGTCACGAAAGACGAATCGTCCGACGCAAGATAGAGGACCGAACGCGCCAGTTCTTCTGGCTTCGCGACGCGCTTGAGCGCATGCAACCCGGTCACGAATGCCTGCGACGCGTCGGTATCGTTCATGTCGCGATACATCTCCGTGTCCACGGCGCCGGGCAACACGGCGTTGACGCGCACACCCTGCGCACCGTACTCGGCGGCAAGCGCCTGCGTCAACCCGATCAGCCCGGCCTTGCTCGCCGCGTAGGCTGCCGTGCCGGGAAACGCGAACGAGTAACCCACGAACGTCGACGTGAAGATGATCGATCCGCCGCCTTGCTTCAGCATCTCGGGAATCTGGTGCTTCGCGCCCAGAAAGGCACTCGTCAGGTTCGTCGCCAGCGTGGCGTTCCAGCCCGCTTCGGAAATGCCGGTGGTCGGTCCCATCTCACCGAGCGTGCCGGCGTTGTTGTAGGCGATGTCCAGACGGCCGAAGCGGCTTACCGCAAGCGCGACCAGCGCCTTCGCAAAGTCCTCCGATTGCACGTCGCCGGCCAGATACGCGGCTTCGCCACCTTCGCTGACGATCTCCGCCGCGAGCGTTTCCAGTTCCGCCGAGCGGCGCGCCGCCATCACCACCTTGGCGCCTTCCTTCGCGAAAAGCCTAGCGGTGGCTCGTCCGATACCCGCACTGGCCCCCGTGACGATGGCGACTTTCCCTGTCAAGCGTTGCATGTTCAATCTCCTGAACCGCTGTGTCGGCCAGTGCGATATGCCCTGGCCCGTGAAGAGACTATAGGCTTCATATTTGATTGCAAAAAGGCATAGAAAATGTTTATATCATTCATCTTTTATGAATGATTGCGAATGGGTATGGACCGTCTTCGCGCCTTTGAGGTTTTCGTGACCGTGGTCAGTCGGGGGGGTTTTGGGCGCGCGGCGGAGGCGATCAGCACGTCGCCCGCAAACGTCACTCGCTATGTCAACGAACTGGAAGCGCATTTGGGCACGCGCCTGCTGAATCGCACGTCGCGTACGCTGTCGCTCACCGAAGGCGGAGAGACGCTCTACGCCCGCTGCAAGTCCATCCTTGACGATGTCGCGGAGACCGAAGGACTTGTGAGCTCCGCAGCGGTCGAACCGCGTGGACGACTTCGCATCAATGCGCCCGTGAGCTTTGGGATTCAATATCTGGCACCGCTATGGCCTCGGTTCACGCAGACCTATCCCGGCATCGAACTCGACGTTGCGCTGATCGACCGCGTCGTCGATATCGTCGACGAAGGCTACGATCTGGCGATCCGCATCTCGCGTGCCGGTCCGACCAGCCACGCCGCCCGCAAACTGGCCACATCGCAAAACATCCTGTGTGCGTCGCCGGCCTACCTGGACCGCGTCGGACGTCCAACCGTGCCGGCGGACCTGATCACGCATCGCTGCATCGGATACACGTATGCGGCTACCGGCGACGAGTGGCAACTGATCGACGGTGGCGGCAAGACCCACGCCGTGCGGGTCGACTGCCACATGCATACCAATAACGGCGATACGGCGCGCGCGGCGGCGTTGGCCGGACAAGGCATCATCTGGCAACCCACGTTCCTGATCGGCAACGATCTGCGTGCGGGCACGCTCGTTCAGGTGCTGCCCGACTATCGTCTGCCTGAAATCGACATACTTGCCATGTACCCGAGCCGCCGACACCTCAGCGCACGCGTGCGCGTCATGATCGACTTTCTGGTCGGTGCGTTCGGCGGTGTGCCCCCATGGGATCGGGGTGACGCAAACGAGGCAGGCATCGCGCCGGCGACGCGCTGATCGCGCGTCACGCGCCTATGTTCGGCGTGCTCGGACGTTCCGGTTCAGGGACCGGGGAATCGTTCTGCGCGTTGGTGCGCGTTGCCGGTGACGATCAGCGCGGCTTGCCGCTGCCGTAAGCGCGCCGCATGGCTATCGCGACAGCAAGCGATATCACAACCGCCACCGCCAGCAGCGCAATCACGCCGTGCCAGCCGTGCGACTTGAGCATGACGCCCGAGTAGCTGCCGAGCAGGCTGGAGCCCATGTAGTAGAAAAACAGGTATAGCGCCGAGGCGATCGCCCGCCCTTCGGTCGCGCGGCGCCCCACCCAACTGCTGGCGACGGTGTGCGCCCCAAAGAAGCCGAACGTCAAGATCGCGAGACCGATCACCACGCCCAGCACTTGCGACGCCAGCAGGGTCACCAGTCCCACGAACGCCAACGCCACCAGCACCCACAGCAGCCGGGGACGTCCCACGCGGTCCGAGAGCGGTCCCGCGATGAACGAGCCAATCACGCCGATCAGATACATCGCAAAGATTGCGCCAATGGCGGCGTGCGGCAAATGAAATGGCGGCGCCGACAGGTGAAAGCCCAGATAGTTGTAGACGCTCACGAAGCTGCCCATCATCAGGCCGGCGAACAGGTACAGGCCGAGCAGCGCCGGATCACAGAGGTGCCGCCGCGCATGTCCGATCGCTTCGCGCACCGTCATGTCGCGCGGCGAAAAACGACGCGAATGCGGCAGGCTGCGGGCGAACTCCAGCCCCATCGCCAGACAGACCAGCCCGATTACCGCCACCGACACGCGCCACGAGAACAGGTCGGCAATCAACGCGGACAGCACGCGTCCGGCCATGCCACCGAGAATGTTCCCGCCAATGTAGAGCCCCATCGACATTCCGAGCGAGCGCTGATCGATTTCCTCGCTCAGGTATGCCATTGCGATCGCGGGCAGTCCAGAGAGCGCCAGGCCCTTGAGGGCGCCAAGGATGACGATCGTCTCGAAGTTGGTAGAAAACGCACTCGCAAGCGTGAGCACCGACGAACTGAGCAGCGCAATGGTCATCATCCGCTTGCGGCTCACACGATCTGCGGCGACACAGGTCACGAGCAGACCCAGCGCCATCATCATCGTGGCTGCCGAGACCGACCAACTCGCCTGTGCCGGCGTGATGCCGAAGGTCGTGGTCAGCAGCGGCAACAGCGACTGCATGCAGTACAGCTGGGCAAACGTCGAGAACCCGCCGAAAAAGAGGGCCCGGCTGATGACGGCGTATTCACGTGTACCGCGCGCGACACCCGCCGGAAGCTTGGATGCCGACGTACCGGCACCCGAGGCCATGCCATTGGGGAGCGGAAGGGAGTTCGTTGATGCCATGACGCTGGACCGGCTCACGCGAGTCTGGGGGGAAATGTATACAGCGAATGATAGGTTTGCCGTTACCCCACGTCCAATATATATTTAAGCGATATTTCCATATATAAAAAAGATCAATCGAGGACTGAGGAATGGAACTGCGCCATCTGCGCTACTTCGTGGCCGTCGCTGAAGCGTTGCATTTCAGCCGTGCGGCGCAGAAGCTCAATATCGGCCAGCCGCCGCTCTCCATGCAGATCCGCGCGCTGGAGGACGAGTTGGGCGTGGCGCTCTTCGAGCGCTCACAGCGACGCGTCTTCCTGACCACCGCCGGGCGGGCGTTCCTCGTGCGGGCGCGTCAGATCCTCGCCGACGCGGAAGCCGCCCGCCAGGAGGTGCAACAGATTGCGGGACTCGACGCCGGGGAATTGCGCATCGCGTTCACGACGTCCGCACCGATGACGAACCTGATGAAACGGGTCCTCACCGGCTATCGCCTGCGATATCCGCGCGTGACGCTGACGTTGATCGAATCGCCTTCGGAGCGGCAACGGGACGCGCTCACCGAGCGCACGCTGGACATTGGCCTGGTGCGTCAGGCGGACGACGCGCCGCCAATCGCGGGGCTCAGTTTCGAGACATTGATCGACGAAGCGCTCGTCGTGGTCTTGCACCAGGGTCATGCGCTGTCAGGGCGCGCAAGCCTGTCCATGGCCGACCTCGCCCATGAGGCGTTCATCATGCATCCGCACGATGTGGGCACGGCGATCGATGGAAAAATACGGCGGATGTGCGAGCGCGCAGGGTTTTCGCCACGCGTCGTACAGGAAGCCCGCGAGTCGACCACCATCGTGGCACTCGCGGCGAGCGGGCTGGGCGTGGCGATACTCCCGGCCGCCGTACGATGCATCCAGATCGAGGGCGCATGCTTCATGGACCTTAGCGAGCCCGACGCGCACACGCCCCTGCTGCTGGCCAAGCGTCGCGACGACACGAGCCCATTGGTGCAGGCGTTCGTCGCGATTTGCCGCGAAGTGGCAGGCCGCCTTCATGAGACGACGCCGCCAGGCGCATGAGATCCCGCGAGGTCCGCAATCAGCCGCGCAGCGACGCTGCCAGACCGATGACGACGACGCCCAATACAAGATTCACGATCACCAACCGCCGGATCCCATTGACCGCGGCAGCGCCGTCCGGCCACGACTGCGCCTGCACCGCGCGTTGCAGACGCGGAAACAGCGCAAAGCGAATGTGACCGAAGACGAGCATCATCACCACGCCAATGCCGGCCATCGCATGCACGGGCCAACGGGCGTGCATGCCGCCCATCCCGAGCATCATGTGTCCGCCCGAGAGCAGGATCAGAACGATGGCCACGCCGACCCAGGTGAAAAAGCGCGAGAGCGCCGCCTCCCATAACGGCAGTCGTTGCTGCGGCGACAATTCGGAGGACGCCGGACGCAGGCAGGCGAGCGCAAAGAACATCCCCCCGATCCAGACCGCCACACTCACCAGATGCAAGAACAAGCTCAAGGCATAAACGTTCATGCGTGACTCCCGTCAGGATGCCAAAGGGGCGGCCGGCAGTACCGGCTCGAGCGAACGCGGCTTGAACGTCGCGAACTTGACTGCCGGCGCACGTCCCTTGCGGGCGCGCTTGCCGATGTTCGGGGCGAGCGACGGCCCAGAGAGCGTCTCGGCCTGAAGCTTGCCTCCGCGCACTTCGCCATACACGGTAACGCCCGCTTCGCCGATCGGCACGGCCGACACCAGCGTCTGCTTGTCATCGAGCCCGATCAGCGTGACACCGCGTCCGCCCCCGGTAAGCGACTTCATCTCGTCCATGCCGAACACGAGCAGTCGACCGTCGCTCGACAGGCACGCCACCGCACTGGCACCCTGCCAGATCGGCGTGGGAGCCAGCGGTGCCGCGCCTTCGTCGATGGTCATGAACGACTTGCCGGCCTTCACTCGGCTGACCATATCGCCCAGCTTCGTCGTGAAACCGAAGCCCGTCGACGTTGCCAGCAGCAGCGGTTGCTCGCCCGACGCCGCGTAGTAATGCAGCAAGCGCGAGCCCGACTCCAGTTCGATCAACGACGTGAGCGGTACGCCATCGCCCCGCCCGCCCGGCAATAGCGCCACGGCCACCGAATAGACGCGGCCATTACTGCCCCACGCGATCAGCGGATCTATGGTGCGGCATTCGAACGCGCCATACAGCGCGTCGCCCTGCTTGAACGAGAAGCCTTGTGCATCGAGGCCATGGCCCTTGAGCGCGCGCACCCACCCCTTGGCGGACACCACGACCGTTACCGGCTCGTCGACCACACGCGCTTCGGCCACCGCACGCTTCTCCTCCTGAATCAGCGTGCGACGATCGTCACCGAACTGCTTCGCGTCGGTTTCGATTTCCTTGATGATCAAACGCTTCATCGTGCTGTCGTTGGCGAGCAATTCTTCGAGCTTCGCCTTCTCGTCGCGCAACGACGCCAGCTCCTGCTCGATCTTGATCGCTTCCAGACGCGCGAGCTGACGCAGACGGATTTCCAGAATGTCTTCCGCCTGACGCTCGCTCAACCCGAACGCGCTCATCAGCGCGGCCTTTGGCTCGTCGGACTCGCGAATGATGCGAATGACTTCGTCGATATTCAGGAAGACGATCATCCGGCCTTCGAGAATGTGAATCCGGTCGTCGACCTTGCCCAGACGGTGGCGCGAACGACGTGTGACCGTCTCGAAGCGGAATCCGATCCACTCGGACAGAATGTCGCGCAGCGACTTCTGCGTCGGGCGGCCGTCGGCGCCGACCATCACGAGGTTGACCGACGCGCTCGACTCAAGGCTCGTGTGCGCGAGCAGCATCGTGATGAATTCCTGCTGGTCGATGCGGCTCGACTTCGGCTCGAACACCAGTCGCACGGGGGCGTCCTTGCCCGATTCGTCGCGAACCGCGTCGAGCATGCCGAGCATCGACTGCTTGAGATTCTGCTGCTCGGGCGTGAGCGTCTTCTTGCCGAGCTTGACCTTTGGGTTGGTGATTTCCTCGATTTCCTCGAGCACCTTCTGACCCGACGTGTTCGGCGGCAGCTCATAGACCACCGCCTGCCACTGACCTCGCGCCATCTCTTCGATCTTCCAGCGCGCGCGCATCTTGAGGCTGCCACGGCCGCTTTCGTAGGCCGCGCGAATTTCCGCCGCACTCGAAATCAACTGGCCGCCGCCGGGGAAGTCCGGTCCCTGCACGAGCGCCATCAATTCGGCATCGTCGAGCTTCGGGTTGCGAATCAGGGCCACCGCCGCCGACGCGACTTCGCGCAGATTGTGCGACGGAATTTCCGTCGCGAGACCCACGGCAATCCCCGACGCCCCGTTGAGCAGCACGAACGGCAGGCGCGCCGGCAATAGTCGCGGCTCCTGCGTCGAGCCGTCGTAGTTCGGCACGAAGTCGACGGTGCCCGCGTCGATCTCGTCGAGCAGCAGCTTCGCAATCGGCGTCAGACGCGCTTCGGTGTAACGCATGGCCGCCGCGCCGTCGCCGTCGCGCGAGCCGAAATTACCCTGACCGTCGATGAGCGGATAGCGCATGGAGAAATCCTGCGCGAGACGCACCAGCGCGTCATAGGCGGACTGGTCGCCGTGCGGGTGAAACTTGCCGAGCACATCGCCGACCACGCGCGCCGACTTCACCGGCTTGGCGTCGGCCGCGAGGCCCATTTCATTCATTGCAAACAGAATCCGGCGCTGCACCGGCTTCTGGCCGTCGCACACATCCGGTAGTGCGCGGCCTTTGACCACACTGATCGCATAGTCCAGATAGGCACGCTCGGCATATGCGCCGAGCGTCAGCGTGTCGTCATCCGACGGTTGCGTAAAGAGATCTTCTACTTGTTCCATAAAACCTATGGGTTTGCTGCGAACGTTTGACGAGAGTTCGAGGAGACGTTGACCGCGAGATCATACCAAGCTCGTCGGCACATTTCGGCAAAAACACGTCCGATTGGCAAAGCGAGACGTGTTTTCGGATCAGAGGACGCGGGAATCGGCAGAATTGCGCACGCATTTCGGACAAATCCGAGCGTCAGACCGTGGCAATCGACAGGCGACGGCGCCGCCGGCGCCTTCGTGACGCCGCCCCTGGCAGCGTTGCTGGGGTGCCTCAATCAATCGTTGGCGAAGACGACAGCGCCCCTTGCGCCGATTCTCTGACCGACGCATTCGGCATAGCAGCCGGCACGACGGGCAGTCCGGACGGCGCCCCCAGAATGACGTGGATGCGACCGTCGCGCGAGCCGCTCACGCGCGCGCCGCCAACGCGCCCCACGTGAGCGCCGCCCGGGCTCGCCCCGCTCATACGTAACGCCCCGCCGCCCTGCCCCAGCGCGGGCGCATCGGGATCGAAGCGTCGATAAAGTGCGAGCACGGTCGCCACGTAGTCGCGCGTCTCGGCATACGGCGGGATCTGGTCGGCGTGACGCGCCACCGCCCCCTCGCCCGCGTTGTACGACGCGAGCACCAGTTCGAGACGGTCGGGATAACGCGTTTGCAGATCACGCAGATAGCGGGCTCCGGTCAGCACATTCGTCCGCGGATCGGCGAGCTTGTCGGCGACTGTGCGCCGCGCGTCTGCGCGCACGCCGTAGCGCTCGCCCGTTGACGGAAGCACTTGCATCAAGCCAACGGCGCCTTTGGGTGACACTGCGGCGCTATCGAATCCCGACTCCGCCGCAATGACCGCTTTGAGCAACGCCACATCGACGTGATAACGCTGCGCAGCCTGCGCGATCACGGGAGCCAGCGTCTTCAGATTGGGATGTCGGGCGAGGGCATCGTACAGGCGCGAGCGATCCACGCCACCGGCCGTATCGCCATGCGGCGCACGCAGGTCGACGTTGCCGCCCGCCCCGACGACCGGACGATAACGCGCGTCGAGCTTGCGTGCCGCGAGATGGGCGACGCCGTTCTCATCGACATAACCGTAGAGTTCCGCGTGTGCGAATGGCGTCGCGACAAGCAGCACGGCGGCCAGCGCGGGCCCAACGAAACGTTGCGGCACGCAATGTCGGCAGATCGCTCGAATGCGGCGCGCCATCGAAACGGTGAAGTTACCGACCTTTGACATGCACCTTGATGGTCTGGCTCATGGCGGGACCGTACGATTGGTGAGCACCGTTGGCGAACTGCAACGTCAGCGTGTGATCGCCGGGCGTGAGATTGACGCTCGTTTCGGTCTGGCCTTTACCAAAATGCAGGTGCGTGTCGTCCGTGGGGACAACCTGACCTGCGGGAATGGGATCGCCGTCGATGATGAGATGGTGATGACCGGTGTTGGGCGTCATGTCGCCTGCCGGTTTGATCGCCATGCCCTCGACGCCGAAATTGACCGCGACCGGGTTCGACACCGTTGCGCCGTCCGTCGGCGCCGCAAAGAAGACGCGCGGCTGAGGCGACTGCGCCAGCGCGGTGGTGCTTGCGCCGACAACCAACAGCGACACAAAAATGCAACGCATGGAACGCAACATAACGCGACTCCCGGAAGGGTGAAGGGTGGATTATCCCACGATGTGAGCGCTCACGCTGGCCTGCCAGCGCGTGAGGCACCCGCCACTGCACCGATGCCGGGAATCCGCTCAGATGTCGGCTTCCACCTCATTGCCCTTGGCTTCGAGCCAGCTGCGTCGCTGCGCCGCCTCGCCCTTGCCCATGAGCATGTTCATGCGCGCCACGGTCGCATCGAAATCGAGTCCCCCGAGCGCCACGGGGCTCAACCGGCGGGTGTCGGGATTCATGGTGGTTTCCCACAACTGTGCGGCACTCATTTCGCCCAGCCCCTTGAAGCGGCTGATCGACCATGCGGTGTCACGTACGCCATCCTTGCGCAGCTTGTCGAGGATCGCTTCCAGTTCGCCTTCGTCGAGTGCGTAGAGCTTCTGTGCGGGCTTCTTGCCACGGGCCGGCGCATCGACGCGATAGAGCGGCGGGCGTGCCACATACACATGCCCCTTCGCGATCAGTTGCGGGAAATGGCGGAAGAACAGCGTGAGCAGCAGCACCTGGATATGCGAGCCGTCGACGTCGGCATCCGAGAGAATGCAGATCTTCCCGTAGCGCAGATTCGACAAGTCAGGCGTGTCGTTCGCGCCATGCGGGTCGACACCGACGGCCACGGCGATGTCGTGCACTTCGTTGTTCGCGAAAAGTCGGTCGCGCTCGGTCTCCCACGTGTTGAGGACCTTGCCGCGCAGCGGCAGAATCGCCTGAAACTCCTTGTCGCGCCCCATCTTCGCCGAGCCGCCCGCCGAGTCGCCCTCGACCAGGAACAGTTCGTTGCGCGTGATGTCTTCGGTCTCGCAATCCGTCAGCTTGCCCGGGAGCACCGCCACGCCGGAACTCTTCTTCTTCTCGATCTTCTGGCCCGCGCGCGTGCGCGCCTGCGCCTGACGAATCACGAGTTCGGCCAGCTTCTTGCCATGCTCGACATGATGGTTGAGCCACAGCTCGAGCGCCGGGCGCGTGAAGGACGACACCAGACGCACGGCGTCGCGGCTGTTCAGGCGCTCCTTGATCTGGCCCTGGAACTGCGGATCGAGCACCTTCGCGGACAACACGAACGACACGCGCGAAAAGACGTCTTCCGGCAGCAGCTTCACACCCTTGGGCTGCAGGTTGTGCAGTTCGATGAAACCGCGCACCGCCTGGAACAACCCTTCGCGCAGACCCGATTCGTGCGTGCCGCCTGCCGGTGTCGGAATCAGGTTGACGTATGACTCGCGGACCGGCGCGCCATCTTCGGTCCATGCCACGACCCAGGCCGCGCCCTCGCCTTCGGCGAAGCTTTCCTCGTTGCCATCGGCATAGCGCTCGTCTTCGAACAGCGGGATCAGCGGCTCGGCGCCGCCCAGCGATTCGACAAGATAGCCGCGCAAGCCATGCTCATAGCACCACGTCTGCTCGTCGCCGGTCTTCTCCTGCCGCAACGTGACGCGCACGCCCGGCAGCAGCACCGCCTTCGAGCGCAGCAAACGTTGCAGCTCGCTTAGCGGCAGCGTGGGATTATCGAAGTACTTCAAATCGGGCCAGACGGTGACGCGCGTGCCGCTCTTCTTCTCGCCGCGTTGTGCGGCGCGCGAGTGCAATGCCACGTCGACATTACCGCCATCGGCGAATTCCAGCTCGGAGACCTGGCCGTCGCGCCAGACCGTGACGGCCAGTCGCGTTGCCAGGGCGTTCGTCACCGACACGCCAACCCCGTGCAAGCCGCCCGAAAACGTGTAGGCGCCACCGGCAGCCTTGTCGAACTTGCCGCCCGCATGCAGGCGCGTAAAGACGATCTCGACGACCGGCACGCCCTCTTCCGGGTGAATGCCGACGGGAATGCCCCGGCCGTCGTCCTCGACGCTCACCGAACCATCCTTGTTCAGTGTGACGAGGATCTGCTTGCCGTAACCGCCAAGCGCTTCGTCAGAGGCGTTGTCGATGACTTCCTGGATGATGTGCAGCGGATTTTCGGTGCGGGTGTACATGCCCGGGCGCTGCTTGACCGGTTCAAGGCCCTTCAGGACCTTGATGGACGCTTCGCTGTATTGGGCAGGCGTATTTTTTTTCGACATAGCGTGACTGAATTAGGGTACGAGGCCCGGCGATTATCCACAGTTCCTGTGGACAACCACGGGGAAAACCCATGAACACATGACAAAAGTGACGCCGTATCAACGACTTGAGTTGCGGCGCCCACAGAATGGGCACGCTGAACACGGCCAGCGCCCGGCATGCGTTGTCCGGAGGCGAGCCGCGCCCGATGCATCGCGGCCTATTGTACTGTCACTCGCGACGTGATCGGGCGAGAACACCAAGGGGCCAATGCAACGCGGTCGGGGACCCGGCCGCTCGCCGCTCGCTGACTGGATGCCGACGCTTATGCGCCCTCGCCGCGCTGCTTGGCTTCGAGCACTTCCCAGCGTTCGAGCGCTTCGAGCAACGCCAGTTCAATCGCGTCGAAACGTTCGGACAACGCCGCACCGGCGGCCGGATCTTTCGCATAGATCGAACCGTCTTCGAGCTTTGCCCCCACTTCCTGTTGCTCGGCTTCCAACGCCGCGATGCGCGCCGGCAGGCCGTCGAGTTCGCGCTGCTCCTTGTAGCTCAGTTTGACGGTGCGGTTCGTACTGCGCTTTGATGCGGCTGCCGTGTCCTTCGCGGCGACTTCGACGGGGGCGCGTTGCGCGGCGAGCGCAGCGGACCGATGGCTCTGTACCTGCCAATCAGTAAACCCGCCGACATACTCGCGCCAGTTTCCGTCGCCTTCGGCCGCGATGACCGAGGTCACGACGTTGTCCAGGAACGTGCGATCGTGGCTCACGAGGAACACCGTACCGCTGTATTCCTCGAGCAACTCTTCGAGCAGTTCGAGCGTCGGGATGTCCAGATCGTTGGTCGGTTCGTCGAGCACGAGCACGTTGGCCGGACGCGCGAACAGGCGCGCGAGCAGCAGACGATTGCGCTCGCCGCCCGAGAGCGACTTCACCGGTGAGCGTGCGCGCTCCGGCGAGAACAGGAAGTCGCCGAGATAGCTCATGACATGCTTGCGCGCGCCATTGATTTCGATCCAGTCGCTGCCCGGGCTGATCGTATCGAGCAGACTCTTCTCGGGATCGAGTTGCGCGCGCATCTGGTCGAAGTACGCCACCTGAAGATTGGTACCGACACGAATCTGTCCGCTGTCCGGCGCGATCTCGCCGAGAATGAGTTTGAGCATCGTCGTCTTGCCCACACCATTCGGGCCCACCAGACCGACCTTGTCGCCGCGCATGAGCGTCGCCGTAAAGTCGCGCACGATGACACGCTCGCCGTAAGCCTTCGTGACATGGGTCAGCTCCGCCACGATCTTTCCGGACTTCTCGGTCTGCGCCACATCCATGCGCACGTTGCCCTGAATCTCGCGGCGATCGGCACGTTCGCTACGCATCGTCTTCAGGCGCTCGATGCGCGACACGCTGCGCGTGCGGCGTGCTTCGACACCTTTGCGAATCCACACTTCTTCCTGCGCGAGCAGCTTGTCGAACTTCTCGTTCTCCACGCGCTCGATCTCGAGCTGCGCAGCCTTGCGCTCTTGAAACTGGGTGAAATTGCCCGGATAGGAGAGCAGACGCCCACGATCCAGTTCGACGATACGCGTGGCCACACGATCCAGGAAACTACGGTCGTGGGTGATGAACAACAGCGCGCCACGATAGCCGATGAGCAAATCCTCCAACCAGCGAATCGCTTCGAAATCGAGGTGATTGGTCGGTTCGTCGAGCAGCAGCACGTCGGGTTTGGCCACCCAGGCCTGCCCGAGCGAGACACGCTTTTGCATACCGCCGGAGAGCGACCCGACGCGCGCGTGTCCATCGAGGCCGAGTTGCGCGACCGTCGTTTCCACCCGTGTCTTGAGTTGCCACGCATTCGCGTTGTCGAGCGACGCCTGCAACGTATTCAACCGCGCGAGCAGCGCGTCGTGCTCGGCGCCCTCAGGCGCATCGGCAAGCGCGTCCACCGTGTGTTCGTAGTCGGAGAGCAGCCCATGCAATTCGCCGAGGCCAAGCGCAACGGCGTCGAAGACCGTCAGGTCGGGATCGAACACAGGCTCCTGCGGCACATAGACGGTATTGAGTGAGGCCTGCCGTGCCACAAGGCCGTCGTCGGGGACCATCAGCCCCGCCACGATTTTGAGCAGCGACGACTTACCGGCGCCGTTGCGGCCGATAAGCCCAACGCGCTCACCGGCTTCGAGCGAAAAATCGGCATTGTCGAGCAATGCCACGTGACCGAACGCCAATTGGGCGCCCGAAATGGAATACAAGGCCATGTGTCGGGGGAACGGGAGAACTACGATGGGAGATATTGTAGTGCCGGGCGCGAGGGCACGGCCGATAATGCACGGCTACGGCTTGGCTATGGCTTGAAGGTTGTTCTGTTGGACCCCGCCGGCGGACGCAGCATTTCGATATGCAGAATGCCGTCTTCGTCATACGGCTCACTGGCCTTGACGAAACCGAAGGCGCCATAGAATGCTTCGAGATGCGCCTGGGCCCCGATGCGCAGCGAGGCCAACGGCCATGCCTCTTCGGCGATCGCCACGGCCCGCGCCAGCAATTCGCGCCCGAGGCCGGTGCCCCGATGCGACGCCGCCGTGATCACACGCCCGATCGACGCTTCGTCGTAGGCCAGTCCGGGCGGCAACAGGCGCAAATACGCGGCAATCTGCAGCGCACCCGCCGCATCGCGCACTTGCGCGACGAGATGCAGGCTGTGAGGGTCGCGTCCGTCGATGTCCTGATACGGGCATTGCTGCTCGACCACGAACACGGCATTTCTCGCGGCCAGAATACGGTAAAGCAGGGAGCTGCCCAGCGCATCGAAAGACTCGCACATCCATTCCATTCCCGACTCTCCCGCCATACGTTGCGAAAGGCGGGACTATAGCACCGTCGCCACACAACGATGCCGGTATCGCGCACAGGGAATGAATGGGGGAAATCGACTTACTGGAAGTAGACGATGCCCTGCTCGATGTCGGCACGGGCATTACGCTCGGCGTCATCGAGGGCGTTGCCTTGCGTGGCAAAGCCGTAGGCGGTCTGGACCTGGTAGGCCCCGACTTTTTCCAACCCGCCATGGGTCGGGCGGTGAATCTCGTAAAACGCGTCCCAACGAGCGTTGTCGCGCTCGACGGCACGCACGATGTACTGAAATTCTTGAAATTGTGTTGTTTTCATTTTTGAATCCTTCTTACTGCAAAAAATATGACTGATAACTATCCCTCTCGAATCGGCTTACGGTGATGAGAGTGCAAATCTGCACAAATGTTTCCGTGAAGTGCACGCAGCCTATCTGCTCCATATGACAAACGCACGACATTCGCGTGACTGACATACGACAGGCGGTGCAGGTGAACGCGTCACGTAGCGCAAGGCCACGTGCGCACCGGCATTGCGCAGTGCGGGCGCAATGAGGGCGTTCTGTACGACTTCCAGTTTCGGGGAACGATGCGCTGTCGCCCAATCGGGGGCGACGGCAAGAACGTTGGACGCGAGGATTCACGCCAAGCGTTCAGCGTGACATGCGGTAGCAAAGTCGTGCGGCACATTTGTAGTGATAATCGTGCCACACGCCAGCCGCCTCGGGACAAGCTCTCAGCCGGTCCCGCCATTCATGCCTCGCGTGACTGCCAACCGCTTGATTCGAAATTAACGAAAAAAACGGTGCAGATGGCGAATGATAACAGAAAATTACTGTCTCGACACCAAAGCAGTCCCATGCCGAAGTCAGGCTACGACGCGGCGGCGCGGTCGTCGATTTGGGCGAGCACCCAATACATATAGCCCGCGAACGCGCCGAAGATCACGTGTCCCGCCACCATCGTCCAGCCGCGCGAGGCGACGAACCATGGGAACCACTGCGTCATGACGTAAAAATTGACGGCGTACACGGCCAGCCCGAAGATCGCCCCCGCCACCGACACCGTCACCACATCCGAATCCAGCCGGAAGGGGGCGACGATCGCGCCAAGCACCACGCCCAGCACGACACCGATGACTGCGTGGACAATGAGCGCCATCGCGACGATGGACAGATCGAACGTGGCAGGCTGCGACAGAATGCCGGGCCCCAGCGCGATGGCCGCGACCATGCGGGGTGGCACCCATGGGCTCTGGCCGGAGACCAGCAGCACCATCAGCATTTCCACCGCCGAGAAGAAGGCGCAGGCGACAAAACCGGAAACGGCGGCGGCGGCCCAGTCGGGCGAGCGGTGCGTGTAGCGATGCGAATGGAGATGCAGTTCCATGATGTTCTCCCTTGAGGGTGACTCTTGGAGCCGCCGGCAGGGCCGGCAGTGCTTTCAGGATAGAACAATCCAGACGCGGCGACGGCGGATCCGCGCGATATACTTGGACGTGGCGCCACGCCCCGCCGCCGGCGGGGCTATCGGGAGATATCTTATGTCCAGTCTCATTGGCTTGCTCGTCGCTATCGTGCTCGTGGGTGTTCCCGTCTGGCGGATTCTGACCCGCCTCGGCCTGTCCCCCTGGTTCACGGTGCTGGCCTTCATCCCCGTCGTCAATATCATCTCCCTCTGGCTGTTGTCCTACGCCACTTGGCCGGGCCAGCGGACACCGGTCCAAGCGTCCAACGGGTAACGCCTGCGGACCGAGATCACTTGCCTTTGTCGACAGGGCGTGTCGACGCCTGCCCGTGGTGCAGTGCGGTACGGTAGAATATTCGCCAAACTCCGAACACTGGACTGGCATGAGCACAGAGCTGAACGCGGCATCCAATTTCATCCGCAACATCATTGACGAAGACAATCGCTCGGGCAAATGGGGGCAACGCGTCGAAACGCGCTTCCCGCCGGAGCCGAACGGTTATCTGCACATCGGCCACGCCAAGGCCATCTGCCTGAACTTCGGCGTGGCGCGCGACTACGAAGGCGTGTGCCATCTGCGCTTCGACGACACCAACCCCGAGAAGGAAGAGACCGAATACGTCGATTCGATCATCGACATGGTCAAGTGGCTCGGCTTCAGCTACCAGACGCCGCAAAAGGAACACCTCTACTTTGCGAGCGACTATTTCGAGCAGTTGTATCAGGGCGCCGAGATCCTGATCCAGCGCGGCAAGGCGTATGTTGACAGCCAAAGCGCCGACGACATGCGCGCCAGCCGCGGCAATCTCACCGAGCCGGGCAAGGATTCGCCGTTCCGCAACCGCTCGGTTGAGGAGAACCTCGATCTGTTCCGTCGCATGCGCGCGGGCGAGTTCGCCGACGGCACGCATGTGCTGCGCGCCAAGATCGACATGGCTTCGCCGAACATCAATCTGCGCGACCCGGCGATCTATCGGATCCGTCACGCGCACCACCACCGCACCGGCGACGCGTGGTGCCTCTACCCGATGTACACCTATGCGCATCCGCTGGAGGATGCCATCGAGAACATCACGCACAGCCTGTGCACGCTGGAATTCGAAGATCAGCGTCCGTTCTACGACTGGGTACTCGGCGAGCTGGCCGACGCGGGCATGTTCAAGCGGCCGATGCCGCAGCAGATCGAATTTGCGCGCCTGCAACTGACCTACGCCATTACGAGCAAGCGCAAGCTGCGCCAACTGGTCGACGAAAAGCACGTCGACGGCTGGGATGACCCACGCATGCCCACGCTCGTCGGCCTGCGCCGTCGCGGCTTCTCGCCGGAAAGCCTGCAGTTGTTCTGCGAGCGCATCGGCGTGGCCAAGTCGGCGTCGTGGATCGACATGAGCGTTCTCGAGCAAGCCCTGCGCGATGACCTCGACCCGAAGGCACCGCGTGCGACGGCGGTGCTCGACCCGCTCAAGCTGATCATCGACAACTATCCGGAAGGCAAGCAGGAAGACTGCCAGGCGCCGGTGCATCCTCACGCGCCGGAGCGAGGCATGCGCACGTTCCCGATCTCGCGCGAGCTTTGGATCGAGCGCGAAGACTTCCAGGCCGAGCCGGTCAAGGGCTTCTTCCGTCTGTTCCCCGGCAACAAGGTGCGACTGCGCTACGGTTACGTGGTGGAGTGCACGGGCTTCGATACCGACGCCGATGGCAACGTCACTGCCGTGCATTGCCAGTATTTCGAGGACAGCCGATCAGGTACGCCGGGCGCCGACAACTACAAGGTCAAGGGCAACATCCACTGGGTGAGCGCGCCGCACGCGCTTGCGGCGGAGGTGCGCATTTACGACCGTCTGTTCGTCGATCCGAATCCGGATGCGGGAGACAAGAATTTCCTCGACGCCATCAATCCGAACGCCAAGCGCGTCACGCAGGCCTACGTCGAACCGGGCCTGATGAGTGTTGCGCCGGAAGATCGCGTGCAGTTCGAGCGTCACGGCTACTTCGTAGCCGACCGTCAGGACTCGGCACCGGGCAAGCCGGTGTTCAATCGCATCGTCTCGCTTAAGGACAGTTGGGCGGTCAAGCCGGCCAAGGGCGGCGGCAAGTAAACGCTTCGCGGAAAAGCTCCGCGCAGCACTCAACCCGCGCCCTCGTGCGCGGGTTTTGTTTTTTGGGGCGCCGGTCAGACGCAGCCTCGCCGCCATACCTGCGCGCTATCGGAGCACTACCGACACAATGCCAACGCTATACCCACTATAAGGCGCCGACGCGCCCGAAAACGCCGGTTCGGCGTAAGCTCGCGCCCATTGTTCGCCCACCGCTCAGCCGCTGTGCACCGGATGCCGCGAGCCCCCCCCCGATTCGCCCGATTCGCCCGATTCTCCACGATCGCCCATGTCAATCCCTCACCTTTCGCCGCCCACTGCATCGCCCGCGACGTTGGCCCTGCCGCGTGCCGCTGCCAAGCGCCGAGGATGGATCGATGCGTTGCCCGGCATGGCGGCGAATTTTGCGCAGATCTATTTCGTCCCTTCGGCAAGGGTCGGATTGTTGCTGTTCGTCCTACTCGCCCTCGCCAACCTCTCGGCTGCGATCACAGGACTGGCGGCGAGCGTCGCCGCGTCGTGCCTCGCGGTCGCGCTACGACTGCCACACGCACTGCTTCGTAACGGGCGATTGGGATACAACGCGACCCTCACCGGTATTGCATTCGGCGCGTTATGGCAACCCGACGCCACGTTCGTCGCATGGCTGGCGGTCTGTGTCTGCCTGACCGTGATCGCAACCGCGATCCTCTCGCGTTACGCACTGCCTGCCCTCACCGGCCCGTTCGTGGGTGTGATGGCACTCACCTGGGCGATGCAGCCGTGGCTGCATTGGTTACCGCGGGCCGGGACACTCGCCTGCGACACCGGCACGCCGGGTTTCGTCTTCTGCTCGGTCGGTCAGGTCGTTTTCGTCGCCCCACTGGTGCTGGGCCTGCTGACCTGGTACGTCCTGGCCCTCTGGAACCCCCGCGCCACGCAGTGGGCGCTCGCGGCGGGCGTCACCGTCTGGTCGGGTCTCGCCGCACTGGCGACACTTTGGCCGGCAATGGCCACGCAGGCAGGGGGCATTGGCATCAACGCGTTTCTCGCTGCACTCGGCCTAGGGATGTTCGGACATCGCCCAACCGTACGTTTCGCGGGCGCCTTTCTGGCCTCCATCATTTGCGTTGCGCTCGGCACCGTGTTCGGTCCGTTCGGCTGGCCGTACTTTACGTTGCCGTTCAATCTGGCGGTATGGGCCATGCTACGCGCGACGGCCCGGCCAAGGCCACCGATCTCCGCATAAAAAAATGCCCGAAACGCTAACGTTCCGGGCACTCGCTCATCGCTAACCCCGTATTGCGAGACTGCCGTCTGCGCGGCGAAGCATCCGCTCGCTGTCCCGTGTGGTTTTGGCTTGCCCTTGCTCGTTCCCGAGCCGTGCCGTCGTTATTGTGTGACTTCTCCCCCGACACCCGCAAACGCCCCCCGACGTTGCCGATGCACCACCGAAGCCCGGCCCTCTCGCGTGCCTTACCTCTATCAACGGTGAGACGCGTGAAAAGTTGACGGGGGTATACACCGATCGTTGCTCAGTCGGCATCCGAACCATCATCGCGCTTGCCGGAAACCGCCGGCGTCTTCACGACCGCATATCGTGCCAGCGTTTCCTTGCGCGCCACGTCGTGCGCCACCCGCGGCGGCGGATAGTCGCGTCCCAGCTCCACGTGGGCATCGAGCAGCGTCTGCGCGTCGGCCCGCCAGGGAGCATGCAGCGCCTTGTCGGGCAGATTGGCCAGCTCCGGCACGTACTTCCGAATGAAGCGCCCTTGCGGATCGAACTTCTCCGACTGCGTCACCGGATTGAAGATGCGGAAATACGGTTGCGCGTCGCAGCCGGTCGACGCCGCCCACTGCCAGCCGCCGTTGTTCGCTGCGAGGTCGAAGTCGTTGAGCGCGTGCGCAAAGTACGCTTCCCCGCGCCGCCAATCGATACCGAGATCCTTGACCAGGAAGCTCGCCGTTACCATGCGCAGGCGGTTGTGCATATAGCCGGTCTGGTTGATCTGGCGCATGGCGGCATCGACGAGCGGATACCCCGTGCGTCCCTCGCACCAGGCCTGAAAATCGGCATCGGCCGCTTGGCCGGCAGCCCATTCGATGGCATCGTAGGCCGGTTTGAATGCCTGGGCCACGACGCGCGGATGATGGTGCAGGATCATGAAATAGAACTCACGCCAGATAAGCTCGCTGAGCCATGTTTGCGCGCCGCGACCGGCGTCCCCCCCTTGCAACATGGCGGCATGCGCCTCGCGGGCGAGCGTGCGTATCGAAATCGTGCCGAAACGCAGATGTACCGACAGATAGCTCGGCCCGCGTACGGCAGGGTAGTCGCGTCGCTCATGGTAATGCGCCATGCGCGGCAGAAAATCGTCCAGCAATTGACGGGCGCCAGACTCCCCGGCAGGGATGGCCATCCGGCGCGCGTCGGATAACTCGAAACCCAACGAAGCCAGTGACGGGAGCGCACCGCTGCCCGGCGGCGGCACGGCCAATCGCTGCCGATCGGCGTCGCGCCCGTGCGGCGCCAAATCCACCGGTCTCACCTGCTTCAACCAAGCGCGCTGGTACGGGGTGAACACGCTGTAGGGCTCGCCCTGCGCCGTGAGAATCTCACTCGCCTCGAAGATCACCTGATCCTTGATGCCTTCGAAGGCAATGCCGCGTTCGTCGAGCGAGCGCGCCACCGAGCGATCGCGTGCCACGGCGGCGGGCTCGTAATCGCGCCCGGCAAAAACGGCCTGTACGCCGAGCGACTTCGCCAGCCACGGAATCTCGGTCACCGGATCCCCGTGCCGCACGATCAATGCGCCTCCGGCATGCGTCAGCGTGGTGGCCAATTCACCCA
Source organism: Pandoraea cepalis (assembly GCF_902459625.1). Lineage (NCBI taxonomy): Bacteria > Pseudomonadati > Pseudomonadota > Betaproteobacteria > Burkholderiales > Burkholderiaceae > Pandoraea > Pandoraea cepalis. Next base: position 204,706 of record NZ_CABPRY010000004.1, read on the forward strand.
CGCTGTCGTGGATGAACGCGACACGACGATCGTCGCGCGGCAGGACGTCGAGAATCGTTGTGTCGAACACAAACACGACGTACACCTCTCGGCACGTGGCGAGTGCGTGCGCAAGCGTTGCATTGTCTGTGCAGCGCAAATCGCGCCGGATCCAAACCAACCCCTTCTGGAATTCGCTCATGTCAGATCGGCGCAACACATGTGCGCCATTGTAGGTTCTGTCCAATCCCGTACCATAGCGATATCGCGGACTTTATGCCATCGGCCTCGATTACCTTATGATTCGGAAGCTTCCGATTTTGGCTCGCACTCGCGGGGTGGTGCCGGCCCTGTTCTGCCTCGCGGCCGCGCTGCTCGTGACCGCCTGCGCCACCTCGACAGCGCCGCGCGGCGCATCGACCTCGGCGCGTTCTGGCGCGCCCGATGCCGCCCAGTTGCGCGAACATCATCTGGCGGCTGCCGACGCCGCTGCCGACCAGTACCGCACATGCCTATACGGCCACGTCGCCCGTTACATCGACCTCGTGCCGGACCCGATCCGGCTGGCGGACGAAGCCGCCGCCGAGTGCGCCCCGATCACCGGGCGCTTCAGACGTGAGCGACAGGCTGCTGTTGTGACGTACACCTCAGCAACCGACGCCTCGCAGCAAGCCGATGCCGCCACGCTCACGCTTCAAGCCGACGGCCTGCGCGTGGCGCGCGCACGTGCCAGGGAATTGCGCGCGCTGCGGTAAGCGGCTCGCCGGTCTCGCGTCGAACCGACGGCGTCTCATGGGCGTGCTTTCCCTAATCGGGCAAGCCCCGATTGGCGAACGACCGGCCGCTGACCAAAATGCAATCGCCCTCTTACGTCCTTTTGGGGGTACTGCGACAACGTCATTTGCCCGCCTCGGCGGGCATTTTCTTTGGTATCCGCAGGATCTTCCAATGACGTCCACCGGGGAGCGAGGTCGACGTGCCCCGTCCCGGTCACGCCGGATGGCGCTTACTTGTCGTCGGGCTCGCGCGGCGCCGGCGTGTCCGTGTCGGACGGCGGCCCCGGCAACTCGTCGTGTCCCAGCCATCGATGCGCGACGTCCTCGATACGCCCGCCGATCGCCAGTACGACGAGCAGCAGGACCATCGCCGCCAGCGCGATATGCCAACGGCCCAAGCCGCAGATAATGCCGATCCCCGTGGTACTCCAGAGCGCCGCCGCCGTGGTGAATCCGTGCACCGACGCGCTGCGGTTCGGCCGAACGATCTATGCCTGCGTTGATGCATTATCGCCCGTCCCGGGCAGGGTGAGTCGGGTCGTGTCGACGTCGTCGTCGAACAAGCGCAGTTGGCGCGCGGCCTGGGCTTCGAGCAGGCGCACCCCCACGCCCATCAGGCGCACCGGCCGGCGTTTCCGGCCGACGGCCTCGGCCAGCAATTCACGACATTGCGCGGCATCGACACTCAGCGCGCCGGCTTCTGCCGTGGTTCTTGAAAAGTCGGCGAAACGAATCTTGACGAACACCTTGGCGATCGCCAGCGGCTCGCTGCGGCGCGCCCGCTCGATCCGCTCGGATAACTGACGAAGCAGTGGCTCAAGCGCCGCCTCGCAGTCAGCCGGCGTGCGCAGGTCGCGCGTGTAGGTGGTCTCGACACTGATCGACTTGCGTTCCCGGTCCGGGCTGACGTCGCGCGTGTCGATGCCGCGGCAGCGCTCATACAAGCGCTGACCGAACACGCCGAAACGCTCGGCAAGATCGGCCATCGAATGGCTGCGCAGATCGCCGCAGGACTGCACTCCAAGCGCCCGGAGCTTCTCCGCCGTGACCTTCCCCACGCCGAACAGGCGCTCGACCGGGAGCGCGGCCACGAAGGCGTCGATTTCCGCCGGTCTCACGACGAACATGCCGTCGGGCTTGCGCCAGTCGCTGGCGATCTTGGCGATGAACTTGTTGGGGGCGACGCCGGCCGAGACGGTGAGCCCGACCTCCTCTGCGACCCGTGCGCGAATCTCGCGGGCGATCAATGTGGCCGAGCCGTCGCAACGCTCGCTGTGCGTGACATCGAGATACGCCTCGTCGAGCGAAAGCGGTTCGACGAGATCCGTGTAATCGCGGTAGATCGCCATGATGCGCTGCGATGCCTCTTGATAACGGCGCATCGTCGGCGCAATGATGCGCAACTCGGGACAGAGCTTGAGCGCCTGTGCCGAGGGCATGGCAGAGCGCACCCCGAAGGCGCGTGCCTCGTAGTTGCACGTTGCGACCACACCTCGCTGATCGGGCTGGCCGCCGACGGCCAGCGGAATTCCCCGCAACGACGGGTCATCGCGCATCTCGACAGAGGCGTAGAAGCAATCGGCGTCGCAGTGAATGATCTTGCGTGTAGAGGAGGACATGGCTCGCAACGAAAACACTGTGTAAATATACAGCATTTACGCCGCATGTGCGCCCGACGCGTGACATTGCGTCAGCGCCTCACCGCCTCAGCAACGCCACACATCTGCACGTCCGCAACGCTCCACCCCAGCGCCTCATCGCACAGGCAGGAACTGGAGGAACTGTGCGCCGAGCACATTCTGGACGTACCCGATGCCGGCGCGCCGATACTTCTCGTCGAGCATCTCGGCGAGCAGATCGAGCCGACCGATGATCTTGCCGAACTCCCGTTCGAAGCTCACGTTGCGCACGTCGGTAAGTTCGTTAGCCAGCAGCAGCGGCTTGCCCGTCATGTCGTGACGACTCGACAGCAGCCACGCCGCGATCTCGACGTTGCGTGCCGCATTGTAGATTCGCTGTGCGTCGAGGCCATCGCTCAGGTAGAAGACCGTCGTCCCGCCATGCGCCGCGACGATCGTGTCAGAAAGACTGTAGACGAACGCGGCCACGCGATCGCCACTGAACGCCGGGTCAAGCGAGAGGGATAATGCCTTCACGTCGCGCAAATTCCGCAGCGCCGGCAGGTTTCGTCGCCCTTCGATGTCCGCGCGCAATTGCGTCATCGCCTGCGCCTGTGTCGCAGCCCCGCCCTTGCGCCATTCGCGCGGGTTGCGCTTGTAGAGCTTGTCGGCAAGCCGGTACAAGCCCTCGAGGTTGGCCCGCATGCCCAGCGTCGCCATGCGATTGATGTCTGTCTGTGCGAGATCGGCGGTCGTCATGGCAGTCGAGCGCACTTTGCCATGATCGGTGGGCGCGTCTTCATAGGAGACGCATCCCGTACACATCGCCGCCATCACTACCGCAACCATAACCACCACCGCCGTCATTCGCCCTGCCGCGGCATGGGCGATCCCGTTTCGTGCTTGGCGCAAGGCGAGCCGTCGTGTCATGGCGGTATCAGGGTGGGCAAGCGATGACTCTACGCGAACAAAGGCCACACTTCGTGTCGTTGCCCCTTGAAAAGTTGTGACATTCGGTAACGCAGCCTCGCCCGACGTCAGGGCGTCAGCGCCTCGCGGGCCTGCGTGAACAGCGCGTGGTTCATGGCCTCCTCCAGGCGAAGCACTGGCGTCACGCAGCAGTCGGCATCGGCAAAACACAACGTCCAGTCGGCCTGCGACGCGCTCGCAAATACCGCCGCCAGTTCAGCCTGAAGCGCACGTGCGTCGTCGCCGCCGATCGTCTGTCCGAGCGACCAATGCCGCACCTTCCATTCGCTGCGCCCCAGTACGTCGCACAACGTTTGCCAGAACTTGAGTTCGAGAGCGCCCACGGCCATGTAACGTCCGTCCCGCGTGCGATAGACCTGATAGCAAGGCACGCCGCCGTTGAGCAAGTCCGCGCCCGCCCGCGGCGCATGCCCTTGCCGATGCAGAGCGACGGCGGGAATGAGATTCGCGCGGAACACCTCGTGCGTCATCGAGACGTCCAGCCACCGGCCGCGGCCGGTGCGCTGCGCCGCGACCAGCGCCGCCAGCACGGCTTGGACCGCCGCCTGCCCGCCGCCGTACAAGTCGCCAATCTGGAAATTCGGCACGATCGGCGCGTCGTTTGAATCACCCAGTTGGTCGAGCACGCCCGCGTAGCCGATGTAATTGATGTCGTGTCCGGCGGCCTGCGCCATCGGCCCCTGCTGTCCGTACCCGGTGATCGATGCCATCACCAACGACGGCCTGAGGCGCGCCAGCGTCTCGTAATCGAAACCGAGCCGCGCCATCACCCCTGGGCGAAACCCCTCCAGCAACACGTCGGCGCGAACGACCCAGTCGAGGAACGACGCGCGGTCGCTATCGCGTTTGAGATCGAGTCGCTCGACCGATTTGCCGCGATTGAGCAAACGCCAGAATGCACTTGGCGGCGGCTCGCCATCGTTGAGCATCATCTCGCGGGCGTAGTCGCCGGCCCCGGTGTCTTCGATCTTGACGACATGCGCCCCCAGTTCCGCGAGGCGCAGTCCCGCGAGCGGACCGGGCAGCAAGCGCGTGAGATCCAGCACCGTGACGCCGGCCAGCGGTGCGTCGGCGACGACAGACGATTCACGGGCGTCGGGGCTTTCAGGCAAATCGAGCGATTCGGTCATGGCGAGCGAGCAAGGGATGAAGGAGGATGTCCACACCGTACCGCGCCGCACTGTCCGCGGGCAAGCGGACGGCACGCCTTCTTTGCTCGGACACTTCCGAAATCAGCCCCGATCCGTGCCGTCTTCCCGCAAAACGGGACCGGTGGCGTCGCCGCGCCTCGGCGTCTCGCCGGCCGAACCCTCGCGCAGCGGACCGGCCACCACCGCGTCCGTCAGCAGCCGCGCGATCTGGCCGTCGAGATACCCCAGATCCCGCAAGATTTCAAACGTATGCTCGCCCGCCGCGGGCAACGGCCGGCGCGCGGGCAAGCGCTGCCCCGCCATCGCGACCGGCAGCAGCGGCACCTGCGTGTGCTCGCCTTGCTCGGTCACCAGATCGCCCAGTCCGCCGCTCGCGCGCAAATGCGGGTCGTCGAACAGCGCCTGGGGCGTGACGATCGGCGCGAACGGCAAACCGTGCCGCTCGAACGCGGCCGCCAGATAACCGGCGTCGAACCCCAACATCATCTCGCGCAGCAAAGGCAGCAGCCAGTCACGCGCGAGTACCCGATCGTTGTTCGTCGCGAGTCGCGCGTCGTCCGCCAGATCCTGCCGGCCGAACACGTCGCAGAAGATGCGCCACTGGGTGTCGCTCACCACCGCGAGGAAGATTTGCACGCCGTCGCGCGCCGTAAACACGTCGTAAATCCCCCAGGCCGACAAGCGGGCGGGCATCGGGTCGGGCGCCACGCCCGTCACCGCGAACTGCTGCATGTGTTGCGCCGCCAGCAGCACGCAGTTCTCGAACAGCGCACCCTGCACCTCCTGTCCGCGCCCGGTGCTCTTGCGCTCGTATAGCGCGGCCAGCGCGGCGAGCGCGCCAAACACGCCCCCCATGATGTCGTTGACCGAGGCCCCCGCACGCAGCGGCTGACCGGGCGGTCCCGTCATATACGCGAGCCCCGCCATCATTTGCACGACTTCGTCGAGCGCGGTGCGTGCGGCGTACGGGCCGGGCAGGAACCCCTTGAGCGAGACGTAGACAAGCGCCGGATTCAAGCGTGATAGCGTCGCATAATCCAGGCCGAACTGGCGCATGCGCCCGGGCTTGAAGTTCTCGGTCAGCACGTCCGCCGTGCTCACCAGGCGCAGAATCAGCTCGCGCCCCTCCGGCCGTGTGACATCCACGGCAAGACTGCGCTTGTTGCGATTGAACGCCCGGAAGAAGCCCGCGCCCGTGCCCAGCAGGCACCGCGTGGGGTCGCCGCCGACCGGTTCCACCTTGATGACGTCGGCACCGAGATCGCCGAGCACCATACCGCAGGTCGGGCCCATGACCATATGAGAAAACTCCACAACCCGAATGCCTTTCAACGGCATAGGCGTTGCAGCGGACACGTCCGGCATCGGCGATTCTCCTCAACCCGCGCGCAACGCGTCGCCACGCCGCCGATCCGGCAGGCGCGCGGCATGCGCCGCGAAGCCGTTGCGTCGTAATTGATCGAAGCCGACGATGTACCCCGCCAAGGCACTCGCGGCCACGGTGGCCGGACTGCCCAGCCACATCTGCCCGGGTCCCGAACGACCCGGGAAATTTCGGTTCTGCGCGCTGATGACCACCTCGTCGGGTGCACGCGACACGCCCGGGCCAGCGTTCACACACGCGCCACACCCCGGCGAGAGCACCTTGACGCCGGCCGCCGCGAACACGTCCGCGTAGCCCTGTGCCTCGCACCACGCACGGACATCTTCGCTGCCGTACTGCAGGTAGAAGCGCACACCATCGGCGACCTTGTGTCCTTGCGACAGGCCCCATGCGAGCACTTCGTGGCATGCGCGCAGGTCCTCACGCTTGCTGCCCGTACACGATCCCCCGTACGCGATATCGATCGGCACCTCCGCCGACAACTGGGTGAGCGCCACGCCGTTGCCCGGATCGCCGGGACTCGCCACCATCGCGCCGAGTCGGGCGCAATCGATCTCGATGACGTGGGCGTAAGCGGCCTGCGCATCGCTTGTCATCCACGGCGCCAACGCAACGTCGACGCCGCGCCGTTCACGCAGGTATCTCAAGGTCTCGGCATCGGGCACGATGAGCCCGGTCAGTCCACCGATTTCCGCCACCATGTTGGTCAGCGTCGCCCGCTCGTCGGTCGACAGGTGGGCCACCGCCTCGCCGGAAAATTCGATGATCTGACCGATGGCACGGCCGTCGCGGATGTACGGCAGATGCAGCAAGTGCAGCGCGAGATCCTTCGCCCCCACGCCCGCCGGCAAGCGCGAGCGCAGATGCACGAGACAGGTGCCCGGCACCGCGAGTCGCGCGTCGCCCGTCAACCAGGCGTTCGCCATCTCCGTGGCGCCCACGCCGAACGCAAACGCACCGACCGCGCCGCAATGCGGCGTATGCGAATCGGTGCCAACGATGACCTGCCCCGGCAGCGCGTAGCGCTCGAGCATCAAGGCATGGCAGATGCCTTCCGAGCCACCGCCCGCCGCGCGTCCATGCAGACGCAGATCGTGCTGCGCGCAGAACTCGCGCTGGACCGAACCCAGACGCTGCGCCGCATCCACCAGCGGCGGCGGCCTGCCACTGCCGACGGACACCGTGTCGAGATGGGTCAGGTGATCCTCAAAGCACAGCATCGACGCCGGGTCATGCAGCGCCGGCACCGCGTCGCCGAAGGCGTGACGCAGGAAGCTCACGGCCATCGGCGTCACGTATTCGTGGGAAAAACGCCAGTCGGCGGGGACGAACACGGCGTCGCCTGCGCGCACACGAGGCACGCCGAGCGCCCTGGCAATGATCTTCTCGCCGTAGGTCATCGGTCCCGGCGCATGGGCGGGCCGCGGCGCCACGACGTCTCCCGCCAGCCGGCGCCGCGTATAACCGAACAACCCCCCGCTGCGCACGATCTCCTCGCCCAATGGATCGCAGTCTTCGAGAAAGGCGTCGATGGCGACCGTCTCCCCCGCTTGCAGCCGCTCCGCGAGCGCCAAGTCGGTCGACATCAGCAGCCCGAGGTTCTGGCAGTTCTGCGCATAAATGCGCTCGAAACTCTCGGCGATTACGATCCGGATGCCCGCGCACCACTCGGCGAACGGACTCGCCTCGCGCGACGACCCCTTGCCACGGCGCATTCCGGCGACCGACAACGCGAAGCCGCCTTCGCGCACCGCCTTCTGCCTAACGGGAAACACGCCGGCCGGATTCGTTGCGTCTGCACTGCATCGCAATCCGACATAGACGTAGTCGCCGAGCGTCTCATCGAACGCCAGACACGCCCATGCGGGCGTCATCTCGTCGGTGGATATCTGGTCGCGCAACGGTCCGGCTTCGGTGCGCGTCAACGATTCGCCCGCCAGTTGCCGGGCCATGACCTCAGCCCGGTCGCTCAACCACAGCACACGTCCGTGGAGTTGCACAGTGGCTTGCATGAGATCGCTCCTCGAATGTTCCCTAAGGGGTTCACCCGTCTCGATCGCACGTTCCGTACCGCGTCCGCTGGCCGCCGCGGGACGGACGTGAGGTCATGAGATCCAGACGCGCGTTCGTCTGGACATCATCAGGGATACTGCCGATTGGCCTGTGCCGCAAAAACGTTGGTCCACGTATCGCCGAGCCGGATCTGCGACGGCTTGACCTCGGGCGTGAACGACGCAAGCGCCTTGAGCGCCGTGGCCGGACCGCCGGCGGGCATCATGCCGTCTGGCGAGAACGCCTCGCGGCAGTTGGCGAACGCTTCCAGGTAAAGTGCCTTGTTGCCCAGCAGATAGGACTCCGGCACGGTCTTGATCAGTTCGGCGGCGGTCGCGTGCTGAAGCCATTTGTCCGCCCTCACGATGGCGTTCGCGACGGCCTGCACGGTGTGCGGATTCTTCTCGATGAAGCTCTGCGGCGCGTACATCACGGCCGCCGGCATCGGCCCGCCGAACATGGCGCGGGTGCCCGCCTGCGTACGCGTGTCGACGAGTACCTTGATGTCGCCCGACGACTGCAACAGCGTCATCATCGGATCGACGTTGGAGACGGCATCGACCTGCCCGCCACGTGCGGCGGCGACGACCGTCGCATTGCTGCCGACGCCCACGATGGACACGTCGCTCGGCTTGAGCCCGGCTTTGGCGAGCGCCACGTTGACCAGCATATGCGTGCTCGACCCCGGCGCGCTCACGCCGATGCGCATCCCCTTCAGGTCCTTGACCGATTTCACCTCCGCGGCCTTGGCCTTGACCACGCCGAGCACCAGTTGGGGGGCCGCGCCGAGCACCACGAACGCTTGATAGGTCAATCCCTTGGTCTGCATGAGCAAGGTATGCTCGAAAGCCCCGGCGCCCACGTCGGCGCTACCACCGACGACCGCCTGCAAGGCTTTGGAGCCGCCGGCGAAGTCGTCGATGGTGACGTCGAGTCCTTCGTCCTTGAAGTACCCGAGTTGTTCGGCGATGGTCAACGGCAGATAGTAGAGGCCGGGCTTGCCGCCCACGGCGATCGTGAGCTTCGGCTTTTCGAGCCCCTGCGCGCTCGCGGCGCAGGCCCCGGGGCTCAGCCCCAATGCTGCGAGGCCCGACGCCACCAGCGAGAAGACGAGAGCCCAACGTCCTACGGCAACGCGCACGCGGCGCGCTTCGGTATGTGTCATCGCGTGTCTCCTCCCGCCCTATGCGGGAAATCGGCGCGCTCCAGCTCGTCGGCCGGAATCGCTATCGGCTCTGAGAGCATCCGCTGCCCCCGAAGCGCCGACAAGTTGTGTTTCGGCATGCCAGACATCGCCGTTCGCGACGCTTGCCGCCCTGGGGCGAACCTTTGGCGTTCCTATGCTTTACGCAATGTTGCGAGCGCACAGGTGGTCAACGAGCATGCGCGAGGCGACGGGCAACGCGTCGTAGCGGCGCACGCACACGATCAGCCGGCGCTGCGCCCACGGATCGGTCAGCGGCACGATGCGCAGCGCCTCCCCGTCAGTCGCTTGCGAGTAACTGCCGACGGCCTCGCGCGGTACCACGGCCATCCCGAGATTGGCGCGCACCATGCGGCACACCGCCTCGAACGTCGACACATGGATGCGGAATTTGACCGTCTTTCCCTGCTCGGCCGCCAAGCGCCGCAGTACGGTGTACATGGCGCTGTCCGGATGCACGCCGATGTGATCGAAATCGAGCGTGTCGACAAAGGCGAGCTGTTCACGGCCGGCCAGCGCGTGGTCGCGGTGCAGTACGGTCACGATCTGGTCGTTGCGATAGGGGAAGACCTCGACGTCACGGGTATCCACGGCGTCCCAGCAAATGCCGATGTCGGTGGCCCCGTCCGCCACCCCGCGCACGACCTGTGCGCTGGTGTGATCTTCCAGGTCGACCTTCACGCCGTCGTGGCGACGCAGGAACGCGCCGAGTTCATCGGGAAGGGTTTCGACGATCGAGGAAACGTTGGCGAAGATGCGAATATGGCCGCGCACACCGCTGGTGTACTCGGACAGATCGCCCTGCATCTTCTCGAGGCTGCGCAATACATTGCGCGCGTGGTGCAGGAGGGCCTCGCCTGCCGGGGTCGCCCGCACGCCCCACTTGTGACGTTGGAGCAACGCCGAACCGACCAGGGACTCCAGGTCATTGATCCGCTTGCTGACGGCAGAGGGCGCGATGAATTCGCGCTCGGCCGCCCGTGCAATGCTGCTTTCTTCGCAAACGGCGACGAACAGTCGCAACGAGACTAGATCGATCCGCCATAGCGCCATGCCTGGTCTCCCAAAGGCACTGCATTGACAGCGATTCTGCGGCGCATGTGGCGAAAACGCCACGGTCTACCGCCCCCGACGACACAGAAAAACACCCGCGAAGCGTCAACGTGCGACAACGACCACTCTGCTGAACGACGGCAAACGACTACGACATTCGGGGAAGCGGCGAGTCGAATCAGGGCGAAGCGACTCGTCAGGCGCGGGAAGCGGTGAAACCGACGTCAAGCCCCGGGAATACACGTTCCCATCGGACGTCGCGCATCCGTCTCGAAGTGCCGGTGCCGGTCCCTCCCGGGACACCCGCTAGCGCATCGCTCCCGCCAGCAGCACGGCGCCCCAGCCGCCGTCTGCCGTGTTCAGCGGTGCCTCAGGTGGCGGTGCCGACGCCAAGGCCATGAACAGCCAACATTTGCAAATGACGATCGCAATCATTTTGTTGACGCTCGATCATCCCGGCATCGTTGCCGGGCCTGCTTTGACTATAGTGCGGCGCTATCGGAGCGGCAACCAGGAAACGTTTCAAACGGGAATTCGATCGGGGTTCCCGCCACAAGTCGCGCGCGGCCTCGATGCCGCCGCCCCATCCATTCAGGCGCGCTTCGCGATGGCGCGCGCCAGCACCAGCACCGGCAACAGGCCCACCAGCACAAGCGTCAATGCCGGCACGGCCGCCTCGGCGAGGCGTTCGTCGGCGGCCAGATGACTGGCAACGACCGCCAGCGTGTCCATGTTGAACGGCCGCAGTGCGAGCGTGGCGGGGAGCTCCTTCATCACGTCGACGAACACCAGCAGCGCGGCCGTCAACACGCTGCCGCGCAGCAGTGGCAGATGCACCCGGCGTAGCATCGCCCAGCCGCCCACGCCGAGGCTACGGGCGCTGGCATCAAGATTTGGCGGGATGCGGGCGAAGCCGGCGTCCACGCTCTGCAGCGCCGCCGGCAGAAATCGCACGAGATAGGCATAGATCAACACGCCGCTCGTGCCTGCAAGCACCAGTCCGTTAGCGCCGAACACGTGGCCCAGCCACGTGTCGAGTCGGAGCACCGGCGTGAGAATGCCCAGGGCGATGACCGCGCCCGGGATCGCGTAGCCCACGCCCACGAGCCGGATGGCGATACGCGTAACGCGTCCCGGGGCCAGTCGCTGTGCGTACCCTAGCACCACGGCGAAGACGCTGGCGACAAGCGCCGCCAGCGCCGCGAGGCGCACCGTATTGAAGACCCACTCGCCGTACCGATGCCAAGGCACCTGATCGAGCTCGGCGACCGCCAGCCGCAGCATGATGAGCACGGGGAGCACGAAGCCGATGATGAGCGGCAGCGCGCACGCGAGGGTTGCCAGGGCGGCGCGCACCCCGGACAGACGCGCACGCCGCGACGTCGACGGCGCCCGGCCCGGCGCCCCGTAGAACCGAAGGCGTGTCCGGCTGCGCGCTTCCGCGATCAGCAGGACGAGGACGGCGAACAGCAGACAGGCGGAGAGTTGCGCGGCCGCCACCCGATCGCCCATCGACAACCACGCGCGATAGATGCCGGTCGTGAGCGTCGGCACGCCGAAGTACGCCACCGCGCCGTAATCGGCGAGTGTCTCCATCAGCACCAGCGCCAGCCCCGCGACCAAGGCCGGTCGCGCCAGCGGTAACGCCACGCGCCAAAACCCCTGCGCAGGCGTACATCCCAACGTGCGTGCGGCTTCGAGGTACCGTTGGCTGTGTTCCAGAAAGGCCGTGCGCGCCAGCAGATAGACATAGGGATAGAAGGCGCCGGCGAAGACCCAGGCAGCGCCGTACCAGCTGCGAACTTCCGGGAAGCCGGCGAGACGTTCGACCGCGAGCAGCGTGCGCAACGCGCTTTGCACCGGCCCGGCGAACTGCAGGAAATCGGTATAGGCGTAAGCGGTAACGTAAGCGGGCATCGCCAGCGGCAGGATCAGTGCCCACTCCAGCACACGGCGCCCGGGAAACGCGCAGTGCACGACCAGCCAGGCACTGGCCACGCCCATCACCAGCACACCGGCGCTCACGGCCATCGAGATACGAAGCGAGTTGAGCAGGTACTCAGGCAGCACCGTATCGAGCATATGCGCCAGCACGGCATGCGTCTCCGCGTCGCCCGCGCCGAGCGCCGCCACAATGCCGAACATCGGCACGAGCACAACCAGCGCGGGAACCCATGCGACCAGCCGCCACGCCCAGGCGCCGGAAAGACGGCCAGCGCGCCTGCGGCGGGCGACGGGAGGCGAACGCTCGGCCATGACGGGATCGATGGCGGCAGAATCGGCGGCGGCGCGGAACGGGGGCGTCGATGACATCGGCAAATCGTAACGGGTAGCGGAAATGGGGCGGACGAGCGAGCGGCGGGAAAACCCCCGGGCGACGGCGCACAGCCGTTGCCCCGTCGCGTGACTTCGGGGAACTGGTAGACACTTACCGGTCTAAAGCGTTGTAAATTATACGCATTCGCGATTGCGACTCTGACGCGCACGGCCGCAGAAAGTGCCCGGCCTCCCGCGAAAATGCCACCTTGCGGGCATTCATGTCCATTCGCGTCGGCTCGTTTCCATGACTCTGCTTCGTTGACGTGCTTGCGTCGACTCACACTTTTCCACGCCGATGCCCCTGCCCTACCTGCTGCTCGACCATCTCTGTGTAAATTACGAGACTGACGGCCACGTCCACACCGCGGTACGCGACTTGTCGCTGTCGCTCGCGCGTGGCGAGATCGGCTGCCTGCTCGGCCCGTCCGGCTGCGGCAAGACGACGGTGCTGCGCGCCGTGTGCGGGTTCGAGCCGTTGGCGGGCGGGCGCATCGTGCTCGATGGTCACGAAGTCGCCAATGCGCAGTTCAGCGAGCCGCCGGAGCGTCGCCACGTCGGTGTTGTGTTCCAGGACTACGCGCTGTTCCCGCATCTGGACGTTGCGCGGAACATCGGCTTCGGCATCGGGCGCATGGCGCGGGGCGAGCGTCAGGCGCGGGTGGAGGGGCTCGCCGAGCGCGTGGGGCTGGCGGGGGCGTTGAAGAAGTACCCTCACGAACTCTCCGGCGGTCAGCAGCAACGCGTGGCGCTCGCGCGCGCCCTGGCCCCCGCCCCGGCACTGCTGTTGCTCGACGAACCTTTCTCGAACCTCGATCTTGATTTGCGCGAGCGACTGGCGGTCGAGGTGCGGGAGATCATCCGGGCGAGCGGCGCGACGGCGATCCTTGTCACCCACGACCAGCATGAAGCGTTCGCGATGGCCGATCGCATCGGGGTGATGCATGCGGGGGCCATCGCTCAGTGGTCGCCCGCGCAAGCGTTGTGGCGCATGCCCGCCAACCGTGTGGTGGCGGATTTCATCGGACGCGGCGCCTTGATACCCGGCACCTTCCGCGGCAATGCCGACGGTGGCGGCATCTCGCTCGAACTTGGGGAACTGGCCGTCTCGCCCATGCTCGCCGACAAGCTGCTGAGCAGCGCCGCCAAGGACACGTACCCCGTGAGCGTCGACGTTTTGCTGCGCGCAGATGACATTGCCCACGACCCGGCCAGCCCGTTCGAAGCGACGCTGGTACGGCGTGCGTTCCGCGGGGCCGATCAGCTTTACACGCTTCGTCTGGCGTCGGGTCGCGAGGTGATCGCTCGCGTGGATAGTGAACTGGCCCACGAGGCGGGCGAGCGCGTGGGCGTACGCCTGACGGTCGAGCATCCGGTGGCTTTCGCCGCGAGTGTCGCCGACGTCTGACCCTCGCGCAGCACGGCGTCCCCCGGAGGCTGGTAAAATCCGGCAAAACGGATGGGCCTATGAAACAGTACCTAGACTTCATGCGCCATGTACTTGAACATGGCACAGACAAGACCGACCGCACCGGCACGGGCACGCGCTCGGTGTTCGGCTACCAGATGCGCTTCGACCTGCAGGAAGGTTTCCCGCTCGTCACCACCAAGAAAGTGCACATCAAGTCCATCGTGCACGAACTCCTGTGGTTCCTGCAGGGCAGCACCAACGTGCGCTATCTGCAGGAAAACGGCGTGTCCATCTGGAACGAATGGGCCGATGCCGAGGGTGAACTCGGCCCTGTCTACGGCGCGCAGTGGCGCTCGTGGCCGACGCCCGATGGCGGCCATATCGACCAGATCACACAGCTCGTCGAGCAAATCCGCACGACGCCCGACTCGCGCCGTCTGATCGTGTCCGCCTGGAATGTCGGAGAGATTCCGCGCATGGCGCTGCCGCCGTGTCATGCGTTCTTCCAGTTCTATGTGGCTGACGGCAAGTTATCGTGCCAGCTCTATCAGCGCAGCGCGGATATTTTCCTGGGCGTGCCGTTCAACATCGCGAGCTACGCGATGCTCACGCACATGATGGCGCAGCAGACCGGGCTCGAGGTGGGGGATTTCGTCTGGACGGGCGGCGACTGCCATCTGTACAACAACCACCTCGAGCAGGTTCGCACGCAGCTTGCGCGCGAGCCGTTGGCGCTGCCCACGCTCGAGATCTCGCGCAAGCCCGATTCGATCTTCGATTACCGTTTCGAGGACTTCCATATCGCCGGATACGAAGCGCATCCGCATATCAAGGCACCGGTGGCCGTATGACGATTCTGACGCTGGTGGTCGCCCGCGCCAAGAATGGCGTGATCGGGCGAGACAATCAATTGCCGTGGCGTCTGCCGGAAGATCTCGCTCATTTCAAGCGCGCGACGCTGGGCAAGCCGATCGTGATGGGGCGCAAGACGTTCGATTCGATCGGCCGTCCGTTGCCGGGCCGCCGCAATATCGTCGTATCGCGCAATCCGGATCTGAAGATCGACGGCTGCGACGTGGCCGGGTCGCTCGTCGACGCGATGCGGCTGTGCGTAGGTGTCGAGGAAATCTGCCTGATTGGCGGCGCGCAGTTGTACGCGGAGGCGCTGGCAAGCGCGGACAAAGTGATTGTCACCGAGATCGCGAAGGCGTTCGAAGGCGACGCGCACTTCCCGGATTTGCCCGCGACCCAATGGCGGGAAGCTGCCCGCGAAACCCACCACTCGCCCGCGCCGAACGACTTCGACTATGCGTTCGTGACTTACGAACGGATTTGAAGCGACGAGACCCACGCCGCTCACCGCTCACCGCTAACGACGCCTGTGACGCTGCGAGCAGCATCAGCACCGTGACGCCCTCCGGCAGGCATTTCAGGTCGGCAATCGCTCGCAACGGATCGACGCGGCCATCGTCGCTGGACACTTCGCGAGAATTCCCGCATCACTGTTCAATCGGCAGTTGTGGGTCATGCCGAACGCATGGCGTCTCCCCCCGCTCATGCACTAAGGTTTTCGCGCGGCGCCTGCGCGAGCGCGCCGTGTCGTTCGCCGCCGTTTGTCGGCAGGTGCTCCGACACATGTACGCGATCACGGCCGAGGCGCTTGGCGGCGTATAACGCGTCATCCGCCAAGGCGATCAAACGCGCCGGCGTATCGCCTGCCCCCCCCTGCTGCGGCACATACGTTGCGCAGCCAACGCTCACTGTCACGTATCCCGGCGGCCCCGGATCGGGCTCCGCCAGCGCCCGAACACTTTCCGTCACGCGCGTAGCGACGAACCTGGCGCCGTTCTCGTCGGTCTCCGGCAGGACGACCACGAATTCCTCCCCGCCGTATCGCGCTACGAGATCCGTGGGTCGATGCGTCGCCCGCATGATGGCCAGCGCCACATGTGCCAGGCACTCGTCGCCAAGCGGATGCCCATACGCGTCGTTGTAGCGTTTGAAGTGATCCACGTCGACCATCAACAACGATAACGGATGACCCGAGCGGCGGGCCTGATCGAAGTCGCGCGGAAACCGCTCGTTGAAGTAGCTGCGGTTGAAGATGCCTGTGAGCGCATCGCGGTTGCTGTATTCGATCAGACGCTGGTGCGCGCGCTCCAGCTCGCGGTATAGCCGCGTGACTTCCCACACCAGCACGCAGACAAGCAACCCCGGGGCCGACATGCTGAATAGCCGCGCCAGGTACCACCCCAGCGAGAATCGCACCGTACTCATCAGGCTGAGCACGGTATCCGTCACACAGGCAAGCACGGCGAGCGCTACCCACACGTCGAGCACCGTGTGCAGGCGACCGATCGCCAGTACGGCGCACAGTGCGACGAGATTCACGACGAGCAGCACGATGCCAGCACCGCCGCTGGAGAAATCCCCGGGCGCGCTCGCCGGTGACAACGCAGGCGGCAGTGGCACGGCCAGCGCCGTCAGGCAGAGCAGCACGCCCATCACAAGCGGCAGGCCCACAAAGAGCCACATCGCACGACCGGTGGGCGCCAAATCCGTCACGGACTGCGGAGTCAAACGGCGTCGCACCGTCATCGCGATGAGCACGAGGGCGGGGAACCCCACATGCCAGAAGACCCAGATCCAGCCGGATGTCGTCGGAAGCGCCCCGAGCAGCCCCTGCGGCGCAAAAAGACCCGGGAGCGTCAGCAATTGCATCGCGACGGTCAATGCCATGAAGGCATAAGCTCCGGCAAGCAGCCCGAGCACCGGCAGCCGGCTCACCCGAAACTGTGCCGCCAACAAGAACGAAGCGATCGTCGCCGTCGTGAAGACCGCCAGCCCACACATGGGCAGGAACGCAGCAACCGCCGGGAATGCAGCGGTCGCCCGCGGCGCCGTGGATATCAGGGCAGCGAGGATGACAATCGCCAGGCAACAGGCAAAAACCTGCTGCCCGGGCGACGCACGCTCCATCAGAAAGGCGTCCATGAGATACCCTTTGATTCTGGATGTCCGATGCAGGCAACAACAATCGGTAGCGTTGGGTACACCTCTCCCCCGCCCTATGCCAGTTAGCCGAAGCATGCACCAATTGCGCTGGTCTGCCAATGCGTCTGGTCGTCCGTTCTCCCCCTCCAGCCAAATTGAAGCCCGCCCAAGTCGCTTGGACATCAACCCAACGGGCGGCAGGAACGGGCTCCGATCCGTCTGCGCAAGCGTGCCGGCTCACTGCGTCTGCTGCCTCGCACAAAAAAAGCGGCGTCGACACGCTATCGTCAGATAGCCCGTCGACGCCGCCTGATCGACGCCGTCCTCGTCCTACGGTGAAGCGACGGGCAGCGCGCACGCGACCGCGCCCCACCGCCAGACGTCAACCGCCCAGATACGCCTCGAGCACGCGAGGATTGCCCAGCAGATTTCGCCCCGTGTCTTCGAGCACCACCTTGCCGGTCTCGAGCACGTAGCCGTGTTGCGCAATCTTCAGCGCCTGGCGCACGTTCTGCTCGACCAGGAAGATGGTCAGCCCCTCAGCGTTGATTTCCTTGAGGGTGCTGAAGATGCCCTGCACGATGATCGGCGCGAGCCCCATCGACGGCTCATCGAGCAGCAACAGACGCGGCCGCGCCATCAACGCACGACCAATCGCCAACATCTGCTGTTCGCCCCCCGACAAGTTGCCGGCCATCTGCTCGATACGCTCAGCAAGCCGTGGGAAGCGCCCCAGCACCTTGTCCAGATCCGCCTTCACGTTCTGCTTGTCGCGACGCGTATAAGCACCAAGCTCCAGGTTCTCACGCACGGACATCGTCGTGAGCGTGGCGCGTCCCTCGGCCACCTGCACCAGACCGCGCTGCACAATCTTGTTCGGTGCCAGTCCGCCGACGTCCTCCCCTTCGAAGAGAATCGTGCCCGCCTGCTTCTTGATGAGACCCGACAAGGCGAGCAGCGTCGTCGACTTGCCCGCGCCATTGGCACCGACGAGCGAGGTGATCTCGTGCTCGCGCAACGAAAAATCGACGCCCTTCACGGCTTCGATATGCCCATAGGCCACCTTCAGGCCCTTCACTTCGAGCAGCGCGCTCATGCCTTGTCCTCCGCGCCGGCCGCGAGGGCAGCCGCATCGTCGTCATCGTCATCGCGGCCGAGATAGGCTTCGATGACCTGCGGGTTGTGCTTGATTTCGTCGGGACTGCCTTCGGCGATGATGCGTCCGAAGTTCAACACGGCAATGCGCTCGCACAAGCCCATCACAAAACGCATGTCGTGCTCGATCATGAAGATCGTGTAACCGCGCGCCTTGATGTTCTCGATCTCGCTCATGAGATCGACCTTCTCGCCCGTGTTCATGCCGGCTACCGGCTCGTCGAGCAGCAATAGCTTGGGCTCGGTCGCCAGCGCCCGTGCCAGCTCGAGCTTGCGCTGATCGCCATAAGACAGGTTGTCGGCGATGTCATGCGCCTTGTGATCGAGCTTCACCCAAGAGAGCAACTCATGCGCGCGTTCGCGCGAGCGCTTCTCCATCTCTCGATACCCTGGCAGCGAGAACAGCAGGCCCGCCGGGCCATACGAGAGATGCCGGTGCATGCCGACCACCACGTTCTCGATCAGCGTCATCTCCTTGAAGACACGAATGTTCTGGAACGTGCGGGCAATGCCGCGCTGCGTAATCTTGTGCGGCTTCTGCCCCACGAGACTCTCGCCGTCGAACGTAATGCTGCCGCCCGTGGGCTGCAACAGTCCGGTGATCAGATTGAAGACGGTCGTCTTACCCGCCCCGTTCGGGCCGATCAGGCCGAAGATCGTGCCTTGCGGCACCTCGATGTTCACGTCCTGGAGAACGTGCAGACCACCGAATCGTTTGGAAATATTGGAAAGCTTGAGCATGTCGTATCCCTCGTCCGCTTACGTGGAAGAGGCCGAGCGCGTCTTGCCGGCACGGAACCAACGGCGAAAACGCACCGGATCCCAAATGCCCTTGGGCAGGAACAGCACGATCAGCACCAGAATCAGGCCGTTGACCACCAGACGGAAGGCGTCGAACGCACGCAGCAATTCGGGCAGCAGCGTAAGAATCGTGCTGCCGAGCACCGGCCCCACGAGCCCGTTGATACCACCAAGAATCGCCATGGTGAGAATCTCCACGCCACGGTCGAAGCCGAATTCGTTCGGTCCGATGAAGAACGTCAGATGCGCATTGAGTGCTCCGGCCAGCCCGGCGAGCACCGCCCCCAGCACGAACGCCAACATCTTGTAGCCCGTGACGTTGATGCCCATGAGGCCCGCCGCCGTCTCGTCTTCCTTGATGGCTTCGAAGGCACGGCCCACTTTGGAGCGGCGCAGGCGCCACAACACGGCGAGCGCGATCACCACGGCCCCCGCCACATGCCACCACTGCGTGAGTTGAGGAATGCCGTTCAGGCCCAGCGCACCGCCGGTCAGACCCTCGGCGTTGAGCGTCAGCACACGCACGACTTCGCCGAAGCCCAGCGTCGCCATCGCGAGATACACGCCCGACAGACGCAGCGTCGGCTTGCCGATGATGAACGCGATGAGCGCGGGCGCTGCCATGCCACCGGCCAACGACACCGCAAACGGCGTGTCGTAGTTCATCGTGAGCAACGCCGCCGTGTACGCACCGATGCCCATGAACGCGGCATTGGCCATGGCCAGCATGCCGCACGAGAGCGTGAGGTAAATCGACAGGGCCAGCAGCGCATTGGTGCCGAATGTCAGCACCAGATTGCTATAAACCGCCCAGAAATTGTTAAACCAGTCCATTGCGCCCCCGTGATTACGCTTTGCGTTCGAGCACTTTGCCGAACAACCCCTGCGGACGCACCAGCAGGATCAGGAACAACAGGCCGAATGCCACGGCGTCGCGCATGTTCGAGCCGATATACGCGACCGACAACACTTCCGCGAAGCCGAGGAAGAGGCCGCCGATCATCGCGCCGCGAATGTCGCCCATGCCGCCGAGAATGATGACCGCGATCCCCTTGTGCAACATCGGCTGCCCCATCAGCGGGAAGACGGCGTTCGAGTAAAGCCCGATCAGCACCCCCGCCATGCCGCCCAGCCCCGCCGCGGCGAACGACGTCGCCAGGAACAGGCCCTCGACGTTGATCCCGAGCAGGTAGGCTGCCTTCGGCGACTCGGCAATGGCGCGCAGCGCGCGCCCGAGTTGCGTCTTCTTGATCGTGGCAATGAGCACGGCCATGAGCGCAAACGAGATGAAGATGATCGCGAGTTCCAGTACCGTCATGTGCACGCCGGCCACCGTCAGGGTGTCCTGCGGCACGAGTTCGTACGGGAATCGCAGGTTCTCCGCGCCGAAAATACCTTGCACTCCGTTGTTGAGCAGAATGCCCACGCCAATGGTGGCAATCATCGGAATCAGGTGAGGCGCACCGCGTTTGCGCAACGGTTTGAGCACCAGCACGTCGATGAGCAGGCCGACCAGGCCAGCCACCACGACCGCCGTGACGATCGCCGCCCACAGCGGCAGATGAAGACGCACGACGGCTTGCAGCGCCGCATAGGCGCCGACCATGAAGACCGCGCCGTGCGAGAGATTGATAACGCCGAGGATGCCGAACACGAGGGTGAACCCGAGCGCGAACAAGGCGTACACGCACCCGAGGGAGAGTGCGTTGACGAGTTGCTGTTCCAGCATGGTGTCTATTCCAGCCTGAGGGACGGGGACACGCGCCGCACGGGGGTACGGCGTGCGCCAGAAACGCCGATGGGCGTAGCGCCTTTCAGCTCTACGCCCATGCGGACTTCTTCAAGTACTGCCGGGCTGCTTACTTCTCGATGACGTACTTGGTGCCCTTCGTCACGCTGACGATAGGCGCCTGTTGTGCGTCGTACCCGGCCGGCTTGCCGTTCTTGCCCATGGCCTGACGGAACGCAAACTTGCCCGTGGCGCCGTCGTGCGTGACCTTCGGCAGCGCGTCGCGCAGCGCCTTGCGGTCGGCATCCAGGTTGCCCGAGATCTTCACGCTCTTGATTGCGCCCGCCGCGATATACATCGCGTCATAGGCTTGCGCCGCGAACTGGTCCGGAGACACGTTGTACTTCGCCTTGTAGGCGGCGATGAACTTCGTGTTGGCCGGCGTGCTGTTCTCGATCGACCACGGGCTACCCACCCACAAGCCGTCCGAGCTGCCCTTGGCCAGATCGAACACCTTGACCGAGTTCATGCCGTTGCCGCCGATGAACGGCACGTTGATGCCCAACTGACGGGCCTGCACCATGATCGGCGCGCCTTCGGCGATCAGGGCCGACAGCACGATGGCGTCCGGGTTGCTCGCCTTGATCTTCGTGAGCTGTGCCTTGAAGTCCACGTCACCCTTGGCAAACGTCTCGGTCGTCGTGACCGGGATCTTCAGATCGGCCAGCGCCTTCTTGAAGTTGTCGTAGCCGCTCTTGGTGAACACGTCGTCGTTGCCATACAGCACCGCGACTTTCTTGATGCCCGTGTGCTTGGTCGCGACCTTGATGGTCTCGGGCAGCACGTCGGCTTCCGTCACGGAGTTGCGGAAGATGTAGTCGCCGATGGACGTAATGCCGTCAGCCGTATTCGACGTGCCGAACGCCACGGTCTTGGCCGCTTGCGCGATCGGATCGGCCGCCTGCGCCGAGTTCGACAACGTCGGGCCGAAAACCATCAGCACCTTGTCCTGGAAGATCAGCTTCTTGAAGACGTTGATCGCCTCTTCTTTCTTGCCCTGCTCGTCTTCGACCTGCAGTACGAGCTTGTTGCCGTTGATGCCGCCGGCGGCGTTGATTTCGTCAGCCGCGAGCTGGAAACCGTTCTTGATGGCGGCGCCATATTGCGCCGCACCGCCCGACAGTGCCTCGGCCACGCCGATCTTCAGATCGGCTGCGTGAGCCGCAGCCACCATTCCGGTCGCGACAAGCGCGCTCAGCAACTTGGTCATGGTGCTTTTCATGAGTCTTTTTCCTCCAATTCCTGGTCTCTAGTTATGAGAAGGCGCGCCTTATGAGCGCGCCCATTACCCTAACTACCGCGTCTGTTCTTAAGCCACGGCTTAAGAAAACCCCTAAGCATAACGCAAACTACCTGTACCGGACACGGCAAATGGGGTTTTGCCCCGTTGCGGCGCACAAATGCAACGCGTTTATGGCGTCGCAACGGCGATTCGCAGCATCAATGACCGGCGATGGTCATTTGTTCAATCAGGATTGACCCGACCTCCTTGGTACCGCGCACGAGGGCGTCGGCCCCGATCGCCACGATCTGGCGGAACATGTCGTTCAGGTTGCCGGCCAGCGTGATCTCCTCGACCGGATACTGAATTTCGCCGTTCTCCACCCAGAAGCCCGAGGCGCCGCGCGAATAATCGCCCGTCACATAGTTCACGCCCTGCCCCATCAGTTCGGTCACGAGCAGACCGGTGCCGAGCTTGCGCAGCATCGCTCGGAAGTCGTCCGTCGGCGCGGTGAGCTTGCTGTACATGCGCAGGTTGTGCGAGCCGCCCGCGTTGCCGGTCGTCTGCATACCGAGCTTTCGGGCCGAATAGGTCGACAGGAAGTAACCCTGCACCACGCCATCGCTCACCACGTCTCGGGCACGCGTCCTCACGCCTTCTTCGTCGTACGGGGCGCTGCCCATGGCGCGCGGCACGTGCGGATCTTCGTAAATGCCGACATGATCGGCAAACACCGGCTTGCCGAGGGTATCAACGAGGAACGTGGCCTTGCGATACAGCGCGCCACCGCTCACACCCTGCACGAACGCCCCCAGCAGACCGGCGGCGAGCGGTGCCTCGAACAGCACGGCGCACTTGCGCGTGGACAGCTTGCGCGCGTGCAGGCGGGCCAGCGCGCGCTCGGCGGCGTAGCGGCCGACCGTTTCGGGCGAGGCCAGGTCTTCGGCGGCGCGCTTGGACGAATACCAATCGTCGCGCTGCATATGGCGGCCCGATCCGGCAATCGGCGAGACCGACAGGTAGTGTCGCGAATACGGATATCCCGACAGGAAGCCGCGAGTCGTCCCCAGCATGAATTGCGAGTGCTGGGCCGACACGCCGGCGCCTTCGGAATTCCGGATGAGCGGACTCACCTCGAATGCCGCCGTCTCGGCGCGACGCGCCAATTCGACCGCGTCGTCGGCCGAAATGCCCCACGGGTGAAACAACGACAGGTCCTGCGGATGCATCTCCAGCAGTTCGGACTCGGCAAGCCCGGCGCAGTCGTCTTCGGCCGTAAAGCGGGCAATGTTATAGGCCGCATCGACCGTGTCGTGCAGCGCCTTGCGCGAGAAGTCGGACGTGCTGGCATTGCCGCGGCGCTGACCGATGAATACCGTCACACCCACCATCTTGTCGCGATTGCGCTCGATGGTCTCGACCTTGCCGCGACGCACCGAGACCGACAAGCCGTCGCCCTCGGAGATCTCAGCCGCGGCATCGGTGGCGCCGAGCGAACGAGCGTATTGCAGTACGTCGCTGACAATTTCCTTGAGTTGATCTTGGGTATGCGTGAAATGCTGGGTCGCTTGGGACATCGGCGCGATTCGGTCAGTGGCTGAATAGGAACCGCCATCTTAGCGCGACTTCCCCGCCGCCGTGCGTCGGCACGGCAACTATTTGGACGCCGCGCGCCGCGCTACAATAGCGCCCATGACGCACAATCAACGCTTTAACCAAATCGCCCACGCCGAGCTTCCCGACGAAGGCCCGAGCAAATCCCAACGCAAGCGCGAGTCGCATGCCTTGCAGGATCTTGGCGAAGAACTGGTCAATCTGGCCAAGGACGCGCTCGCCCGCGTGCCGATGCCCGAGAATCTCGAACGCGCCGTCAAGGACTGCCGCAAGATCACCGCACATGAAGGCCGCCGTCGCCAGATGCAGTACGTGGGCAAGCAAATGCGCACGCTGCACGAGTCGGAAGTCGAAGCGATTCGCCGCGCCCTCGACGTCATCAAAGGCGTCTCGAAGGCGGAAACGGCCAAGCTGCATGCGCTCGAGCGCTGGCGCGAGCGCCTGCTGGCCAAGGACGAGGCGCTCACCGAACTGCTCGCCCAGCACCCGCAAGCCGATGCCCAGCAACTGCGCACACTGATTCGCAACGCCCGCCGTGAGCAGGCCGCGCAAAAGCCGCCCAAAGCCTTCCGCGAGCTATTCCAGGCGCTCAAGGATCTGCTGGGCACCGGATCGTCCCACGCCGAAACTTCAGACGACGCCGAGAACGAACTGCCGGAATTCCCAACCCGCGAGGAAGAGTGATGGTCGCCCGCTCCCACCCGGACGAACTTCGCGTAGGCCTCGTCTCGATCAGCGATCGAGCGAGTCAGGGTACCTATGACGACCAGGGCATTCCGGCGCTCCAGGCCTGGCTTGGCGCCGCGCTCCGGTCCCCCTGGGTGGCCGAAACTCGCCTGATTCCCGATGATGCCGACGGCATTACCGCCACGCTGATCGACCTGGTCGACACGATGCAGTGCGATCTGGTGCTCACCACGGGCGGCACAGGCCCTGCGCGACGCGACGTCACGCCGGAGGCCACATTGCGGGCGGGTACGAAGGAGATGCCCGGCTTCGGAGAGCAGATGCGTCAGATCAGCCTGCGCTTCGTACCGACGGCCATCCTGTCGCGTCAGGTCGCCGTGATCCGCGAGACGCCGGCGCGTGCCGCGCTCATCATCAACCTGCCCGGGCAGCCCAAGTCGATCAAGGAAACGCTCGAAGGGTTGCGCGATATGGACGGAAAGTCGATCGTGCCCGGCATTTTTGCCGCCGTGCCGTACTGCATCGACCTGATCGGCGGACCTTACATCGAGACCGACGACGCCGTCTGCAAGGCCTTCCGTCCCAAGAGCGCCATTCGCGCACCGAAACCCGCCTGATGGACTGACGACAGGACGTTCCGGGCCATGCCACTCGGCCATCCAAAGCACAACGCCAGCGATGTGGCTGGCGTTGTGAAGTGTCTGTGGTGAAGATCAGGCCGAAGTGGGTGCGGCCGCCTCGGGGGCGCCGGGTACGGTCGTCTTCAGGAAATGCTCGCGGTAGTACACCAGTTCGTCGATCGACTCATGAATGTCGGCCATCGCCGTGTGGGCGGCCCGCTTGTTGAAGCCCTTGTAGACCGCGGGTTCCCAGCGACGGCAAAGCTCCTTGAGCGTGCTGACGTCCAGGTTCCGGTAATGAAAGAACGCTTCGAGCCTGGGCATGTAACGCGCCATGAAACGGCGATCCTGACAGATCGAATTGCCGCACATCGGCGACTTGTTGGGTGGCACGTACTGCGAGAGGAACTCGATCAGTTGCGCTTCGGCAGACGCCTCGTCCACCGCCGATGCCTTCACGCGTTCGATCAGCCCCGAGCGCCCATGTGTCGACTTGTTCCAGTCGTCCATTGCGTCGAGCACGGCGTCCGATTGATGGATCGCGAACACCGGCCCCTCGATGCGGCGCGTCAGCGCGGAGTCCGTGACGATCACCGCCACCTCGATGATTCGGTCGCTGTCGGGCTGCAGGCCGGTCATTTCCATATCGAGCCAGACCAGATTGAACTCGGCGCGCGCAAGCGTCGTCTCGGCATCGGCAGACGTGGGATGTTGGGATGGAATGACAGACATGGTCGGAAGACTCTGGAAAACGCGTCGGTAGGCGACCGGCAAGGGCGCCCCGCCGGTCGAAAGAACTTATAATTCTCGCATACTTCGGATTCTCCTTAAGCGCATGCTCACTTACCTCTTCGTGATCTTCCTGCTGGCGATGGTCATGACCAAGCTTTGGCTGGCCGCTCGTCAGATCCGCCATGTGGTCACCCATCGGGCGGCCGTTCCCGAGCGATTTGCCAGCACGATCACACTGACCGACCATCAGCGGGCCGCCGATTACACGGTCGCCCGCACCCGTCTGGGCATGGCCGAGATCTTTGCCCAGGCGGTACTGCTCGTCGCTTTCACGCTGCTCGGCGGGTTGAACCTGCTGCATATCGGCGTGACCGAGTGGCTCGGCGAAGGCTATCTGGGCCAGATCGCATTGATCGCCGCCGTGCTGTTGATTTCCGGCCTCGTCGATCTGCCCTTTACTTACGTGCGGCAGTTCGTGATCGAACAGCGTTTCGGCTTCAACCGCATGTCGCTCGGGCTGTTCATTGCCGATATGATCAAGGCCACCGCCATCGGCGTCTTGCTCGGACTGCCGTTGCTGTTCGCCGTGCTGTGGCTCATGGAGCGCGCAGGACCGTTGTGGTGGCTGTACACGTGGGTGGTCTGGGTCGGCTTCAATCTGTTCGTGCAGTTCATCTTCCCGCACGTCATCGCCCCGATGTTCAATAAGTTCGAACCGCTCTCGGACGTGTCGCTGGCGCAGCGCATCGAGGGGCTGATGCAGCGCTGCGGCTTCGCGGCGCGCGGTTTGTTCGTGATGGATGGCTCGAAGCGTTCGGCACACGGCAATGCCTATTTCAGCGGCTTCGGCCGCACCAAGCGCATTGTGTTTTTCGATACGCTCATCGAGCGGCTCTCACCCGCCGAAATCGAAGCCGTGCTGGCCCACGAGTTGGGTCACTTCAAGCGTCGCCATATCACGAAGCGCCTGATCGTCGCCTTCGTGCTGTCGCTGGCATTCCTTGCCCTGCTCGGTTGGCTGATCGGCCGCACATGGTTCTACACCGATCTCGGCGTGATGCCGTCGCTGACCGGCAGCAACAACGCGTTGGCGCTGGTGCTGTTCTTCCTCGTGCTTCCAGTGTTCGGCTTTTTCGCCAGCCCGCTCGGCAGCCTGACATCTCGCAAGCACGAGTTCGAAGCCGACGCCTTCGCCGCCAGCCAGACGCAAGCCAGCGATCTGGTCAACGCCCTCGTCAAGCTTTACCAGGACAATGCGTCGACGCTCACGCCCGACCCCGTCTACACCGCGTTCTACTATTCGCATCCGCCCGCCTCCCAGCGCATCGACCGTTTGCTGGGGCACGCATGAAGCGCAGCCTCAAGGGAAAAGCCGCGCCGGCCGAAACAACCGCGCAGGAACGCCGTCACGGCCGAGTCACGGCGGCGCACGGTCGTCACTACGTCGTGGAAGCCGACGATGGCGAAACGGTGCTGTGCTTTCCGCGCGGCAAGAAGAGTGAAATTGCGGTCGGCGACGAAGTCGCCTGGGCGCGCACCGGCGATCAGGGCGTGATTGAAGAGATCCTGCCGCGCCGCAACCTGCTTTACCGCTCAGACCAGTTCAAGAGCAAGCTCTTCGCCGCCAACATCGACCAGTTGGTCATCATGTTGGGCACCGAGCCGTACTTCAGTGAGGATTTGCTGGGCCGAGCACTGGTCGCCTCGGAAGCCAATGCACTGCGACCGCTGATCGTGCTCAACAAGACCGATGTCACCGCGGCCTTGCCCGCTGCGCGCGAGCGCCTGGCGCCCTATCGCGCGCTCGGATACGACGTGCTGGAGCTTTCCGTGCGGGCGGACCCGGAAGGGGCGAAGGCGCTTTTGCTGCCTCGCTTGGCACATCAAGCGTCGTTGCTGCTCGGGCAGTCGGGCATGGGCAAGTCCAGCCTCGTGAACCTGCTCGTCCCCGATGCCGACGCCGCGACACGCGAGATCTCCACGGTGTTGAACTCGGGCAAGCATACGACGACCTTCACGCGAATCTTTCACCTGCCCGAAGGCGGACTGCTCATCGATTCGCCGGGCTTTCAGGAATTCGGTCTGCATCACCTCAAGGAAGGCGCACTGGAGCGCGCCTTCCCCGAGTTCCGTGCGCGGCTCACCGGCTGTCGTTTCTACAATTGCCATCACCTGAAAGAACCCGGTTGCGCGATTCTCGCGGCCGTGTCCGACGGAAGCATCTCGCAACAGCGCCATACGCTCTATGCCCAGCTCGTTCACGAGTCGGAGCAAGAGATTCCCTATTGACGCCTCAGTTGGCGGTAGAGAGAAGCCAGCGCGAGTCGGCCATAAAAAAACCCCGCTTCTGCGGGGTTTTTTGCGGGATCTTGCTTGAGCGTCAGCCCAGCCACACGGCGAGGGTCAGCAGCAGCAACAGGAGCATCCAAAGCAGAACCGCGCGCCAGACCAGGCCGACGGCTGCCTGAAGCGTGCGCGGCGTGCATTCGCTGCCGACAGGCAGGACGGCGTCGTCGCCCTGGTTCAGCGCATCGACGCTCGAGACCTCGGCCAGCGGGCCAGTCAACCGCGCGCCGAGTGCGCCGCTACCCGCGGCCAGCAGAATGCCTTCGTTCTCGTTCGGCCACTGCTTGGCATAGTGGCGCCAGGCATAAATAGCGTCTTCGAAGTTGCCGACGATGGCGAAACCGATGGCGGTCAAACGAGCCGGCACCCAGTCGATGACATAGAAAACCTTGCGCGCGAAGGCCCCGAACGCCGGGCTGCGATCGGGTGCGGGTTCCGTCCAGCGACGCGACAGATATTCGGCGAGACGGTACAACACCGCCCCCGCCGGACCGACCGGCATCAGGAACCAGAAAAACACGCCAAAAACGTGGCGATGCGAGGCAATGACCGCGTGCAACAGTGTGTGACGCACGATCTCGTCCACCGGCATGTCGACCGTGTCGATGCCAATCCACTGATGCAGGATTTCTCGTGCTTCGTTCACGTTATCGTTGTTCAGCGCAACGTGAATGTCCGTGAAGTAGTGACTGAACTGCCGGAATCCCATCGTCAGGTAGACGACGAGCACGTTCCACGCGAAGCCCAGGAAAATGTTGACCCGCATGAGCAGGTAGTAGATGACGCCGACCGCCAGCACAAACGGCAGCACTACGACCAGCCACGCAAGCACGCCATGACGGGGTAGCCCGGCATCGAACGATTGCGACGTATGGGTCGCGTGGGAGCGAATCAGGTTGTAGATCGGGTTTTGCGTGGAGAGGGCACGCATCTGCTCGAGGATCAGCGCGAGGAGTACCGAAAAGAATGTCATGCGTGCGTTCAGATCACCAGACGGAATGGTGTAACGATAGCACAGCTTCTCGCAAATGCCCGCCCCAGGCGCCTGCACGACGCACTCACTTCACGCTATAGGCAGACAACTCGCGAAAACGATCGGTCTCTCGCGTCAGGCCCGCAGGAGCTGATAGAAATTACGTAGCATGCCGGCCGTTGCACCCCAAATGAAGTATTCACCTCCCGCGGGCTTCGGATAGGGCATCGCGTAAAACCGGCGTTCGCCCACCTGATAGTGGAAGACGCGGATCTGATGATGTGCAGGGTCCATCAGGAAATCCAGCGGCACCTCGAAAATCTCGTCGACTTCACCGGCGTCGGCGATGAGATCGAACGGCGGCTTGACCAGGCCCACGACCGGTGCAACACGAAAGCCGGTTCCGGTGACGTAGTCGGGCAGGCGTCCGATCACTTCCACCGCTCCCGAATCGAGACCTATTTCTTCACGCGACTCACGCAAGGCTGTGGCGATCGGCGACAGATCGTCGGGCTCGCGGCTACCGCCAGGAAAGCTCACTTGCCCGGCGTGCGTGCTCAGATGTTGGGTTCGCTGCGTCAGCAGCACAGTCGTGCCATGCGCGCGCATCACCAACGGCACGAGCACGGCCGCCGCGCGCGGCGTAAATTGCGCAGGCGGCGCGAGTTCGATCGCGCCGGCCTCCGGCGTCCAGATCGGCGGGCTCGCGAGCCGGTCACGCAACGCGGCGGGCGTTAGCCGCTCCGCCGGCACCGCAGGCTCCCCCTCGCCCGTCGAGACGATGGGTAACGCTTCAGGATGCAGGATCAGAGGTGGCGCCACGTAGACCTTTGCTGGGTGGAGAACTTCACTATTTTAGCGAGGAAGCCCTGAACACGTACACGCAAACAAAATGCCAATGGCACGGCAATTCGTGGCGTTCGATGACGAGGACACGCCGCAACATCGGCGTCGATGAAAGACAGCACAACGAAAAAAGCACCCCGAAGGGTGCTTTTCCATACGGCTTTGGCTGCGCCCGGCCACGAGGTCGCCAGGCGTAGCGGCGTCCGACTTACTGGGCAGCAGCGGTCTTGCTCTTGAACGAGAGCTTTTCCTTGATACGTGCCGACTTGCCCGAACGCTCACGCAGGTAGTACAGCTTGGCGCGACGAACGTCACCACGACGCTTGACTTCGATGCTGGCGATCAGCGGCGAGTACGTCTGGAACGTACGCTCAACGCCTTCACCCGACGAAATCTTGCGGACGATGAATGCCGAATTCAGGCCACGGTTACGCTTGGCGATGACGACGCCTTCGTATGCCTGAACGCGCTTGCGCGTACCTTCGACCACGTTCACGTTGACGATCACGGTGTCGCCCGGGGCGAATTCGGGAATCGTCTTGTTCGCGGTCAGACGCGCGATTTCTTCCTGCTCGATCTTGGCGATCAGATTCATTTACCACTCCTTGTGCCATCGTATCGGCGTTATATACCGGCATGCCGGCCCCGACAGAGGATGGGTGCAAACCGAATGCCGTCCCCATGACGACACCCGCTACCTACTTGGCCGACGTATCGACCCGCAGGCTTGCCAGCCATGCCTCATCGGCACGACTGAGCAATCCGTTGGCGCGTGCGCTCTCGATCAGATCGGGGCGTTTGCGCCAGGTATTGGTCAACGCCTCGCGGCGTCGCCATTTTTCAATCTCTGCATGATGCCCGCCCAACAGCACGTCGGGCACACGCACCCCTTCGTACTCTTCGGGTCGCGTGTAGTGCGGACAATCGAGCAGGCCATTGACGAAACTGTCCTGCTCGGCCGACTGCTCGTCGTTCAGTGCCCCCGGCAGCAGCCGGATCAGCGAGTCCATCAGTGCCATGGCGGGCAACTCTCCGCCTGACAGCACGAAATCACCGACACTGACCTCTTCGTCCACGACGCGATCGATCAAACGCTGATCGATGGCTTCGTAGCGCCCGCAGAGCAGAATCAATCCCTGCTCCTGTTCGCGCAGTTCCACGACACGACGATGTGTCAGTGGCTTGCCTTGCGGTGACATCAGCAACACCCGGCCGCGCGGTACGCCGGCTTGCGCCTGCGCAGCCTTTGCTGCCTCGATGGCGTCGTCGAGCGGCTTGGCGAGCATCACCATGCCCGGGCCGCCGCCGTACGGCCGATCATCGATCGTGCGGTAGTTGTTATGCGTGAAATCGCGAGGATTCCAAAACCGCAGACCGTAGCGCGACTGCTTGAGCGCCCGGCTGGTGACGCCCCAGTCGGTCAGTGCCCGAAACATCTCGGGAAAGAGCGTCACGACGTCAAACTGCATCAAACCGGTTCCGTCCAGAGGTGCCCGGACACCACAGCGGCCGGGCGATCAATCGGTATCTCAGTAGTCGAGACCCCAGTCGACCACAATGCGCCCCGCCTCGATATCGACGGATTGCACATATTTGGCGACGAACGGGATCAGACGCTCAGCGGTCTTCGCCGACTTGTCGTCGACGGCAGGCGCCTCGTAAGCGACACGCAACACGGTGTGCACGCCGTTGTCGAGCAACCCGACGACCTTGCCAAGCGATTCGTCCTGCAGATTCGTTACCTGGGCA
The DNA here is from genome assembly GCF_902459625.1 of Pandoraea cepalis. Taxonomy (NCBI): domain Bacteria; kingdom Pseudomonadati; phylum Pseudomonadota; class Betaproteobacteria; order Burkholderiales; family Burkholderiaceae; genus Pandoraea; species Pandoraea cepalis. Next base: position 236,169 of record NZ_CABPRY010000004.1, read on the forward strand.
CCTATGAGGTCCACCCAGTAAAACTCGTCTTCACCGGCGGTCGGAAACGCACTGCGCGGCACCCAGACCTGAAGGCCCTTGAGTGCCTCGGCAGCCGACCGGTTTTCGCTGCCGCGCAATTGCGCGACCACGGTACCGGAATGTCCTCGACTGTGCAGCACATTGGCCTTGGTGTAGGCCGACTCACCGGGACGACGAAAATACCAACAATCGGCGGACAAGAGACCTTCGCCCTCGCCCGTATGCGGCTGCACCTTGATCCAGCCGCGAATCCCGTAGGCGTCGCCAATGTAACCCAGCTCGACGAGATCGTCGGGCACTTCGGTCACCGGGGCGAGCACCTGCTCGGCACGCATGCCGGCGGCGCGGCGCGCCTCAGCACCGATTTTCAGCGGTACCCGCTCACGTGCGGGTCGAGCGGAACGAACCATGCCAATCCAACGTTGTGACGAACACACGGCGATGACCGCTCCAGATCGCTCGGGAGCAGGCACCGCCGTTCAATTCTCATGCCATCGGCAAACCGACGGCAATGCTGATAGCTTGACTAGCCGAAGCGCTTAGGCAGCAGCCTTGGCGCCTTGCTTGATCAGACGAGCCACGGTCGGCGACAGTTGTGCGCCAACGCCTTGCCAGTACGTCAGACGGTCTTGAGCAATACGCAGACCTTCCGTGCCTTCGGCAGCGACCGGGTTGTAGAAGCCAATACGCTCGATGAAGCGGCCATCGCGACGGTTACGCGAGTCGGTTGCAACGATGTTGTAAAACGGGCGCTTCTTCGCGCCGCCGCGAGCCAGGCGGATAACGACCATAATAAATCCTTGTGAATCCAGAAGTGTTCGGACAGAAAACGCGACATTATAGCGCAAAACCCTCGTCAAAACAAACACTTCCCCGGACACCGGCGGCGCCCCGCCAAGCCGCGCCCGGATTGGGGGACAAGACCGTCGCGTTGGCTCCGGCGGGCACTGGTCTACAATGCACGCATTCTGTGCGTGAAGCGAGTCCAGCATGCAACGATTGACCGGTGGATGGCAACGCCCCGCTCGGCCGCAATGGCCTGTGCGGGTCGCATTGCGAGTCATCCATCTTGTGAGGTATGTGCGTCGGGTCGGTTTGTTTTTCGGCGCTGCGCTGGCGCTGGCCCCATGCCTTGCCACGGCGCGCGACGCCCTTCCCATCGAACGTCTCGTCCTGCCGCCCGGCTTCCACGTCGAAGTCCTCTCCGACCGGGTGCCCGGCGCCCGCGGCATGACGCTTGGCCCGAAAGGCACCTTATTCGTCGGCAGCCGCGCACAAGGCGTTGTCTATGCCATCACACTCGATCCGTCGCGCGCCTATGCGGCCAGGGTCCAGACCGTCGCCACGGGGCTGAACATGCCCGTCGGCGTCGCATTACGCAACGGCGCACTCTATATCTCGGCCGTCTCGCGCATCGTCAAGCTCGACAATATCGAAAGCCGGCTCGACAATCCCGGCAAACCGATCGTCGTCTACGACAAGCTTCCTGGCGAAAGTCACCACGGCTGGCGGTACATCGCATTCGGCCCCGATCAGCGCCTGTATGTCGGCGTGGGCGCACCGTGCAATGTCTGCAAGCGCGACGGCGATCGTTTCGCGATGATCGGCAGCATGAAGCCGGACGGCACCGACTGGCAGGTCGTCGCCCGTGGCGTGCGCAACACCGTAGGCTTCGACTGGCAACCCAGGACACGCACGCTCTGGTTCACCGATAACGGTCGCGATCAACTCGGCGACGACGTGCCGGACGACGAGCTGAACCGCCTCACACGCCTCGGCGAACACTTCGGATTCCCTTACTGCCATGCCGGCAACATCGCGGATCCGGAATACGGGCGAGAGAAACGCTGTGCGGACTTCACGCCCCCCGTGGCAAAGCTTGGCGCCCATGTGGCCGCGCTCGGCGTGCGCTTTTACACCGGCAAACAGTTCCCCAAGGACTATCGCGGCAGTCTGTTCATCGCAGAGCACGGCTCCTGGAACCGGAGCCGCAAGGTCGGCTACCGGGTCGTACGCGTCGTGCTCGACGCCAAGGGCAACGTCGCCAGGCAGGAAATCTTCGCGCAAGGCTGGCTGGGAGACGACGAGTCGGTCTGGGGCCGCCCTGTCGACCTCCTTACGTTACCCGACGGCTCACTGTTGATCAGTGACGATGAGGCCGGCGCGATCTACCGTATTACTTATCGGAAACCGTGACGCGGCCGCACGACGACGACTGACATCGACTCGGGAATCTCACCGCAATGACGATGCAAGGAACTGCACTGACCGGCATTCGGTCAACCTTTCATGGACTCAGGGCTGCACACGGCGTCCGCCGCCTGCGTGTGCCGCGACACTTTCGCTGATCGTGCCCTCCCGGCACGCCCGGCAATTCCACCAAGACATGATCATGACCCAACGCCGACGCTCTTTCCTGCCCGCCTCGTTCGCCATCTATATGGCAACGCTCCTCGTGCCGGCGGCCATGTTGGCCGGCTGCGCCGCCCCGTCGGGCGGCGCCGGTCCATCGCAGGCGTCGCCCGGCGCGCCGGCCGCCGCCACCGCCCCGGCCGACATCCTCGGCACCTGGCAACTGATGCGATGGGAAGGTGTCGACGACTTGCCAAGTCTGCCGGAAAGCCGCGCCATCAACCTGACCTTTAACGACAAGGGGGCGTTCTCTGGCTCGGGCGGATGTAACCGGATCTTCGGCCAGTACTCGGTGGGGCCGGCCAAGGGCCAGGTCAGCCTTCAGGCGCCGGCCGCCACGCGCATGGCTTGCCCGGACTCGATGGCCTTCGAAGACCGCTACCTGAAGACGCTTCCCCGCGTCACCCGTTTCGAACGCCGCGACACACAGTTGATTTTGCGCACCCCGAATGGTGAGACGCTGACCTACGCCTCTCAGACGTTGCTGGATCGTCCGGTCGCCAGCACCACCAAGACAGAAGACCGTATTGTCGATGTCGATTCGCAAATGGCGGATTGCGTGGGCGTCGCGCCGCGAAAGTGCCTGCGCGTGCGCAACGCCGACGATTCCGGGAAAGCGCCGTGGGAACTCTGGTATGCCCACATCGATGGCTTCTCGTGGAAGCCCGGCGTAGAATATCGCGTGAAAATCCACGGCGAACCCGTCGTCAATCCGCCCGCCGATGCGTCGAGCATGCGCTGGACGCTGGTCGAAGTCATTCGCGAAACGCCAGCCCGATAACCCATCCCAATGAATGCAGTCGCCTATAAATCCAAGACCCTGACCGCGGGCCTGGCAATGCTGTTCGGCACGCTGGGGCTGCATCGTTTCTACCTGTATGGTCTGCGCGACCGCTTCGGGTGGGCCCATGTCGTGGGATCGGCCTGCGGTGTAGCGGGTTGGGGGCTGCTGGTCACGAGTGAGCTGCAGTCTCCCGCCGGATGGGGCCTGACGATTCTCGGCGCCATCTCGCTGTTTTCCGCATTCCTGGCGGCGATTGTCTACGGACTTCGGCCCGACGAGCGCTGGGATGCCCAGTTCAACGCCAGCGCCCAGCGCAAATCGCGCTCGGGGTGGATCGCCGTCATCATCGTAAGCGTGTCGCTGTTCGTGGGTGCGATGTTGATGATGGTTGGCCTCGCCGTGGCGTTCCAGACCTATTTCGAAACGCACGACACGCCGAATCGCCTGTCGCAGTAACGCATCAGCATGACCCCACGCTCCGCCACCACGCCCCCTCGACCGACACTCGGCTTCATCGGCGCCGGTCGCGTTGCATGCGCCCTCGCGCTCGCGGCGGCACGCGCGGGGTATGAGGTGACGGCGATCGCAAGCCGACGCCTCGATGCAGCGCAACGCGTCGCGGTCGCCCTGCCGGCGTGTAAGCCCCTGCCAATCCACCGGCCGAACGACATGAACGCGGTCTTCGCCCATGCCGACCTTGTCTTCCTGAGCGTTCCCGACGACGCCATCGCCTCGTGCGCCGCGCATCTGTCGCCGAGCGCCGGGCAGGCACTGGTGCATTGCAGCGGCGCCTCGGAAGTCGGTCTGCTCGCGGCCGCCACCCAACACGGTGCGCAAATTGGCGGCTTCCACCCACTGTTTCTTTTTGCCGGTCTCGATGACGACGCGATGCGCCTGCCGGGCAGCGCCGTTACCATCGAAGCCGACGCCCCGCTGAACGCTGTGCTCCACGCGCTCGCGAGCGCGATGGGGTGCCGCGCCCTGTCGATCCCGGCGGGCGAACGGATGCGATATCACGCCGGCGCCAATTACGCCGCCAGTTTTCTGCTGTGCCTGCTTGATGAAGCTACCCAGCTCTGGCAAGCGATCGGCATGCCGGAAGCCGACGCCCAAGACGCCATGTGGCCGCTGGTCATGGGCACCCTCACCGCCGCCCGCGAGCGCGGACTCGCCGGTGCGCTCTCCGGCCCGGTGTCGCGGGGCGACGCAGGCATCGTCACCCGCCACACCGAAGCGCTCGCCTCGCTGGGCGGCAATCACGCGACGCTGTATTCGCTGCTGACGCTCCGGGCGATTCACCTCGCCCATCAACGCCCGAACGCGGACGGCGCCGCACTCGACGCCATCGCACGCGCCATCGCGCCATATTTGCCGCCGTCCGCCCCGGAAAGCGCCGCATAAGGGCATCCAGCGCCTCCAGCCCATCCAACCGCTCGACGCTCCCCACCCGCGCCACCCCGCCTCGCCCGCCAGTCCGTTCTGTGTCATGCCTGCCCCTCGGATACTGTACAAAAACACAGTATAATGACAAGCATTCCTCGCGAACGCCCTGCCTTCGCGCCCCGGACTGCCATCAAGGAGACAAGTCATGGCTTCCTCATTCGCGCCGCCCCCGTCGCGTAAGGGCCGAGGCGCTACCGCGAATCTCGAATCGCGCTTTTCCGAATTCCGGCGCGAAAGCGATGAGACCCGACATGAATCGGATGCTGCCCAAGAATGCGAGGTCAAGTTCGTCACGCAAGTCGCGCTGGAAAATGCGCGAACGATCATCTCGCGCAATCAATCGACGGACATTCCCTTCGACCGTTCGATCAACCCATATCGGGGATGCGAGCATGGCTGCGCCTATTGTTTTGCGCGTCCCACGCACGCCTATCTCGGCCTCTCGCCGGGGCTCGACTTCGAAACCCGCCTTTACGCGAAACACAACGCCGCCGAGCGCCTCGACGCCGAGTTGCGCAAGCGCGGCTATCAGCCCGCCCTGCTCGCACTCGGCGCAAACACCGACCCGTACCAGCCCATCGAACGTGAATACGGCATCACCCGCAGCGTGCTGGAAGTGCTCGAGCGTTTCGGCCATCCCGTCGGCATCACCACGAAATCCGCGCTGGTCACGCGCGACATCGACATCCTGTCGCGAATGGCGCAGCGCGGTCTGGCCCGCGTATTCATCTCAGTGGGAACGCTCGATGCGGAAATCGCCCGCAAGATGGAGCCGCGCGCCAACACCCCGGCACGTCGCATCGAGGCCATCCGCAAGCTGACGGACGCGGGTATCCCCACCGGGGTGATCGTGGCGCCCATCGTGCCGGCGCTCACCGATTTCGATATCGAACGGGTATTGACGACGGCGGCGCAAGCCGGCGCAACGTACGCGGGCTATGTGATGCTGCGACTGCCGCGCGAAGTTCACGATGTTTTCGTGACGTGGCTCGAAGCGCATTACCCGCTCAGAGCACGCCACGTCATGAGCCTGATCGAGCAGGTGCGCGACGGCAAGCACAACAGTTCCGAGTTCGGCACGCGCATGCGCGGCACCGGTTTGCATGCGGAGTTGATCCGTCAGCGCTTTCATCTGGCCGCCCGCAAGTTGGGCCTCAATCAGGCGCGACCGCCGTTGCGGAACGATCAGTTCAAGGTCCCTGCACCGGCAACCTCGAGCGCCGCCAATGGACGGCAAACCGCCGCGCAAGCCACCGTAGCCGGGACGGACAAGGCCGACCCGCAGATGCCACTCTTCTAAAGAGGGACGCCGAACGCAACGGCAACTTAGGTTTATCGAAGCCCTCCCGCTGCCCCCCGCTCACTCCTCGACGTGGATGGTGAGCGTCTCCTTGATCTCCTCCATCACCACGTAGCTCTTCGACTGCACGGCCCCTGGCAGTTGCAGTAGGATGTCGCCGAGCAACTTACGGTACTCGGACATCTCTCGAATGCGCGCCTTGATCAGATAGTCGAAGTCGCCCGAGATGAGATGGCACTCCATCACCTCCGGGATGCGCAGCACTTCCCGCCGAAACTGATCGAACATGTTGCCGGACTTGTGATCGAGCGTGATCTCGACGAATACCAGCAACGCGGCGCCAAGCGCGGCCGGATTCACCCGGGCGTAGTACCCCATGATCACGCCGTCGCGCTCCATGCGTTTCACGCGCTCGATGCAAGGCGTAATCGACAGGCCGACCTGCTCGGCGAGGTCTTTCATCGACATCCGCCCGTCTTGCTGAAGCAGCGCGAGAATGCGCCGATCGAGGCGATCCAGCGTTCGGATCGATTGCTGCTGGACTCTCATTACTTATTCCTGAATTTCAGATATATACATTAACTAAACCTACCAATCAGATAATACTATGCCAATTATTACTGGATAACCATGGTTTTACAGGAGTCAACGCAATGAAGGTCATCGTTCTCGGTAGCGGCGTCATCGGCGTCACCAGCGCCTATTACCTGGCGAAGGCCGGGCACGACGTCACGGTGCTCGATCGTCAAGCCGGACCGGCGCTCGAGACCAGCTTCGGCAACGCCGGCCAGATTTCGCCGGGCTACGCCTCGCCGTGGGCAGCGCCGGGCATTCCGATGAAGGCCATCAAGTGGTTGTTCCAGAAGCACGCCCCGCTCGCCATCCGTCCGGACGGCACGCTCACGCAACTCAAGTGGCTCTATCAAATGCTGCGCAATTGCACGCCCGAGCGTTATGCCGTCAACAAGGAACGCATGGTGCGGATCGCCGAGTACAGCCGCGACTGCTTCCGTGCGCTGCGCGCGGAGACGGGCATTCCTTACGAAGGTCGTCAGGCGGGCACGCTGCAACTGTTCCGTACCGACGAGCAACTGGCGAACGCCGCGCGCGACATGGCGGTGCTTGAAGAGGCCGGTGTGCCGTTCGAGTTGCTCGACCGCCAGGCACTCGCCAGCGCCGAGCCGGCATTGGCGGCCGTTGCTCACAAGCTCGCGGGCGGCCTGCGCCTGCCCAACGATGAAACCGGCGACTGCCAGTTGTTCACCACGCGTCTGGCGGCGATGGCCGAGGGACTCGGCGTGAAATTCCGCTACGACATGCCGATCGACGGTTTGAACGTTGCCGGCGACAAGATCGATGGCGTGGTCTGCGCAGGCACGGTGCAACGCGCCGACGCCTACGTCGTCGCCCTCGGCTCGTACACCACACCGTTCCTGCGCGGCCTCGTCGACATCCCGGTGTATCCGCTCAAGGGATACTCGATTACGGTGCCCATCGTCGACGCATCGCGCGCGCCGGTGTCGACCGTGCTCGACGAGACCTACAAGATTGCCGTCACCCGCTTCGACGACCGCATTCGCGTTGGCGGCATGGCCGAAGTGGTCGGCTACGACAAGACGCTCAATCCGGCTCGCCGCGCCACGCTGGAAATGGTCGTGAACGATCTGTATCCAGGCGCCGGCAACACGGCCGACGCCTCGTTCTGGACAGGGCTGCGCCCGATGACCCCCGACGGCACGCCGATCGTGGGCGCCACCGCCCTGCGCAATCTGTTCTTGAATACGGGACACGGCACACTGGGCTGGACGATGTCCTGCGGCTCCGGGCAGTTGCTGGCCGACCTGATGTCGGGACGGCGGCCCGCGATTCTGGCCGACGATCTGTCGGTGGCGCGCTACAGCCGCGCGCCCGACGCGCAGGCCCAACCGGCCTTCGCCTGAGCTTCCAGACGGCACCTTCGGGTGCCGTTTTGATTGGCGCCGCCGAAACGTTGGCATGCGCTGTCGTCACTTTTTGCTGTCACATCACAAAAAAGGAGACGCATCATGAAAATCGGTGTACCCAAGGAGATCAAGAACCACGAATACCGCGTCGGCATGACGCCCGCCGCCGTGCGCGAAGTCGTCGCCCGCGGGCACGAAGTGTGGATCGAGACCCAGGCCGGCGCCGGCATCGGCATGGACGACACGGTCTACGCCGCCGCCGGTGCTCGCATTGCCGCAACGGCGGTCGACGTGTTCGATCGCGCCGAACTGATCGTGAAGGTCAAAGAGCCGCAGGCCGTCGAACGCGCCCGCCTTCAGCCCCATCACACACTCTTCACGTATCTCCATCTCGCCCCCGATCCCGACCAGACCCGTGACCTGCTCAAGAGCGGCGCCACGTGCATTGCCTATGAGACGGTGACCTCTGCGAATGGCGGACTTCCCCTGCTCGCCCCCATGTCCGAGGTCGCCGGACGCATGTCGATCCAGGCCGGGGCCACCGCGCTCGAAAAGACGCATGGCGGACTGGGTCTGCTCCTCGCCGGTGTACCGGGGGTGGAAGCCGGCAAAGTCGTGATCCTGGGCGGTGGCGTTGTTGGCACCAATGCCGCGACGGTGGCCGTGGGCATCGGCGCGCAGGTGACGGTGATCGACAAATCGGTCGACGCGTTACGCCGCCTCAATGCGCAGTTCGGTGGCCACGTGCAGACGGTCTATTCGACGCAACACGCCATCGAAACGCATTTGCACGACGCCGATCTCGTCATCGGCGGTGTCCTCATTCCGGGCGCGGCGGCGCCGAAACTCATTACGCGCGCGATGCTCGGGCTCATGCGCAAGGGCGCTGTCATCGTCGATGTCGCAATCGATCAGGGCGGTTGTTGCGAGACCTCACACGCGACGACGCATGCCGATCCGGTCTACGTCGTGGACGGGATCGTGCACTATTGCGTCGCCAACATGCCCGGCGGCGTGCCGCGCACCTCCACGTTCGCGCTCAACAACGTGACGCTGCCGTTCATTCTGCAACTGGCCGATCATGGGCCGGTCGCCGCGATGCGCGCCGATCCGCACCTGCTTGCCGGACTCAATGTGGCACGCGGCAGGGTGACCAACCGTGGTGTCGCCGACGCGCTGGGCCTGGTCTATCACGATCCGCATGCCGTACTGGCGGACTTACTACCGGCCGCAGCGTAAGCACAACGAGGTAGACGCGAGGCATGGCGCGACGCCGGGGATCTTCACACCCGGCGCCGCGCCATGCCTCGCGCTTTGGACATGGGCACACTCCCTTCGTTATACTTGCCTCATCTCGACGGCGCCCACCGGTCAAGCCGGTCCCCGGGCACGTGCTGCCGCGCGGCATTCTGCCCGTCCCCAAGCCGTCCCTGTCCATGAGCAAGTGATGAACGCCGACCCGCAAGAACTCAATAAATTCAGTGAATTGGCCCACCGTTGGTGGGATCCGCACAGCGAATTCAAGCCGCTGCACGAAATCAACCCGCTGCGCCTCGACTGGATCGAGCAGCATGTGCCGCTCCACGGCAAGCGCGTGCTCGACATTGGCTGCGGCGGCGGCATTCTCTCCGAATCGATGGCGCGCCAGGGCGCACACGTCAAGGGAATCGATCTGTCGAAAAAGGCGCTCGGCGTGGCCGATCTGCACAGCCTCGAAGCCGGCCTGTCCATCGACTACGAAGAGATCTCCGCCGAGGCGCTCGCCGCGCGCGATGCGGGTACGTACGACGTCGTGACCTGCATGGAGATGCTGGAACACGTGCCGTCGCCGGCATCCGTCGTGGCGGCCTGTGCAACGCTCGTCAAACCGGGCGGTCATGTGTTCTTCTCGACGCTCAACCGTAACCCGAAGGCCTGGCTGCTGGCCGTGGTCGGCGCCGAATACGTGCTGCGCATGCTGCCGCGCGGCACGCACGATTACGCCAAGTTCATCCGTCCGTCGGAACTCGCGTCGTTCGTCCGCGCCAGCGGCCTGACGGTGCGGGATCTGCGCGGCATGACCTACAACCCGCTGAGCAAGCGCTACGCGATCAACCGCGATACCGACGTCAACTACATGATCGCGTGCACCCGCGATGCCTGATATGTTCGAGCCCCCCGCCCGAGTCCCCGGCATGTCCTTCGCCGCCGATGCGCAACTGCTCAACGGCAACGTTCACGCCGTGCTGTTCGATCTGGACGGCACGCTGGCCGACACCGCGCTCGATCTCGTCGCCGCCGTCAACAAGGTACGCACCGACCGCGGTCTGCCACCGGGCCCCTACGAGACGCTGCGCCTGCAAGCGTCGCACGGCGCGCGCGGGCTGATCGGCAGCGCCTTTGGCGTCGCCCCTGAGGATGCGGCGTTCCCTTCCTTGCGCGACGCCTTCCTCGCCAATTACGAAGCTGCCTTGTGCGTGCAGAGTCGCCTGTTCGACGGGATTCCCGCGCTGCTCGAGGCCTTGGCCGCGCGTGGTATGCCGTGGGGCATTGTGACCAACAAGGCCGCGCGTCTGACCGATCCGCTCGTCAAACTGCTCGGGCTCGCCGAGGGCGCCGCGTGCGTGGTGTCGGGTGACACGACGCCGCACAGCAAGCCTCACCCCGCCCCCCTGCTGTACGCCGCCGAGTGCATGGGCATCACGCCCGGGCGCATCGTGTACGTCGGCGACGACCTGCGCGACATTCAGGCGGGCAAGGCGGCAGGGATGGCGACTGTCGCGGCGGCCTATGGCTATTGCGGCGACTCGCTGGCCCCTGCCGAGTGGCAGGCGGACGCTGTCGTCGAACACGCGGGGGCGATCGCCCCGCTGGTAATGTTGCCGGCCTGACGGGTCGGGTCATTACCTCCCGGGACAGGGCCACCGCAGCCGATCCCGGGTCTGTCTCGCCGCGCAACAGTGGCGCGGCGCCTGCGTCACTGGCGACTTACGGGAGACCGCATGGCCGAGCAAGAGAACGATCGCAAACCCCCTTCAGCCTCGCCGGAATCGTCCGCCGACGGCAATCGTCTGCAACAGGGTCTCGTTCGTGCCCGCGCGCTCGGGCGCGACCCCAACGTGCGCCGCCGTGCGCGCAAGACCAGCCTGTGGACCGCCGGGGTGATCGCCGTGTTCGGCGTCATCGGTTATTTCACCGTGCCGGCGGTGGTCAAGCATTACGCCATCGAAAAGCTCTCGGCCTATCTGGAACGACCGGTGAGCGTGGGCGACGTCAGCTTCAACCCGTACACACTGCGCCTGGATTTGCATCAGGTCCACATCGGCGACAAAACGCCGGGGCAGCCATTCGTGGACGTGGGCATGCTGCGCGTGAACGCCTCCTGGGGTTCGCTGTTCCGCCTTGCGCCGGTCGTCGACGAGCTTTACGTCGACACGCCGGTGCTCAACATCGTGCGCACGGCCCCTCAACGCTTCAACTTCTCGGACATCATCGATCGCGCAACGTCGGGACCGCCGTCGCCCGAGCCATCCAAGCCCGCTCGCTTTGCACTGAATAATGTTCAGATCAAGAACGGTACGGTGCGCTTCGACGACGCCGTGCAGAACGAAAAGCACGTTATCGACCATCTGCAGGTCGGCGTGCCGTTCATCGCGAACCTGCCGGCCGACACCGACATCTTCGTGCAGCCGCTGCTGCAGGCCTCCATCGACGGCTCACCGGTGCGGATCTCGGGCCAGACCAAGCCGTTCGCCGATTCTCTGGAATCGACGGTCGACATCAAGCTCGACCGGTTCGACCTGACCAAGTACCTCGGGTATTCGCCGGTCAACGTGCCCGCGCAGATCAAGAGCGGCGCCATCAGTACCGATCTGAAGCTGCATTTCACCCGCGATAAAGACGGCAATCACGTGCTGCTCACGGGTACGGCGGGATTGTCCGACGCCGTGGTCAACGAGCCGGATGGCTCGCCGCTCGTCGCCGTCAAACAGGTCGACGTGAAGCTGGGCAAGGTCGAGCCGCTGGGCAATATCTATCACATCGATAGCGTGCGAGTTGACGGTCTCGACCAGCACGTCACGCTGGAAAAAGACGGCTCGATCAACGTCGCCAAGGCGCTGCTGCCGCAGCGTCAGGTCATCAAGGCGGTGGGCAAGGCGGTGGATCAGGCTGCGGCGTCGCCGCAAGCGAGCGAAGCGGCCAAGGCGGCACCGAAGGTGCCGGCCGAGCAGACGGCACGTCCTGCGTCGCCGGCGTCGGCGGCCGAAGCGGCCCAGGCGAAAGCGTTGGCCGCTGCCGAGCCCGCGCCGCTCGACCTGCTGGTCGGCGACGTCTCGCTCGTCAACAGCAAGGTGCGCTTGACCGACGAGCGCGGCGCGAAACCGGCGAGCCTCGCGCTGGAGAATATCCAGATCGGCGTGAAGCAGTTCTCGACGCTCGGCAAGGACCCCGCGACGTACGACGCCTCGCTGGGTATCCAGAGCGGCGGCTCGCTCAAAGCCCACGGCCAGTTCAGCCTGCCCGCGTACAACGCGAGCGGCGAACTCGAGGCCCAGTCGATTGCGCTCGCCGCCCTGCTGCCCTTCGCGCAAGGCGCGCTCGCGGGCGATCTGAAGAGTGGCACGCTCGGCGCCCAGGCCAGGTTCAGCGCGGCGTTTGCCCCCGACAAGCAGCCCAACGTCCAGATTGCGCCGGCCACGGCCACGCTCGAGAAGATCGAATGGCTGACCGGTCTCAAGGGCGACGCGCCGGTCAAACTGGCCAAGGCTGAAGTGAAACTCTCACACTTCGATCTGGGCGCGCGGCAAGCGGCGATCGACGAGGTCACCGTCAACGGACTGCAGGTGTCGGCGCGTCGCGACAAGGACGGCAAGATCAACCTGCTTGCCCTGACCGGCGACGGCCAGCCGAAAGCCGCGGCAAACCAACGCAAAGGCAAAGGCATCAAAGCGCGCGTGGGCACGGAGCGCGGCCGGCGAACGTCCGCCTCGGCGACTTCATCGAACGCGCAGGCGGGCGCCGGTGGCTGGCAATGGACTGTCGGCAAGGTGGCGTTGGAAAACGCCAGCCTCGGGTTTGAAGACCGCGACGTCAAAGGCCGTCCGATCAACGCGACGTTCGCACCGCTCAACGTCAAAGTGCAAGGCGCGTCGCAGGACATGAGCAAGCCGTTGCAGGTGGACATCAGCGGCACGCTCAATAAGAAAGGGGCGCTTAACGCCACGGGTCATGTCACGCCGCAACCGCTCGCGGCCGATCTTCAGATCAAGACGCAGCAGCTCGATCTGGCGGCGTTCGATTCGTACATGAGTGACCAATTGAACGCGAGCATCGCGAGCGCGCTGCTCTCCAGCAACGGGCGGGCCACGTTCGCGATGAAGGGCGACACCCCGCAGGCAACCTATCGCGGCGATGCCACATTGGGCAACGTACGTCTGCTCGACAAGGTCACGACGGATGACTTCATGCGCTGGAATGCGCTGGCGGTGCAGCAGATCAATCTGGCGGTGGGCAGCGGCAAGCCTAACGTCCAGTTGGGCAGCATTGCGTTGTCGCGCTTTTACGCGCGTTTGATCATCAACGCGAACGGGCGCTTGAATCTGGCCGATGTGGTCGGCAACAAGGAAGCGGCACCGCGTTCGCTGACGCGTGCGAATGAAGGCGTGCCGCTCGGTGGATCGACGGCCAAGCCACCGCTCGATGCGGCGGCGTCCGCCGTGGAAGCGGGACAACCGACGGGCGTCGAGACGCCAGCGCAGAAGCCTGGCGAGACGACGGCACAGCGCGGCCCGGGCTACGGCGCCGGCAAGGCGCTGCCTGCGGACGTCCACATCGGGCGTATCACGCTGCAAGGCGGAAACATCAACTTCACGGACAACTTCGTCAAGCCGAACTACACAGCGAACCTGACGGATATCGGTGGGCAAATCGGCGCATTCGGCACGGCGACGACCGAGCCCGCTGCAGTCTCGCTACAAGGCAAGGTCAACCGGAATTCACCGATCGGCATCAACGGCAAGATCAATCCGCTTGCGCCGATGGCGTTCGTGGATCTGAGTGCCAAGGCCGACGGTATCGAGCTGACCAATCTCACGCCGTACTCCACGAAGTACGCGGGCTACCCCATCGAGAAGGGCAAGCTCACGGTCGATGTGCACTACCTGCTCGATCAGGCGAAGCTGACGGCGAACAATCACATCTTCATCGACCAGTTGACGTTCGGGGATCACGTGGACAGTCCGACGGCGACCAATCTTCCGGTGCGTCTGGCGGTATCGCTGCTGAAAAATTCGCGCGGCGAAATCGATGTGGACATCCCGATCTCCGGCTCGCTCGACGATCCGCAGTTCAGCCTTGGCGGGGTGATTTTCCGGGCGTTCGTGAACCTGATCGTCAAGGCGGCGACGGCGCCGTTCAGTTTGCTGGCATCGGCGTTTGGCGGCGGCGACCAGGAGCTGGGCTACGTGGAGTTCGCGCCAGGCAGCGCGCGTCTGACGCCGGAGAGCGAGAAGCGGCTGGAGACGCTGGTCAAGGCGCTGACGGATCGTACGGCGTTGAAGCTGGATATCGAGGGTCGGGTCGATCCGGCGAAGGATACCGACGGTCTGCGCAAGGTGGCGGTGGAGCGTGCGATCAAGGCGCAGAAGGTCAAGGCGATGGTCGGCAAGGGAGAGAGCATCGACGTGGACACCGTGAAGGTCAGTCCGGAGGAGCGCAGCAAGTACTTGACGGCCGCATACAAGGCTGCGGACTTTGCCAAGCCGCGCAACATGATCGGGTTTGCGAAATCGCTGCCGGACGACGAGATGGAAAAGCTCATGGAGACGAACGTCAAGGTGGGCGATGACGATCTGCGGGCGCTGGCGGATCGGCGGGCGCAGCGCGTACGGTCGTGGCTGGACGGCAAGATCGCGTCGGATCGGATGTTCGTGGTAGCGCCGAAGCTCAACGCGGACGGCATCAAGGACAAGGGGGCGACGACACGGGTGGACTTTGAACTTAAGTAGGCCATTTGTGTCATAATTAGCGTTACCACTGGGGCCGACATGGTTTCGACGTGGGTAGCGAAGCGAATCAGGGCATACCGAGGACCCGTCACCTCGTTAATCAATGGGAAAATTAGTAACTGCAAACGATAACTCGTACGCACTGGCTGCCTAAGGGCGCCTGCCTCGCACTAGCTCTCTGACGGGTTAGGGTAGCAATACCAAGCGAGGTTATTCACGTCAGATAATCTTCGGTGGTGCCACGGCGCCGGAGCCTAAAATCAAGTGGATCGCTGTTGCGTAGCGTGTTCGTCCGCGACAAAACGGTTAAATCAAATGACTGAACTAAGTATGTAGAACTGATCGTAGAGTACTTGCGGACGCGGGTTCGATCCCCGCCGGCTCCACCAATATTGAAGCCCCAACTGTTCTCAGTTGGGGCTTTTTCTCGTCTGATCGCGCTGGTTCCCGCGTGTTTGCGCAGATTCCCGCGAACGCCTGCGGACTTCGCCAGTTGGCCCAGTGGTCCGTTCATGGCCGCTTTCCACTCTCTCCTGGCCCTTCTTCTCTCCGGCATCGCTCTGTGCGAAACGCCCGAAGTCCGCAAGGGCCGCCGTGCGTCTCCTTGTGAATCAACGAGTTACGCGCGGACTAATCAAGCGGTTGATTTTCAGCATTGGCAGGAGAAGGAAACCGCCCCGAGGCGAAGACGGTCTGGTTAGCGTTTTAGACCTGTCTTGCGATAGGCTTATTTAGCCTACAAACTAGCAGCATATTCCAACCGATCCCGGGGGAAGCCATGCAGCAGATGATCGTCATCCCAGCGCAGATCCGCGCCGGCCGAGCACTACTCGACTGGTCACAGGACGAGCTTGCCAAGGCGACCGGCGTGGCGCTCACGTCGGTCCGCGACCTCGAAAGCCAGAAGCGCGCAGCCGACAGCGGCACGGCCGCTGCGGTCCGCCGCACGCTGGAGAACGCTGGCATCGAATTCTTGCCCGGCACCGTGGACGCCGGTCCAGGGGTACGGCTGATCGCAAACCGCCCGAACCTGGTTCGCCGGCCGACGACGATGACCAAGTGGGACGGATTGCCATTAACGATCGAATGGCAAGGCAAGGAATGGACGGTGTTCCTCACCCGCGAGGCGATCGAAGATCTCGGCCGGCATACCGGCGCCGAAGACGACGCCGTCTATCTGAAGACCTTCGATAAGTTTCGCGGCAGCATCCTCGACGGCGTGCGCGCCGCGCTCGCCGATCCCAAGAATTTCGATCGGCAGGGCAACCTTCGGGTGACCGGTGCCTACCTGCGCGAGTTGGCCTGACCCATGAACGCGATTGAAGAACTGCTGAAGGAATATCGCGGCGAAGTCAACGTGACCGCATCCAGCTTCTATGCCTGGAAAAGTATTAACAGCCTAGCCGCGCACAACCCCACATTGTTTCAGGCGCTACAACGCAATGCGCTTTCTTGGAACCTAATCGCGCACTCGCTGCAGATCACGTTCTTTTCGGCGTTTGGACGACTTTTTGATCGTGACAAGCGCTCGCTTACTGCCCGCACGTTCATCAGCAAATGTGAGGCGGCCATTGATCAATTCAGCAAGCCAGCGTTTGAAGCACGACGACTTGCCAGCAACCATGGTGTTAGGCCGGACTACTTGGATGGGTACCTGCCCGGTGTTTACGAGCCGGTCACTGCCGATTTCCAAACTCTCGCGGCTGCAATCACGCCGTGTGAGGCGGTGTACAAGACCAACTACCAGCCGATCCGGCACAAGCTGATCGCTCACAAGGATATGGCAACGATCGGCGGCAAGGACGCTCTCTTTGCGAAGACAAATATCGGGGAGGTTGAGGCAATCATCGAAGTCTTGTATCAGGTTGCCGAGGTCGTCGAGCAGCTTTTCAACAACGGCAGACGGACCAATTTGGTCGACCACAAACTACGCGAAGAAGAATACATTCGCCAAGATTTGGAGAGTCTCCTGCGCAAACTTGCCGGGTGACGAGAAAGCCGCCAATGCGAGATTCCATCACCGCATGACGATCGACGGCCTCCTAACCTTCCTCGCGCTGCTGGTCGCCGTTTACGCGCTAAACGGCTCGTGAGTGTCTATGAAACTCTGGCCGGTCCAGCCGAATTCCAAGCCACGCCCAACTACGGCAAGAAGCAATTCGTAGAACGCTTCATAAGCGCGGCGCTCGATCAACTCGATATCGAGCAGCGCGAGCCGGATCGGTGGCAGGGCGAGCAGTTGACTCAGGCAATCGGATATTTGCTGGTCGATTGGTACGGCGCGGCCATTACGGCAGCAGAAAAGGCGCTTGCACCCTCCAGCGAGCGCGCGGACCCGGATTCGTGGGCAAGGGCCGCAGATACCGTCACGAAGCGAGCCTTACGCGAAGGCCTGGACTATCTGGCGGGAAAGCCTGCGAAGAACGGATAACTGCGCGCTCCTGCCTCGTCCGGGCATTCCGAGCGTTTCCTGACGCTAGCGTGCACGAACGCAGGACGCTCGGGGGACGCGCCCGAACCCGCGCTCGAAAGCGATAGACTGATGCTCACCCACTCCCGAAGGCGCGCGAACATGAGCACGGTCATGGACATCATTACCTCGTTTACAGGCATCGCCGGAATGGTGACGGGCGGCCTAGCCCTTTGGAAAAGCAGCCAAGTGAAGTCGCTCGATTTGCGGCTTGAACTACGACAGCAGCTCGGAAGCGCTCACCACGCGCTTAGGTCGCTGCCCGAGCTTCTGGACTACGCTGATGGATCGCGCCGCAGGATACTGGCTCAGGGCGGCCAAGCGGGAGCGGCCCTCGCGTGGGAGCAAGATTTAGCAGCGGATCGTGCAGAGATCACAAATATCGCGGCAGAGGTACGCGACGAGGACGCGGATTTCGATGCGTTGCCAGACAAGCAACTCGAAGCGGCAATTGCTGCGACACACAAACAGGTACTGCGCCTTGAGGCTTTCGTATCGAAGTATCGCGATGCGGTTGCGGCGGATGACAATCGGAGACGCGATATCAGGCGGGAGCAGGCCGACCTCGCGCGACCGCCCCATCCCCTCAATCCGACCGCATCTCCACCTCCTGAGAGGCCTCATCGCGCCGCTTCAACTCGTCGAGCACCATCCGCTTCGGCACCTTGCCGTAGCCCGACTTCGGCAGCGCGTCCCAAAAGACCATTCGCTTGGGAACCTTGTACTTGGCGATACGGGTCTTGAGCCAATCCTGCAGCGCCGATTCGTCCAGCCGCTCCCCGGCATGCAAAACGCAGACGGCCACACCGACCTCGCCCCACTGCGCATCCGGCACGCCGACCACCGCGACCTCGTTGATCGCACCGTGAGTCAGTATCAATTCCTCGATCTCGCGCGGATACACATTGGAGCCGCCCGAGATGTACATATCCGACGCCCGACCGGTCAGATACACATAACCGTTCTCATCCATATGCCCGATGTCGCCCGTGCGAAACCAGCCATCGCGGAACGACTTGGCATTGGCTTCGGGGTTGCGGTAATAGCCAGCGAAAACCGCCGGACCGATGACGCAGACCTCTCCCGTCTCGCCCGGCCCAAGTTCGTTGCCCGCATCGTCCTGAATCGTCACTTGCATGCCGCTGCGCTCGACCCCACACGTCCGCGGTCGCAACGCGATGGTCTCGTCGTTGTGGTCGTGCGTCGGCAATACGGTAATGTTGCCCGTGACTTCCCCCAGGCCGTAATACTGCACCAGCACAGGTCCCAGCTTGGCCAGCGCGCGCTTCTGATCCTGCTCGTACATCGACGCGCCCGCGTAGATCACGTAGCGCAGACTCGCGTGGTCGTACGCGTCGACAGCCGGGTGCTCGACCAGCATCTTGAGAATGGTCGGCACCGTGAACATATTGGTCAACCGATACCGCTCGATCAGCGCGAACGCTTGCGCCGGATCGAGCTTCTGGGCCGGCATCATCACCGTCGTGCCGCCACGCGCCATCACGTTGAGCTGATGCATGCCCGCGCCGTGCGAAATCGGCGCGACCACCAGCGAGCCATCCTCGTGCGTCAGGCCGGGCATGAGATCACACAGGTGGTTGTTGATGACGAACGCCAGTTGTCCGTGCGTGAGCACCGCCCCCTTTGGACTCCCGGTGGTGCCCGACGTAAAAAACAGCCAGCACGGCGTGTCGCGCTCGACCACCGCGTTGGCCATCGGGGCCGACAGGTGGCGATCGATCAGCGCACTCACGTGCGGCGATTCGTCCGGCACCGCATTCTCACCAGTAAACCAGACGATGTTGCAGCCCGGACGCTCTGCGACAACCGCCGCAGCATGTTCCGGGTAATCCGTCTGGCACAGAAATACCGTCGGTTCCGCCACACGTGCCATGGTGACCACCTCGCCCGGCGCGAGCCGGAAGTTGGTCGGCACCCATACCGCGCCCAGACGAAACACGGCGACCATCGCCTCGATCATCTCGTTGCTGTTGCGCGAGTGGGCAAGCACGGTATCGCCGGCGCCCACACCGACCGCGCGTAAGCCCGCCGCGAGCGCCGAAACGCGTTCGTCGAAGGCTTGCCACGTCCATTGCTGTTCGCCGAAAACGATCGCCGAATGATTCGGAAAACGACGCGCGTTGCGCGTCGCGAAATACGCAAGGTTCATCACTCGTGCCGAGCTCGGCGTCATGTGGATGAAGCTCATTTGGCGCGCTCCATGATCGAGACGTAATTGGCCACTGCGGCGCCCCCCATGTTGAAGACGCCCGCGAGCGTGGCGTCAGCGATCTGCATGTCGCCCGCCTCCCCCGTGAGCTGCATCGCCGCCATCACATGTTGCGAGACCCCCGTCGCACCCAACGGGTGGCCGCGCGACTTGAGCCCGCCCGACGGGTTGACCGGCAAGCGCCCGTCGCGCAACGTCACCCCCTCCTCGATCACCCGCCAACCCTCACCGGGCTCGGCAAGCCCCATCGCCTCGTACTCGATCATCTCGGCGATCGTGAAGCAGTCGTGCGTCTCGACAAGACTCAGATCCCCCAGCGTCACCCCTGAGCTGCCGAGCGCCTTGCCCCACGCGCGACGCGCGCCTTCGAACGCGATCGGATCGCGCTTCGCGAGCGGCAGGAAATCGTTGACCTGCACGCGTGCGCGAAATCGAATGGCACGTTGCATCGTCATCGCGACCTCGGGCGCGGCGATCACCATCGCTGCGGCGCCATCGGAGACGAGCGAGCAATCGGTGCGGCGCAGCGGTCCGGCGACGAACGGATTCTGTTCCGACGGCGTATTGCAAAACGCGAAACCCAGATCCTTGCGCAAGTGCGCATAGGGATTGCGCACGCCGTTCGCATGGTTCTTGGCCGCGATCATCGCCAACGCGTCGCTGTGGTCGCCATGGCGCTCGAAGTATGTCTGCGCGATCCGTCCGAAAATGCCGGCGAAACCGTCGGGGTTGCTTTCCTCGCGACGATAAGACCCGCTCATCAGGATGTCGGGAATGGCCCGCCCCGGCACGGCGGTCATCTTCTCGGCCCCGATCACCAACGCGAGCTTGCCACGCCCTGCCGCAATGAAATCCATCGCCGCATGAAGCGCTGCAGATCCTGTCGCGCAGGCGTTCTCCACATGCATCGCGGGTGCGAAGCGCAGGCCCGGTTGCGCGAGCGAAGCGAGGGCGCCCTCGAAGCCCTGCGGCGTGAGGCCGTTGTTGTAGACCCCAACCATCACCGCGTCGATGTCTTCGGCCACGACGCCCGCGTGCGCCAACGCGTCGCCAATCACGTCCCGCATCAGCGTTTCCACGTCAGGCGCATCAAGCTTGCCGAAGCGCGAGTGCGCCCAACCAACCAGCATGGGTTGCGTATTCATCTTGTCTCTTCCTTAAGCTCGGTGCAGGCCAGCGTCATTCGTCGAGGATGCCCGCGGCAACGAAGCCGCCATCGACCGCGAGCGTCTGGCCGGTCACGAAACTCGCCCCCTCCGACGCGAAGAACGCGACTGCCGCGGCAATCTCGCTCGGCTGGCCGTAGCGCTTCATCGGCACCTGGCGCAGATAGGTCTCGCGCGCCTGCGCCGAGTGATGCCGGGTGAGCGGCGTCTCGACCGGCCCCGGCGCGATCGCATTCGCCGTGATCCCCGACTGGGCAAGCTCGATCGCGATCTGTCGCGTGAGCCCCATCAGCGCGGTCTTCGACGTGCCGTAGCCGGTGCGCCCGGCACCGGCGCGGATGCCGCTCGTCGACGCGATGTTGACGATCCGACCCCACTGGCGCGCGCGCATGCGGCGCGCCGCGTGCTGCGCGAGCGCCAACGGGCCGGTCACGTTGATCTCCATGATGCGGCGGAACGTGTCGAGCGGGAAATCGATGAATGGCTTGAGGCTCGCGATACCGGCGTTGTTGACAAGCACGTCGCACCGGCCATGTCGGTCGTCGAGCGCGGCGAAGAACTGTTCGATCGAATCGTCGCTACCCACATCGAGCGTCATGGCATCTGCGCGACGCCCGCGCGCCATGATCGCCGACGCCACGGCCTGCGCGGCCTCCAGTTCCAGATCGCTGACGATCACCGTGAACCCATCGTCGGCCAGCCGTTCGGCGATCGCCGCGCCGATGCCGCCCGCGCCGCCCGTGATCACCGCGACCCGTGACTCTGCTTGCATGTGTAGCTCCTGTGTCGAATTCGAGATGCCCGCGCTGAACGCCGCACGGGTCGATGAAATTGTGGAATCGCTGATGGGCATTCGCGCGACGTCACGCATCGCCCACGTTGTGCGTCACGTGAGCGGAACCATCGAGCAGCTCTGCCCGCCATCGACGGGCAAACACACGCCCGTGATAAATCGAGCTTGCTCCGAAGCGAGAAAGACGGCCGCGTTGGCCACGTCCCACGGGTCGCCCATGCGGCCCATGGGTACCATCTTGTTGCGTGCCTCGATCATGGCTTCCACGCTGCTGTACTGCGACGCGATCTGCGTGTAGATCAACGGGGTGTGAATCGCGCCGGGAAGCACGCAATTAGCCCGAATGCCATGGCGTGCGTACTGCATCGCCATGCTGACGGTGGCCTGATTCACGGCCGCCTTCGAGGCCGAGTAAGCGAAATAGGGATAGCCGGTCCACCCCAGCGCTGCCAGCGACGAGATGTTGATGATCACGCCGCTGCCGCGCTCGATCATATGCGGCAAGACGGCCTTGGCCGTGCGGTAGACCGAGCCGAGATTCAATTCGATGGCGAGATGCCAGGTCGCTTCGTCCAGCTCGACCGGGCCGCCCATGTGCGTCACGCCCACGTTGTTGTGCAGCACGTCGATGCGCCCCAGGCGCGACAGCGTCTCGGCAATCGCTTGTGCCACCGACGCAGCGTCCGTGACATCGGCACGCACGGCGAGCGCCGTGCCCCCCGCTTGCTTGATTGCATCGGCCGTGCCGTCGGCCAGATCGCCGTCGAGATCGACGCAACACACACTTGCGCCAGCACGCGCATAGGCGAGCGCGGCCGCTTTGCCATTGTTCCAGCCATCGCCGCGGCAGCCCGCGCCGAACACAATCACCGTCTTGCCTTGCATCGACGCCGTGGCGTTCATGGATTCGTTCACACACCACCTCGCGATCTCGTTAATTTATTTAAATCCATAATGTGGACTGCAAATAAAACGGAATACGTTGAACGAAGGATAGGAGATTACCCGCATTTGTGGATAGTGCTCGTTAACCACGATTCATAACGGAGCGCTAATCCCTATAATTTTCGCAGGGTTACACACATTAGCCGTCCACAATGTGAATTAAGCAAGTGTTAATTCACACATCGAATTAAGAATCAATAGTCCACAATGTGGAGTTTAATAAATGATTCAATCGTCCGCCGATAACAAGCGGTTGCAAGGCGAAGACACGACCGCCGCCGTGGTGCCGATCGAACGAGATGGCTCGCAAAGCATCGACCGCGCGATGGCGTTGCTCAGTCTTGTGTCGGCGCAGAGCCGGGTCGGCATGCCGTTGCGTGAACTGGTCGCACAAAGCGGCCTGAAGCAGCCCACGGTACACCGCCTGCTCGGCGCGCTCACGCGAGCCCGTCTGATCGAGCAGGATCCGCAGAGCAAGCGCTATCACCTCGGTATCGAAAGCTACGTGCTGGGCACGCTGGCGGCCGAGCGCTTCGGCGCGCATCGCATCGCCGTGGGCAGCGTGGTGCGGCTCGCGCATCAGTCGGAGGACACCGCCTTTCTGACCGTGCGCCGTGGCGATTACGCCGTTTGTATCCACCGTGAGGAGGGTGCGTATCCGGTGCGCGCGCAGGTGCTGACGATCGGGGACTGCCACCCGCTCGGCGTGGGTGCCGGGGCCATCGCGCTATTGGCGGCATTGGACGACGACGAGGTCGAGCAAACGCTGAGCGCGAACGCGGCGAGTTATCGCGAACATTACCCGTCGATCACGCCCGAGGGGCTGTGGGCGCTGGTGCGTGAG
Organism: Pandoraea cepalis; assembly: GCF_902459625.1. Classification (NCBI taxonomy): domain Bacteria; kingdom Pseudomonadati; phylum Pseudomonadota; class Betaproteobacteria; order Burkholderiales; family Burkholderiaceae; genus Pandoraea; species Pandoraea cepalis. Next base: position 259,506 of record NZ_CABPRY010000004.1, read on the forward strand.
ACGCGCGAACGAGGCTACTCGATGCATCGCGGCTTGGTTCACCCCGGCTCATGGGGCCTGGGCATCGTGTTCCACGACGAATCGGGCACCCCGGCCGGCGCACTCTCGATCGGCGCGATCGAGAGCCGCATGGGCGAGGACCGTCAGCAAAAGCTGGTTCGCATGCTGCAGTCCGAGGTACGCAATATCGAGACGCGCTTGAAACAACGATCAGACGCCCGCCCCGCCGATGCATCGGTGACGGCAGTTCGCGCCGGTCGCCGCGCGAAGTAAGTCAGGTCCGTCGTCAGACGGCGACGACAACGAGCCCCCTCGCACGCGCCAACAAAACGCCTGGAGACACCTTGAATCTGCCCTCCCATCGTCATTTGAAGCAGCCCGGCCCCCCGGCTGTGCAGCGGATCGAGTCCATCGTCGGCGACGCCTTGTCGCTTACCTTCGCCCTGGCCGGCGGCCAAAGCTTGCGCGATGCCATTCTCGGCCCGCTTGAAGCCGCCGGCATGGCCGCAGCGACCGTGCGTATCGAAGGCCTGCGAGTGCACTCGATGCGCTATGTCCGCCCAGCGGCGTCGCCCGACGACGAGCACGTGGCGTTCTATAGCGAGCAGCACCGCATCGACGAACCCGTCACGATCGAGCTGGCCTGCGCGACGGTCGGTCGCCGCGACGGCGGACCGTTCATCCACTGCCATGCCATGTGGCGCGCTGCCGACGGTCATTGGCAGGGGGGGCATATCTTCTCCGACCAGGTGATCGTCGCGCAGGACACCGAGGCGCGCGCGTGGGGCATCGCCAACGCCGAGATGCGCGCGGACTTCGATGCCGAAACCAATTTCACGCTGTTTCGTCCGGTGCCCATCGAGGCCGCGCACAAGCCAGTGCCGGCGTCTACCGGCCGCCGATGCGTGGTCGCGCGCATTCGCCCCAACGAGGATCTGGTGCAGAGCATTGAACAGGTTTGCCGCGAACACGGTCTGCGCGCGGCAACGATTCGCGGCAGTGTCGGCAGCATCGTCGGCGCGCGCTTCGAGAACGCCGCGCCGGTCGACGACATCGCCACCGAGATCTTCGTGCTCGACGGTGTCGTTGCCGAGGCCGCGAACGGTCCGCGGGCAACGCTCGATATCGCGCTGATCGACCCGCGCGGCAACATTCACCAGGGTCGCGTGGTACGTGGCGACAATCCGGTGCTGATCTGCTTCGAACTGTTCCTGGAGGAGTCCCTCGCCGTCGGGACTGCGGCATGACGCGATACACGCTCTCGCACTGGGGCGTCTACGAGGCCGGCGTCGACGACACGGGCAAGACCTGTCTGCGCCCGTATGCGAAAGACGGCGCCCCATCGCCGATCGGCACTTACCAGACCGCCGATTCGCTGCGCGCCCTGCGCGTTCGCCGTCCGTCGGTGCGGCGCGGCTGGCTAGAGAATGGACCGGGAAGCGCCACGCATCTGCGCGGCAAGGAGCCCTTCGTCGAAGTGTCATGGGACGTCGCGCTCGATCTCGTCGCGAAGGAAATTGCGCGGGTTCGCGAGACCTACGGCAATACGGCGATTTTCGGCGGATCTTATGGCTGGGCGAGCGCGGGCCGGTTCCACCACGCCCAGAGCCAGGTGCATCGTTTCCTGAACTGTGTCGGTGGTTACGTCCGCCATCGGGATTCATACAGCCTCGGCGCAGCGCACGTGATCATGCCGCATGTCGTCGACGACATGAACGAGTTGATCGGCTATCACCATTCGTGGGACGTGCTCGCCGAACACACGGAACTGTTCGTGACCTTCGGCGGCGTGCCACAGAAGAATGCCCAGTCGGCACCGGGCGGCGTCGGGCGACATCGCGTTCCTGGTGGACTGCGCGCGATGCACGACGTCGGCGTCAAGTTCGTCAACGTCGGCCCGGTCTCGGACAATCTCGACACCGGCGGCGAGGTCGAATGGGTCGCATCGCGCCCCGGTACCGATACCGCCTTGATGCTTGCCCTCGCCTGGGTGCTGCGTCACGAAAACCTGCACAGCCCCGCGTTCCTCGCCTCGCACTGCACGGGATACGACGAATTCGAGCAGTATCTGCTCGGACATGTCGACGGCATTCCGAAGACGCCCGCGTGGGCGGAACCGATCACCGGCGTATCAGCCGACACGATCACCGCGCTTGCGCGCCGCATGCACGCGAGCCGCACGATGCTCAACGTCGCATGGTCATTGCAGCGCGCGCATCACGGCGAGCAACCGTTCTGGATGGTCGTCACCCTCGCGGCGATGCTCGGCCAGATCGGCCTGCCCGGCGGTGGCTTCGGCGTCGGCTACGGCTGCGTGAACACCTTGGGCACGCCGCACGACAAACTCGGCGGGCCCACGCTGCCGCAAGGCCGCAATCCGGTCAGCGAGTTCATTCCCGTGGCGCGCATCGCCGACATGCTGCTCAAACCCGGCGAGCCGTTCGACTACAACGGCGAGCGCTATCGCTATCCCGACACGCACCTGATCTACTGGGCCGGGGGCAATCCATTCCACCACCACCAGGACATCAACCGCCTGCTGCGCGCCTGGCAGAAGCCCGACACGATCGTCGTCCACGAGCAATCGTGGACTGCAACCGCGCGATACGCCGACATCGTGCTGCCGATTTCCACGTCGCTGGAGCGCGACGACCTCGGCTACGCGTCACAGGAAGCGATCCTGATGTGGATGGCGAAGATCGACGAGCCGGTCGGCGAATCGCGCGATGACTTCACCGTCTTCGCGGGTCTCGCGCAACGACTCGGCGTCTTCGCGGAATTTACCGAGGGCCGCGACGCCGACCAGTGGCTAAGGCACATGTACGAGGAGACGCGCAAGCGCTATGCGCGCGCCGACATCGTGTTACCGGACTTCGACACCTTCCGCGACGTGGGTATGGTCGATCTCCATTCACGCGCGCGGCCGGTGGTGATGCTCGAGGCGTTTCGCGCCGATCCCGCCGCTGCGCCGCTGAATACGCCGTCAGGACGCATCGAGCTGTATTCGCGCGCGATCGCCTCGTTCGATATTCCTGACTGTCCGGGCCACGCGTGTTGGCTGCCACCCGCCGAATGGCTCGGCGCACCGCTCGCGACGACCTATCCGCTGCACCTGCTCTCGGACCAGCCACGCCATAAACTCCACAGCCAGCTCGACGGCAGCCCTTACAGCGCCGCCAACAAAGTCAGGGGCCGCGAGCCGCTCTACCTTCACCCGCGCGACGCCGCCGCACGCGGCATCCACGACGGCGACATCGTCGAGGTGTTCAACGCGCGTGGTCGCTGCCTCGCGGGCGTGCGCATCACCGATCACATTCTGCCCGGCGTGGTGCGGATGTCCACCGGCGCCTGGTACGACCCGGAACCGGACACCGGGCGCGACAAGCATGGCAATCCCAACGTCTTGACGGCCGACTTGCCGGCCTCGGGCCTGTCGCAGGGCTGCGCCGCGCAGTCATGCCTGGTCGAGGTCAGTGCGCCGGTCACCCACCCGCCGCCGGTGAGTGCCTTCGATTTACCCCGCTTCACGACCGAAACCCCGACCGAAATCACTGCCGCAACCGCCGCACCGACCGAGCGCCACTAGCGCCCGGTCGCATCAGGCACCCAAATCCAAAAAAGCAATCTTCAGGAGACACATCATGCAGAGCCTTTCCCGCCGTTCGATGCTGAAGCTTTCCCTGGGTACGGCGATCGCGGCCCCGGCGATCCTCAAGCACACGCGCGTCTACGCGGCCGACTTCACGCTGAAATACGCCAACAACGCGCCGATCACCCACCCGCTGACGGTACGCATCACTGAGGCTGCCGAGGCCATCCGCAAGGAGACGGGCGGCAAGGTCGACCTGCGCGTGTTCCCGAACAACCAGCTCGGCGGCGACACCGACATGCTGTCGCAGTTGCGCGCCGGCGCGCTCGACTTCTTCACGCTGTCGCCGATGATCCTCTCGACGCTCGTGCCCAAGGCCGCGATCAGTGGCGTGGGCTTCGCGTTCAAGGGCTACGACCATGTGTGGAGCGCGATGGATGGCGAGCTGGGCGACTATGTGCGCGCGCAGATCGAGCGCGGTGGTCTGCACCCGTTCCCGCGAATCTTCGACAACGGCTTCCGTCAGATCAGTTCGTCGACGCGATTGATCAAGACGCCCGACGACCTGAAGAGTTTCAAGATTCGCGTCCCCCCGTCGCCGATGTGGACCTCGATGTTCCAGGGCTTCGGCGCGGCACCGCTCACCATCAACTTCGCGGAAGTCTATTCGGCGCTGCAGACGAAGATCGCCGACGGACAGGAAAACCCGCTGGTCACGATCAATTCGGCCAAGCTCTACGAAGTGCAGAAGTACGTGGCAAAGACCAATCACATGTGGGACGGCTTCTGGTTCCTGTCGAACCGCGCGTCGTGGGGCAAGCTGCCGGCGGAAGTCCGCAAGGTGATCGAAGACCAGATCACGGCCGCCGCGCTCAAGCAGCGCACCGATGTTGCCGCGCTCAACGACTCCCTCGAAAAGGACCTCACCGCGAAAGGCATTGCCTTCAACTCGGTCGACGCCGCGGCCTTCCAGAACAAGCTCCAGACCGCCGGCTTCTACAAGGAATGGCAAGGCAAGTTCGGCGAGCAGGCCTGGGCACTGCTGCAAAAGAGTGCGGGCCGCACGCTCTGAGCCCCCACAGGCCTTTCGAAGGAGACAGCGTATGAACCGCGCCAGGCTGGAGACTCGCATGAACAAAGGCATACTGCCGGCAGCCCCTGCCCAGGGGGGGCTGATCGCCGCGCTGCAATCCACCTTGGCGAAGTGTGTCGAGCTGCCGGCCGCACTGCTCGTGCTGGCCGAGATCGTCACGCTGTTCGCCGGGGTCGTCAGCCGCGCCGTATTCCACAGCCCGCTGGTATGGTCGGATGAGCTGGCCTCGATCCTGTTCATCTGGCTGGCGATGCTCGGCTCCGTGATTGCCTTGCAGCGCGGCGAACACATGCGCATGACCGCCCTGGTCGGGCGCATGAACGCCGGCCGGCGCGCGTTCCTCGACGTGCTGGCGATCGCCACGCCGCTCGCGTTCCTGCTGCTGTTCATGCCGAGCGCTTACGACTTCGCGGCAGATCAGGCCTTCATCACGACGCCGGCGCTCGAAATTGCCGACTCGTGGCGGGCCGCCGCGATTCCGGTGGGCTGCGCGCTGATGGTGCTGACCGCGTTGCTGCGGCTAGCCCGTCACGGCAACTTGCGCATGGTCGTCACTGCCGCGGTAACGATCGGCGCGATCGTCGGCGCGCTGCTGCTCGCGCAACCCGTGCTGCGTGGGCTTGGAAACCTGAACCTGCTGATCTTCTTCGTCGGCTTCGTTGCGCTGATGGTGCTCACCGGCGTGCCGATCGCCTTCTCGTTCGCGCTCGCCACCTTCGGCTACCTGTCGCTCGGCACGACCACGCCGGTCGTGATTCTGGCGGGTCGGATGGACGAAGGCATGAGCCACTTGATCCTGCTCGCGGTGCCGCTGTTCGTGTTCCTCGGCCTGCTCATGGAGATGACGGGCATGGCGCGCTCGATGGTGGCGTTCCTCGGCAGTCTGCTCGGCCACGTGCGCGGCGGCCTGCAGTATGTGCTGATCGGCGCGATGTACCTCGTCTCCGGCATCTCCGGTTCGAAGGCAGCCGACATGGCCGCGGTCGCGCCGGTGTTGTTCCCGGAGATGCAACGCCGAGGCGCCAAACCCGGCGACCTCGTCGCGCTGCTCGCCGCCACCGGCGCGCAAACCGAGACGATTCCGCCGAGTCTCGTGCTGATCACCATCGGCTCGGTGACCGGCGTATCGATTGCGGCCCTGTTCACCGGCGGCCTGCTGCCCGGCGCGATCCTCGGCGTCACGCTGTGCACACTGGTGTGGTGGCGCTATCGCAACGAGAAGGTGGGCAGCGGCGCGCGCGCCTCAGGCCGGGAGATCGCGAAGAGTTTCGCCATCGCGCTGCCCGCGCTCGCGCTGCCTTTCGTGATCCGTGTCGCGGTGATCGAGGGGATTGCCACGGCGACGGAAGTGTCGACCATCGGCATCGTCTATTCGGCCGCGATTGGGATACTGATCTATCGCCGCTTCGACCCCAAGCGAGTCTATCCGATGCTGGTCGAGACGGCCTCGCTGACGGGAGCGATCCTCTTGATTATCGGTGCGGCGACCGGCATGGCGTGGTCGCTCACGCAGTCAGGCTTCTCGACGATGCTCGCCGCAGCGATGCGCGACGTTCCGGGCGGTCCGGTCGGCTTCATGGCGATCTCCATCCTGGCGTTCATCGTTCTGGGCAGCGTACTGGAGGGTATTCCCGCCATCGTGTTGTTCGGCCCACTGCTGTTCCCGGTCGCGCAGAGCGTGGGCATCAACGAAGTGCACTATGCGATGGTGGTCGTGCTCTCCATGGGCATCGGCCTGTTCGCGCCGCCGTTCGGCGTCGGCTACTACTCCGCCTGCGTCATCAGCAAGGTTCATCCCGACGAGGGCATGCGGCCCATCGTCGGCTATATCGTCGCGCTCGCCGTCGGCCTGGTGTTGGTCGCCGCCGTGCCCTGGCTCTCGACGGGCTTCCTGACCTGATTTTCCCCACTTCCCCGAAATCCGGATCGGCCAACGATCGGCCAACGCAGCGCGCGCTGCCATGCAGCGCGTGGCCCAACGCGCGCCGGAATACGTCCACTTTGCACAGGAGACTTTATGAGCAGCGTTGCATCCCCCCCCACCGATACCCTGAGTACGCTTGCGCAGCGCGCGCATCGCATCCGCCACAACGCCATCACCATGGCCGAGGTTCAGGGCCAGGGCTATGTCGCGCAAGCCTTGGGAATCGCCGACGTGCTGGCCGTCGCCTATCTGCATGCGATGAACGTGCGGCCGCACGAGCCGGAATGGGAGGCACGCGATCGCTTCCTGCTGTCAGTCGGCCACTACGCCATCGCGCATTACGCCGTGCTCGCCGAGGCCGGCTACTTCCCGAGGGAGGAACTCGTCACCTATGGTTGCGACGACAGCCGACTGCCGATGTCGGGCATGATGTCGTACACGCCGGGCGCGGAGATGTCGGGCGGCTCGATCGGTCTTGGCCTGCCGATGGCCGTCGGCATGGGACTTGGCCTCAAACGCAAACAGTCGACGTCGTTCGTCTACACGCTGATGGGTGATGGCGAGCTTGCCGAAGGACCGACCTGGGAAGCCGCCACATCGGCCTCGGCGTTCAAGCTCGACAACATCATTGCCGTCGTCGACGTCAACGGCGTGCAAGCCGACGGCCCGTCAACGCTCATCATGCCGACCGAGCCGCTGGTGCAGAAGTTCGAGGCGTTCGGCTTCTACACACAACGCGTGAATGGCAACGACCTGGCCGCCGTGCTGCAAGCCTTCGACAATGCCCGGTCGCACGACCAGCCCGTGCCGCGCATCATCATCTGCGACACCAAGATGGGCAAAGGCGTCGATTTCCTGGAAGCCCGCGAAAAGAATCACTTCATCCGCCTCGACCCGCCCGAGTGGCAACGAGCATTCAGCGCGCTCAACGCGCAAGGGAGCGCCGCATGAACACGTCCGTAGCCGATCAACCGACGACAACCCAAACCAGTCGGAACGCCATGCCCGCCACGCCCGCCATCATCGCGTCGTCGGTCGATGAGGGACACCGCACACGCGCCACACCGTTCGGCAAGGCGCTCGTGGCGCTGGCCGATGCGCGTCCCGAGATTGTCGGCATGAGTGCCGATCTCGCGAAATACACGGACATGCACATCTTCGCGCAGGCCTATCCGGAGCGGTTCTACCAGATGGGCATGGCCGAGCAGTTGATGGCGACCGCCGCGGGCGGACTGGCCAAGGAGGGCTTCATTCCCTTCGCGTCGACCTACGCGACGTTCGCCGCGCGCCGATGCTACGACTTCATCTCGCAGGGCATCGCCGAGCAGGATGCCAACGTCAAAATCATTGGCGGCCTGCCAGGTCTGACCACGGGCTACGGCCCCAGCCACCAGGCCACGGATGACATTGCGATCTTTCGCGCGATGCCCAACCTGACCGTCATCGATCCGTGCGACGCCCTGGACATCGAGCAGATCGTGCCGGCCATCGCCGACCACCCCGGTCCGGTGTATATGCGTGTGCTGCGCGGCAACGTTCCGCTGGTGCTCGACGAGTACGACTACAAATTCGAACTCGGCAAGGCCAAGCCAATACGCGATGGCAACGATGTCCTGATCATCTCGACCGGCTTCATGACCATGCGCGCCCTCGACGCCGCCAAGGCACTGGCGTCGGATCGCGTTGACGTGGCGGTGCTGCACGTGCCGACGATCAAGCCGCTCGATGAGGCGACCATCGTGCGCGAAGCCGCGCGCGGCGGGCGTCTGGTGGTCGTTGCGGAGAACCACACGGTGGTCGGTGGTCTGGGCGAAGCGGTAGCAAGCGCGCTCATGCGCGCCGAGGTATCGACGCGCTTTCGCCACATCGGTCTGCCTGACCAGTTCCTGGACGCGGGCTCCCTCCCGGTGCTGCAGGATCGCTATGGCATTTCGCGCAATGCGATCATCGCATCGATCAAGCATTGGTTAGCGTGACGTGGGCGAAATGAGGCGGGGCCGGCAAGCGCGATGACGGATGCGCCACCCGCCTTACATGCCCGGCGCATGCCGGGCATGTCTGCTATCGGGGACGGTTGACGGCGTCAGGGCTGCCACGTGCCGTTCACAGGCCGGTGCTTCCTGACCGGTCTTTCGACGCAGGCACGGGAACGTCGCGCAATCCCAGAAACGGGAACGGCGGCGCCACCTTGAAATCGGCCGAGACCTCACCGCTGAAGGTATTGCGCTGATCCTTGCCGAGATCGAGCCGCTTCACGGGCGCCCCGGCCGCGAAATCGACCTTGTTCAGATCCACCCAAAACGTGTTGGGCGTGAGCGCCGATTCAAAGAAGTAAAGCATGCGCTTGTGATCGACGACCGTGCGCCAACGCGTCGATGAAATATTCGGCTCGCCCGGCGTCGTGATGCCGAACGGCACCGACGCATTGCGAATGACACTGAACACGCTCGCCAACGCCTCGACCGGCGATTCGGTCTTTGGAATCGCATTGATGTAGAACGACGCTCGCGCAAAGCGATCCGACGAGCGATTCGTCCCCGGAAGGAACGTCGTTCCGCCGATCTGCTTCCAGTAACTGTTCAACGCAAGCTGCTCGTCAAACGTCGGCGAATTGGTCATCACCTGATACTGGCGACCGTGGTGAATCACCTGCCGGCCGTTGATGTACTCGACGATCGCACTGTCGCCCGACTTGTCGGACATCGACAGATGCAGCGTCGCGATCCGATCCTCGCCGGGCACGTTGTCCGTCACGATCGTGAACGGCGTCTTCTCCAGCGCCGCCACGGCTTGTGCGACCGTCGCGAAGTTATCCAGCACGTACTGCGCCCAGGCCGCGATCGTCAGCCCCGGCTTCGACCCCTTGTCGAACGTCGGATACTGCGACTCCACCAACCAGAGCAATTGCGCCGACAGCCCCTTCTCGTTGACGCCGTCGGTCGTCGACACGTCGTAGCCCGTGGCCACCACGCTGCCGTACTTCGCCGTCCAGCGAAGCGAGTTGGGCCCCGCCTCGCCCGAGCGCGTCATGCCGCGCGGCAACACATAGAGATTGGTGGCGACGTCGACCCTCCAGTCCATCGAGCGCGCGGTAATGACGTCGTCGTTCGCGCCGAGATACACCACACGGGTACAGGCCAGTGCCGACAGCGGGGACAGGGCGAGCGTTGCGGCGGCGACGAGACACGGCAAGGTCTTGGCGAACATTCGGGGCATGGCGATACCTCACGTTGGAGAGACGGTTGCGCAAGAACCGTCAGTATAACGATGGAATCCGCTCCCTCCCCCGCCCGATCGCGAACAACGAAGCCCCGCCAGCGATGCTGCCTGGCGAGGCTTCGACTTCCCCCCTGGGGCCGGTCACCGGCCCTACGATTTGCCGGCTCAGCGCTGCGGCTGCGCCGCCGCGCCAACCTCCTTGCGCACCTTGGCCACCTGGGTGGCCGTCACCGCCGGCGCCTTGTTGCCCCAGCTCGAGCGCACGAACGTCAGCACGTCGGCCACGTCCTGATCGGTCAGCCGGTCGTCGAAGCCCGGCATCGCGTAATGCGTGGGCGCCGACTTCGTCCACGGCATTTCCGCGCCGCGCAACACGATGTGGATGAGCGAGGTCGGATCGGCCGAGTTCACCGTCGAGCTGAGGGCGAGCGTCGGGAACGTCTGCGTGTAACCCTTGCCGGTGCTGCGATGGCACGCCGCGCAGTTGTCGAGGAACGTGAGCGCACCGTTGCCCTTGCCTGCGCCCGTCCGCAATGCCTTGGCCACGGTGTCGTCATAGGCGAGCGCCTTGGCGTTCGGATCGACCGGCTTGAGCGTCTTCAGGTACTTGGCAATCGCCATGAGGTCGTCGTCGTTCATGTGCTGGGTGCTGTGCTGCACCACGTCCGTCATCCCGCCGAACGCCGCGGAGTGGTCGTTACGTCCGCCCTTCAGGAACGCCGTGATATCGCCTTCGCTCCAGTTGCCCAGACCGTCGGTGACATCGCCCCGCAGATTCTTTGCGAGGAAGTTGTCGACCACACCGCCCGACAGGAATGCGGTGCTGTCGTCGGTGAGCGCCTTCTCCTGGAACGCAAAGCCGCGCGGTGTGTGGCAGGCGCTGCAATGGGCCAGGCCTTCGACAAGATAGCGTCCGCGCGAGATCGGATCGTTATCGGTCGAGGCGGTGTCGCCAACGACCGCGGGCGCGAACATGTTGCGCCAGATCGACAGCGGCCAGCGCATCGACATCGGCCACGGGATATCGGTCGACTTGTTGGTCTGCGCGACGGGCTTCACGCCGTTCATGAAGTAGGCGTACAGCGCCTTGACATCGGCCGGACGCACCTTCGCGTACGACGTGTACGGCATGGCCGGATACAACGTCGCGCCATTTTTCGCGATACCGTGACGCACCGCCTTGTCGAAGTCCTCGAGGCTGTAGCTGCCGATGCCGGTGTCCTTGTCCGGCGTGATGTTCGTCGAGTAGATCGTGCCGATCGGCGAGGCGATCGGCAGGCCGCCGGCGAACGGTAGCCCCTTGGGCGCCGTGTGGCACGCGGCACAATCGGCCGCGCGCGCGAGGTATTCGCCCTGCTTCACGAGTTGCGCCTGCGGGTCGTTCGCGGCGGGCGCCTGGCTGCCGGCGGCCGCCGTGGCGGGTGCCATCGGCGTCGGCGACACGGCTGGTGCGGCCGGTGCCGAGGCCGGCGCCGCCGCATTCTGCGCCCACACGGCAAAGGCCGCGAGCGCGAGGGTCCCGGCGGCAAGTGTGATCGCGGAGCGTTTCATCATCGTTTTGCGGATCATGGTTGCGCTCCTCAGGCCTGGACCAGCGGGCCGGCGTTCTTGAGGTACTGTTCGCGAATCGCCTTCGCAGACCAGTACGCCAGCGCCGCCACCACGCCCGTGGGGTTGTAACCCATGTTCTGCGGGAACGCCGACGCGCCCATCACGAACACGTTGGACACGTCCCAGCTTTGCAGGTACTTGTTGACCACGCTGTTCGACGGGTTCGTGCCCATGATCGCGCCGCCGGTCGTATGCGTGCTCTGGTAGATCCGGGTGTCGTAGTGCGTGCCCTTCTTGCGGATCGCGCGGAACACCTTCTCCGGATTCATCGCGCGGCCGACCGCTTCCATGCGGTCGCCCATATAGCCCAGCATGGCGTACTCGTTGTCATGCCAGTCGAACGTCATGCGCAGCAACGGTACACCGTAGGCGTCCTTGTAGGTCGGATCGAGATCGAGACACGCGTCGCGATACGACATGACCGAGCCGGAAATGCCGATCGTCATGTAACGTTGATACGCGTCCGTCACACCCGCTTTCCACTTGCTGCCCCACGACGGTGTGCCCGGCACGCTCGGCGTCATCTTGATCGGACGCCCGCCCGTGCGCACGTGACGGATGCTCGCGCCGCCGATAAAGCCCAGCGGCCCGTGGTCGAACTGGTCGCCGTTCAGATCGTCCATCGACACGCCGCCCGCGCCCGTGCCGATGAATGGATTCAACTGCGTGCCCTTGGGCAGCAGCACATTCACGGCGCCGTTCATCTGGTACGCATAGTTTTTGCCGACAACGCCTTCGCCCGTCTTCGGATCGTAGGGCTTGCCGATGCCGGAGAGCAGCAGCAGGCGCACGTTGTGCATCTGGTACGCGGCCATGATGACAAGATCGGCCGGTTGCTCGACTTCTCGGCCCTGTGCGTCGATGTACGTCACGCCCGTGGCCTTCTTGCCGTCGCTGTCGAGATTGACCTTGACGACGTAAGCATGCGTGCGCAGTTCGAAATTGGGTTTCTTGAGCAACACCGGCAGAATGGTCGTCTGCGGCGACGCCTTCGAGTACATGTAACAGCCGTAGTTTTCGCAGAAGCCACAGAAGTTGCATGGCCCGAGACGCACACCGTACGGATTCGTATAGGGCTGAGAGGTATTCGCGGCGGGGGCCGGATACGGATTGAAGCCGACTTCGCGGGCCGCCTTCTCGAAGAGCGTCGCGCCATAGGTGGTCTGTAGTGGCGGCGTGGGGAATTCGCTCGACCGCGCGCCCTCGCGCGGATTACCGCCAGGCACGATCGTGCCGTTCAGGTTGCCGGCCTTGCCCGACGTTCCGAACACTTTCTCGGCGAAATCGAAGTGCGGCTCCAGTTCCTCATAGCTCACGCCGAAGTCCTGAATCGTCATGCCGTCGGGGATGAACTTCTTGCCGTAGCGCTCTTCATAATGACTGCGAAGCTTCAGTTCTTCCGGCAGGATGCGGTAGTGCATGCCGTTCCAGTGAAAGCCCGCGCCGCCCACGCCATTACCCAGCAGAAACGAGCCGTTCTGGCGGTAAGGCACCGCGAGATCGTCCGGCGTATGACGAATCGTAACGGTCTCGCGGGCCAACTCCTGGAAGAGCTTGCCCCGCACCGAGTATTCGAGTTCGTCAATGACTTTGGGGTACTGCGCGTCGGTGGGCGTATCGCGCATCGCACCGCGCTCGAGCGCCACGACGTTGAGCCCGGCATCGGTGAGTTCCTGGCCGAGGATGGCCCCGGTCCAGCCGAAGCCCACGATGACGGCGTCGACCTTGTCTTTCTTGATGGCCATGAATTAGCCCCGCTTTCCGGAAATCGACACGGGCCCATACGGGTACTTGACGTTCGGCTGATCCGCCCAGTCGAGGAAGTCGGCGCGCGCGCCGGGGAACCCCACCATCTTCCAGCCCACCATGTCCTTGTTGCCGCCGTGGATCGGATCCGAGAAGAAACCTTCCTTCGTATTGGCGAGCAGATAGGAGAAGAACGTGCGCGCCGGCACGCTATCGAACTCGACCTTCGCGTGCTCGAGATCACCGAGCACCGTCTCCTGCGTGGCGTGATCGAGATCGGCAAATGCCTTCTTGTACTGCTTTTTGCAGTAAGCGTCGCACGCCGCAATGCCGTGACGATAGATGTCGCGCGGCACGAGACTCAACTGGTAGCCCATCTCGGGAGGCTGATCGGTATGAAACGGCCCCTGCATATACCAGAGCTTGCCGTGCCCGAAGGGCGTTTCCATCTGACGGTCGATGAACTGTGGCACGTCGGCCTGAAGCGCTCCCGGGCCGAGGTCGTCGGCGGGAATCAGGCGGTCGACGGCGGCATTCACAAAACGCCATTCGTCGGCGGTGAAGTACTTGGGCTCGTAGGGCGCGGTGGACGCGGCGGGGGCGACGGGCTTGTCGCTGCTGCAGGCGGACTGACTCAACGTCGCACCGGTGGCGAGGGTCGTGGCGGGCACGATCGCCAGCACCTGGCGCAAAAAGCGCCGGCGCGGTTCCTTGTCCTGTGACATGGGGTTCTCCGTTTTGTGGGGGACGAATCACGCATGACAGTCAAGCAATGGATCGCCATGCGTGAAGAAAACCTGACAGGCTATTCGCTTCGCGTAGCGTTTTTTTAACGCGACCATTCTACTGACAAGCCCCCCACGCGGCAAAACCCAAGTGTTGCTTAAACCTCGCAAACCGTTGATTAAAAAGGCTTGTGAATAATTAAAGTATTTACTATTACGCGCGCACGAAGCGTTTTGCCACATAAAATCTTTCGCGCGGCTTTCGCATGAAAAAGGCCGCTCCGTGTTCCGGTAGCGGCCTGACCTGCCTAATGCAGCGGTGGATTACTCAGGAATGGGCGGCAGTGCCGACAACGGCGGCGGTGGCGACAATGGCGGCGGCGGTGGCAGTGGCGACGGCGTCGCGACGGCTCGAGCGCTGCCGACGGGGCCGTGTCCGCCTGCGGCCTGTTCGCTCGGCAACGGCGAGGACACCATCGATCGAGCAAACATTGCCCCCAAGCTATGCTGCCTGCCCGGATGCGCGTTGCAGAACGCCTGCGCAAAAATTTCGCGCCGCGAGGGTTGCGACGTCGCGCTGGTCGATGCCGGCGAGCGTTCGGCTCGCGTGACGCGCGCGTATTCGCTGCCGTCCGGCGCGACAAAGTGGGGCACGTCCGACGGGGTGTCTGACCTCACGAGGCGGGCGTAACCGCGCGCGTCCATCTCCGATGTCTCGGAATCGTCGGAATCCTCAGAATCGTCGAGCACCAACTCGGCGGAAGGCTCGGCCAGCGAGGGGCGAACGAGATCGGAAAGCCGGGTGGCATCGATCGGATTGGCCGTGGTCCGACGCGACCGCTCACGACTCGGACTCCGTGGGTCCACGCCTGAGTCGACTTCGTCGCCAAGCAGGCTGTCGTCGTGCGCAGGCGCCGGTGTGTCCGCCGGCGCGCGACACGTGTCGGACGGTGACAGGCCATCGTACACAGCACGGGTGGCGGCCTTCCAACTGTCGATGTCCAGCGCCCTGACGGCGAGCCAGGAACGCGCGGCGTCGCGGCCGCTGGATCTGGCATCGTTGAGCACGGTCGTGTACTCGTGCGCGCCGAACCCCCGACTGCGAATCATCTTGAGCGTGACAGGCTGGTCGGCCGGGTAGCCAAGGAGGAGTGCCAGCCGAGCCGAATCATTGGCCGCCCGCGTCTTGTTCCTGGCGAACCAGGAGGTCGACGCGGCAGGCTTGAGAACCCAGTTGCCATCGCGTACAGCCAGGCGCAGCGGTACGTCGGCGCCACCGTTGCTCATCTCTCGCTCCGCCTCGCGCGCCATGTCGTTCAGCGCGATCAGGGCGTTCAGTTCCGAGCGAAGCAGATCGTCCTTCCTGCCATGCGAATTCATGGTCAATCGCGCCATCGCATCTCTGAGCGCAGCAAGGTCATCGCGATTTCTTAGCGCAATTTTCCTGGCGCTCCCGTCGGGCAACGACGGGATGGTCGCAGTCAGCTTGCCCACCTCATCGCTCAGACGCGCGATCTCGCCAAGTTGCGCGCGCACCGAGCCAGTGGCAAACGTTCGAATGAAAGGGGTCGGCTCGGCTGGAGTCCCGTGACGGACCCGCTGCATGGCCGACGCACGCTCACGCTCGAAGGTCACGTCGGCGGCGACGGCGTCGGTAAACTGGGTGCGCCAGCGCCCAAGTCCCTCGCCGACGAATTTTGGCATCAGCGGGTCGGCGCGCAGGCGCTTGGCGTGAAGCACCTCGCGATCGCGCTCCGCGCACCAACTCCCCAGCGGAATGCCACTGTTGGCTTGCGTGCTTCGCGGCCGCACGGGATAGGACTGCCAGGGCTTGCCAGTCGGACTGAGCGCGGACGTGGCGACCGATCCCAGTCGCTGAAAGTCCGAGCCGAAGCTGTTCCCATCGTCGGGCGGCTTCGACCGGGTGATGGAAATGAGTTGCACTGGCGAGCCGCGCGATGCGGCGGAAATGGTTCCCATGATCGTCTCCAAGGTAAACAGACCGGATGGTCGTCAAGCGCAAGGAGACTAGAGTGGTTTGCCGCGATGTGATGTCGAATGTGTGGGAAGACTTCGTTTTGTGGAACCGGTTCGTCGTTTTCCCGCACGCAAAGCGCATGCTCAACGACGGTGGTCGACGCGTGGCCCGCCCGCCCCTTCAGAACCGGGCCAGCAGTTCTTCGAGCAACGCCGCGCCCTCCCTGCCCTTGGCGGCATCCGCCCAGAGACGATCGATCATGGCGCGATACATGCCAACGCCGTCGGGTGACGTCGTGATGGTGGCGATGCCGGTACGCAGGTTCGGTAGTTCGCCCAACCGGAACGGCGAGACCGCCACGTAGGCTTCGCCCTGCGCCTCGAAGATCTGGAACGACTCGTTGGGCATGTTGTCGCTCACGATGCCGATCTGCACGCCCGTCGTGTCGGTCACGAGAAACTCGACGATGCGCGCCACTTCACGCCGCGCAGCCATCTTCCGTTCGAGCTGCACGCCAGGCGGGAGTCCCAGCCGTCCGACGAGTCCGTGATGCAGAAACTGCTCGATCTGACGCAGCCCGATGAGGCTCGTCACCGCCAGCCGCTGGCGCGAGAAGCTCGACTTGCGCTCCTGCAAGATGGCCAGCACGCGATCGATCGTGTTTGTCCAGCGCTGGTCGGCGAGCTTGGGCGGTATGCTCTCGTCGAGCATGTGGCGCAGCCAGACGTCGTAATCTTCGGACGTCAGCAGGAACGAAATGGGATCGAAATGCGCGACGATACGCTCGGAACGGCGCTCCAACTGGCGCATACGCTCGAAGTAGCTGACCGCTGAGTCGTGATATTCGACCTCCACGCCCAGCAGATTCGCCAGCGACACGCCCAGCAGCGCCGCGAGCCGTTCCAGCGTATCGATCTTGACGATCTCGCCGCGCTCGAGCTTGTAGATCGCCGCGCGTGAGATATCGAGCTGCTCCGCCACATCCTCGCTACGCAACTCCGCAGCGATCCGGTAGGCGCGCAAACGTTCGCCGATAGCTCGGAAATTGAAACGCGCGCCCCTCGGCGCGCGGGATGTCGTCGCAACGCGATTCAAATCGTCCCCTTTCGGATGCCCGTGCGCCGCGCGGCGGATCGCGCCGCGCCCACATCGCAGAGCGGCGATTATACCGGGTGCTCGCATGCCTCGATGCGGCTTGCCCCCCCGTCGGCAACGCGCTCGACCCGGGGGACGAGGCCGCCGCGCGCTTGCCCGGCCGGCTGCGTCGTGACAACGCGAGCGCCGTCTACGGCGCGAGCGCGATGACCTCGGCCACCGCGGCCGTCAACTTCTTCGCGTAAGGTACGTGCAGGAATTCGTTCGGGCCATGCGCGTTCGACTTCGGTCCGAGCACGCCGCACACCATGAACTGCGCCGACGGGAAACCCGCCTGCAGTGTATTCATCAACGGAATGGTGCCGCCCTGCCCGATGTACGCCACGTCTTCCCCGTAGTGCCGTTGCGACGCCGTGTTCAGTGCCGACGTGAGCCACGGCGCAACATCGGGCGCATTCCAGCCGGAGGCCGCGCCGGCGTCCGGCTTGAACGTCACCCTGGCGTTGTAGGGCGGATCGAGTTCCAGCAGCGATTTGAGTTCGGCCACCGCCTGCGCGGCGTCGACGAGCGGCGGCAGACGCAGCGACAGCTTGAAGGCCGTGCGCGGACGCAGCACGTTGCCTGCATCCGACAGCGCCGGCAGTCCCGCCGCCCCGGTGACCGACAGCGACGGGCGCCACGTCGAATTGAGCAGCGCCTCCTTCGGATCGGTCGTGGTCGGCAGTACCGACAGGCCGTCCTGACCGCAGGCCCACGGCATCTTCTTCCAGACATCGTCGCCAAGAATGCGCGCCGTCGCTTCCGCCTCCTTCAGGCGCTGCAACGGAATCGGCGTATGAAAGCCCTGCGGCAGCACGTTGCCGCTGCCCGCGTCTTCCAGACGTTCGAACAATTGACGCATGATGCGAAAACTCGACGGCGCAATTCCGCCATAGCCGCCCGAATGAATGCCCTCGTCGAGCACTTGCACTTCGAGACTGCCGGAGATCAGGCCGCGCAGCGATGTCGTGAGCCACAACTGATCGTAGTTGCCTGCGCCCGAATCCAGGCAGACGACCAGTCCGACACGGCCCAGTCGCTCACGCAGCGCGTCGACGTAAGGCAGCAGGTCGTAACTGCCCGACTCCTCGCACGTCTCGATGAGACCGACGCAGCGCGGGCGCGCCACGCCCTGGGCATCAAGGGCCGCGAGCGCCGTCACGCTGGCATAGATGGCGTAACCGTCGTCCGCCCCGCCTCGGCCATAGAGCTTGCCGTCTTCAAACTTGGGCGTCCACGGGCCAAGATCGCGACGCCATCCATCGAACTCCGGTTGCTTGTCGAGGTGGCCGTAGAGCACGATGGTTTCGTCGCTGCCCGAGCGCGTAGCGGGGGCCTCGAAGAAGATAACCGGCGTGCGTCCGTCAAGGCGAATCACTTCGAGCTTCAGCCCCTTCACCGGCTGGCGTTCGGCCCATTGCGCGGCGTCGCGCACGACGCGATCGATGTATCCATTGCGTGCCCAGTCGGCGTCGAAGCCCGGGCTTTTGGCCGGCACGGCAATGTAGTCGGTCAGCGCGTGCAGGATGTCTTCATTCCATTTGCGATCGACGAATTCGCGCAAGGCAGCGGTGTCGAGCGACGGCTGAGTCGGGGTGACGATGTCGTTCATGGGGGCGTCCTTAGGGAGGGCTTGTTTGATGTGGCGGACCGGACCGAGCGGATCAGGCGTGGCTCGAGGATCCTGCCAGGGCACGCGTCGGGTACGCCGGCGGGCCGTATGACGACATCATAGCCATTCCCGGCGGCAGTGGCGACTGGCCGTCAAGACAGCGCGCGGCCGCCTTGGGCGCCGCGCCAGCATGCTCAAGATACTTGCGCCATGCAAACGGGAAGACGGGCGCGGTGGGTGCTCAGTTGCCGGTGCCTGGCGGGCCAAAACGAAACACGATCTCTCCGGCGGCCCCTGCCGCCTTCAAACACGAGGTCGATTGCGTCCCCTTGCCGGGGATGCCCAGCGAATGCTCGGTGTCCGCAGCGCTGCACCGCCAAAAGAACGAGACCGGACGGTCGCACCCGTTCGATGCCTCGTACCGGTATTGCGTGACGTCGGCAGGCAGTGCACGTAGCGCCCCGCAGGGGTTCCCGGCAGCATCGAGCGGTTCGGACGGCGCGGGCGTCGCGGATGACGTTTGGGCGTGAACCGACGCGCTCGCCGCGAGCGCGAGCCACACCACCGCTGCCGTCATCCTCAAGCGGTGCGCTGCCGTGACGACCATCAGAGCCAGCGCCAAGCAATGGCGACGGCCCCGACGGCAATGCCAACGGAGATGACGACGCCAAACCATGCCAGTTGCGCACGCCGCGCCCGACGACGGCTCGATTCCGAAGTGTCGTAAAAACGACCCAATCCGCCCGAGTACAACTTTTCCCAGCGAATTTCCATGGCGCACCTCACAAATCAATCAAACCGGCCCGCGTGATAATCTTTTTTCTTCTTTATCGAAAATTCTGAGACGCAAGACAATTCGGATAAATCCGGGCAAATCCGGAACCCAGGACTACCCAAAATTCCGACACAGCGCCGTCGCTTCAAGATGTCACTATTCTTTCGTTAACGCAATAGCGTGAACCCGCAGAATGCTGCGCCGGCGCCACGAGAGACCACGTTATCGACGATGGATATCAACGTGCTTAACGCGCTTTATCGCAGGCGGCGTCGAATCTTTAAGGGAAATGGCAGCGATTTGTAGTAATTCAGACGTGCCAGCCTTTCCGAAACGCCGCGCTCATGTAACAAAACGTTTCAAAACATCGCGGGTGTGCTGTTGCATCGGGTGATTGAAGCGGCGCGGCGAACGTGCCGAAACCTCCGTAGCATAAGCTCGGGAGGCGGCATTGGCTTGGAAGTCGTGGAGGAAAAGCGTTAGCCGAAGCAACGCGGCGCGGCCGTCCGCCGGAGGCGGTGCCGCGCACGAAAAGGAAGATGGGTGACTTTAGCGTCCCAGGAAGGCCGCACCGACCGACAAGAGCACGAATCCGCCGACGCTACAGGCGATCGCGATTGTCAAAAGGCGTTGAAAGAGCTGCTCGCGCTCGCTCGCGCTGCGATGGGAACGGGGTGCATCGTGATGAATCGTTCCCCAACCACTCGAATACACTTTTTTCCAACGGATGTGCATAAGTTACCTCGCGTTGTTTAGTGTTCTTAGCCTTGCCCGTCATCGATTCACACTGTCGGAATCGACGAGACGCAGGGTTAGTATGCGCTTCGCCGAGTCGCCGTAAACCCCCCATCCGTGCTGCGTCGCCGCAAGCCAACCCCTTGATTTCGATGGATTCCGAGACAGGAGCGAGTGAGGTTGAATCCTGCCCCTCCGACGCAACGAGAGATTTATGACAGAGGGTGTCAATGCGACAGAATGTCGCAGGTGCGACAAGTTGTCGCGCAACCCGCATGGATCTTGGAATTATGGATTTCAACCGGTGCGACGGGGCCAGTCATGTCGCAGGTGTGACAGCGGTGGCCGGCCGGACGACCCGGGTGTTCGAAGCGGCGTAGGCGTGTCCGGCGCGCGACATCGTGCAGCGCAACATCGATTGTTCGAATAAGCGACAAAGCTGGGGTAAATCCGGGGGAAGGAAATGGGCCTCCTCCCCGCCAGGGTCACGATTCGAATGGATTTCTCACCTGTCGCGCCGTCGTGCCCCCCGGCGCGCCCGCCTGGGCCGGCAGATCGGCGCGGGAGAGCGTCGCGACCACGGCGTCGAGCACCGCCTTGAGCGTCTGCGCCTGACGCAGCCCTTCGGCATCACGGCGAATCTCCAGATTGCCGAAGAGCGCGACGTGGTCCGTATGGTTTTCGACGTTCAGCTCACCCAGCGTGAGCGCGTCGGCATCATTGGCGAACGGGACGAACGCGGCATTGGCAGAAGACGAAGTGGACATTCGGGACTCCTGAATCGAGGGATAGTCAGTCAGTTGAGATCGGCCGACGGGGTGGCCATCGTCAGTGGCGGGGCAAGGACAACGCCTGTGGCGATCGGCGTCGTGCTTAGCGAATGATCGTACGCAAGAAATCGAGCACCGTCTGCACCTCCCGATACGACGGCACGCTCGGATCGCGCTTGCGCTTGCCGCCAGCCGCCTTGGGTGCGGGCAGGCGCATGGCCGTGCGCTTGACGTCCAACGGCATGCCGGGGAAAAAGTCGATGCCGGCGAGCGTCTCGAGTTCCGCCACGCTCACCACCGAATAGTCGCTCGTGGCCTCGTTCGCCACCAGGTAGGCACCGGCCTGCTTGCGTTTCGGGTCGTAGACAATCTTGTAGAGCTGCGTGGGCACCATCACCCGATCGCCGACCTGCGTGATCGACTTGCCCTTGAACAGCGGGCCCGTAATGACGAACAACTCGCCGCGATCCTGCGCAAGCTTGCGCACGCTCGACTCGATGCCCGCCCACAGATATCGATTGTTCTCGCTGTTCTGCGGCACCATGTTCGACAGCGAAAAGCTTTCCGACTGCGCTTGCGCATCCGGCATGTCGGCCGACGGCGCCATGTGCCCCCGGTCGTATCCCGAACGCACGTAATCGCGAAGCTCGGCCCGCTCATCGGCGGGAAGGCGAGATTCGGCATGGAAATTGTTGACGCGCGAAATCTGGCGCGCGTCACGCAAGCCCGCCGCGCTCAGGTGCTCGGCCGACCAGAGCGGGGTACGTGTCACCCCCGAATGCATGACACCGAACGCGCTGAAGCACACTTCGCGCGCGTCGCGATTCATGGCGGACTGGGTAATGTCGGGCGCGGTAGCGGCCCAGTAATGCTCCCCGCAAGCGGAAGCGGCGGCGATTGCATGGCCCGAAAAGGTCATGACGCACGTCACGACCCCGACTCGGGTAAGGGTGGCCAGAGAGGCGGCCAACTGCCCGGCCATCGCGCGCAAGCGGCTTGCGCGCACCGCGGTGACCGTCCATCGAAACTGCTTCATCGCACTGCTTACGGTAAGACGTGAGGGGGTGCGATTGTAGCGGATGAACCGCTATTCAGGGACGACACTGCCCACACCGTAAGCGGCGCATTGCAGGGTCTGGGCGGGGCCGAGGTTGTCGCACTCGTCCGCGCGCGCACTCGGCAGCCACGCCTGTGCCAGGAACAGCACACAGAGCACCAGCGCGAGCACGAGGAGCAGCGTCTTCATTGCGGCATCCGAGTTGGGTTGCCGCATTGTATGCGGGGACGCCCCGACACAACCGGTCCGGCGCGCCCGAGAATTGTTTCGTAGCGTTACCGCGCCGCGGGCTGGACGTTCGTCGCCATCAGCCCACGGACACCTCGCCTCGCAGCGCGACGAGCGCGGCCAACGGCTCGCTCAATGCGCCTTCGGCGCGCAGGCCATCCACCACGCCAACACGGTCGGGCATCGCGCGATTCTGCGACATCTTGAATTTGCCTTCGATGCGGCGAATCGGAATTTCCACGCCGACGATGGCGCGCAGCATGCCGTCGATGTAATCGGCCGGCGCGTCTTCCACCGCCCACGGCGCGGCACGCCCCTGCTCCTGCGACTGCGTGAGATCGCCGACGAGGCGACGCAACCACGAGGCATCGTCGATCACTTGAGGTTTGCCCCATACATGCACCGCCGCGTAGTTCCAGGTCGGCACGACTTTGCCGTGCTCCACCTTGGCGGCATACCACGAGGGGGTGATGTACCCTTGCGGGCCGGAAAACGCCACAAGGCAATCGTCCACACCACGCAGCGCGGCAGCATGCGGATTGGCCCGCGCCAGATGCCCACGCAAGAGGCCGAACTCGCCTTCTTCCGGATACATCAGAAACGGAATCGAATCGGCGATCAGCCCCTGCGAACCGGCGCTAACGAGCAGGCCAAGCGGATGGGTGCGAATGAGGTCGTGCAGGATTTCAGGGCGATCCTCGGCAAAGGCGACGGGCTGGTACATCGACGACTCCGGACAAAAGCAGCGGGAAGGGAATGACGCCGAGCCTACGCCCTCCCATGGCCCTTGGCAAAGACCCAAAAACGATCATTTTTTTGGTGCCACTATACGGTCAGAGCGGCGCGGCGGCGGGGGCGAGTGCCTCGGGCACCCCAACGCTGGCATCGACGCCCGCGTTCTCCTTGAGCAGGAAGACCAGATGATGCCCGGCGAGCAGCTCGATGCGACGATCGCGTGCGAACTCTTCCACCCCATCGTCGAACGCCCCCGTGGTAATCAACATGCCACGGGCGGCGCCAATCTTCTGCATCTCGGCGAGCATGGTGCGCGCGGCGGCGATCTCCAGACGTGCGCCGTGGTGCATTTCGCGATAGACGTGCACGACAACGTCGCCCCCGAAAATCGGATGCGGATCCCACGCGCGGCAGGTCAGCATGCCCGCCTGCTCGCCGGGCAGAAGCGGCGGCCCTTCGAAACCGTGCGAGCGCAGCAGGTGGAACATCACCTGCGTGAAGTCCTTGTCGGTGAGTGTCATCAGATTGAAGCGGCGGTCGACGGCGACGTCGGCGTCCGTGACGACCTTCGTCATGTCGACACCGGCCACCGGTGCGACCGCCTCCAGCACCTCAGGGCTCGCTGATACGCGCGCCCCCAGCGCCGCCAAATGTTCCGCCGGATCGCCCTCGGCCAATGTGAGCGCCGCGAAGTCGGCGCGCGCCACATGGACGCTCGCCAGACACACGCGCGTATCGCCATCGCTGGCATACGCATTGAAGACGATGGCGTTCACTTGACGCAGCGGATCGGCCGAGAACAGCTCGTGCAGCGAGCGGAGCACGAGCTGGCGCAACGCGTTGGCATACACCTTCGCGCGGACGGCATCGCTTGCCGGCACGCCCTCCACGCGCCCCTGCGCGGCATGGTAATGATAGTCGAACGCGACGGGCACGGCGGCGTCGAGCGTCGGCACGTCATAGCCGATGGCCAGCAACTTGTGGTGCTCGACGTAGTGCGCCGCGAGCGTCTGCGTGAACGCTTCGGGATACGGACTGCGGCTGAGCACGATGCGCGCATAGCCCGTGATGGCCGCCGCTTCGCCGCGCAACAGTGCCCCTTCGAAATCGGCCACGGCCGCGTTGTGACGTGCACTCTCGGCCCGTGCGGCTTCCGTGGCCTTTTGCTGCGCGATCTGGAGAATCATCGAACCCTGCGCTCGGCGGACCTTCGATGCCTCGTGTTCGCGTTCCGCATGAACGAACTCGCCACGCGCCTTGGCGACGGCTTGCTCGTAACGCCCCGACGCGCCCGGCATGGCCAGCGCGAGCCGGCCCGGCTTCTCGGGCGCGAAGGCTTCCCACTCGGGCTTGGGCAAAATCTTTGGGAGATGCCGGGTATCGAGCACCGGCGGCGTGGTGCTCGCGCGCAGGTCGGCCGGCGCAATGCGCAGATCGCGCGCGAGACCGTCGGCGAGCAAACGCTCCAGCCGCGCGACCTCCAGTTTGGCCTGAGCGCCTTGCGCTGCCGCTTCGGCTTGTCGCCACGCCACATGTGTGCGCTCACGCGCGGCGGCGTCGGCGACCGGCGCCGCTTCCATGGCGCGCAATGCCTGATCGACGGCGCGGACTTCCGCCAGCGAGCGCGCCAGCATTTGCGCATGCTGCTGCTCGCGCACGTGCGCGGCGCGCCAAAACTCACGCGCCAGACGATCAATGATGCTCTCGAATCCCCGGTTCACTACTGCCCCCGCAAGCGATATTGGTTTTGTTTTGTCAAGCCCACTACAACATCCACGACGTTCGGAACGAAGCCACTTGGCCCGCGCCGCGCCGGAAGCGGAAATGTTCACGCAGCGTCGTCGTCGCGCTGAACGCCGCCCCCCCTGAAAACCGCCCGCTGCGCCTTGTGACATCAGGCTGGCACACGACTTTTGCGTAGGGGACGATTGTAGGACGATGGCCGCTTGCCAAGCAAAAAATCTTTCGTTTCCTTCCCGGGCGAGCATGTCATGCGCGCAACACGGGTGCCCTGATCGTCATCAAATCGCAATGACGGCACAGACCGGCACATACGCCCCCCCGTCCGGGGAAAACGTTGCCCCGTTGTCATCAATGACGGTTACCATGACGCGGCTTCCCCGACGGTCGATGCCGCCGGGGTCCGCTCGGATCCGGTTCCATTTCTCTACCGACATCGCATCATGAACGAGCTAGCGCCCGCCCCTGCCGTCGCCTCCCTTTGCCTGCGTAGCGCATGGGTGAGCGCGTTCGCGTGCTTGTTGCTGGCACTTGTCGCCATCCCGTGGATCGACCGTCCGGTGGTGGACTTCGTGCATGCGCATACGCAAGGTACGCCGTGGATTCAGCACGTTGCGGAGTTGCCCGCGCCACTGTTTGTGCTGGCCTGGCCGACGTTTGGGATCGTTGGCGCCGCGCTCGTCTGGCGACACCGCCTCCCGGCGTGGGCCACGACGCTGTGGCTTGCGGCGGGTGCCGTGGGCGTTGGCAGCGTGCTCAAGCAAGGACTGAAGTTCGCTTTCGGGCGGACGTGGCCGGCCACGTGGGTTCATGACAATCCGTCTTATCTGCGCGACGGCGTGTTCCAATTCCGGTGGTTCGGCGGCGATACTGCCGCGTATGCGTCGTTCCCCTCGGGGCATCTCACCGTCATGCTGGCGTTCGCCACCGTGCTCGCGCTGCGACACCCTGCGCTGCGCTGGCCGTGCGCCGTTGCCGTTGCGCTGACGGCCTTCGGCCAACTCGCCGCCGCGTATCACTGGACGAGCGACGTGCTCGCAGGGGCCGCGCTCGGCATCGCGGTGGGCACGATGTTTGTCGGGGCTTGGCAACGCTGGGCCACTCGGCACGTGATTGCGGTGTAGATGGATTGGCGGGCATGCCGTAGCGGCGCACCGCACGATTGCACTACACTTGAACCTGCTGCGCGCAACGCCTCCCATCGGAAATCGAGCGCGCTGCCTGCGCCGCCTCTTGCCCCCTCAGTTTCGACGGAGCCTGTGATGACGACGTCCCTGATTCTCAATGTGATCGGCCCGGATCGTCCGGGTCTGGTCAACGCGATCGCAGATCGCGCGAGCGCCGCTGGCGCCAACTGGCTGGAGAGCCGTCTGGCCAATCTGGCCGGCCAGTTCGCCGGCATCATCCATCTGCAAGTTCCCGACGAACACGCCGACGCGCTCACGCAAGCCCTGCAGGCGCTGGAAACCCAAGGCCTGCGCATCGCCGTCACACGCGCCCAGAGCGCCGCCGCCGACCCGGCCGCACGCGCGCTTCAGCTCGATCTTGTCGGGCAGGATCATCCAGGAATCGTCAAGGAAATCTCGCACGTGCTCTTCTCGCGCGGCATCAGCATCGACGAACTCGCCACGGAGTGCGTCGAAGGATCGATGTCGGGCGGCACGCTGTTTCGCGCGACCGCCCGACTGCACGTTCCCGCGAGCGTCAGCACGGAATCGCTGCGCGAGACGCTCGAAAGTCTGGCCGACGACCTGATGGTCGATGTCGAACTCGATTCGCCTTCCGGTGCGTGAGCGCGCACGGATGAAGCGGGTCTTCCTGTTCTTCCTCGGGGCGGCCGTTGTCGTCGCCCTGCTCTCGCTGCTACCCTTGCCGTTCGAGCGCCGGACCCACATCGTGAGCACGGTCACGGTGCAGGCGCCGCCGCAGGCCGTCTACGACTACGTGACCACGCCGGCCAACTGGCCGAAATGGCATCCGGCGTCGCTGGCCGTGCAGGGCGCGACCGATCACTCGCTTGTCGTGGGGGAAAAAGTCGCCGAAGAGTTTCGCCTCGCGGGACGTCACGGCATCATTCACTGGAAGGTCGTCGAGGCGAAGCCACCGCTCGAATGGCGCCTCGAGGGCGAGATGAACCGACGTCCGTCGGGAGAAGTCCGCTACACGCTCACGCCCGACGGCACGGGTACGCGCTTCGAGCGCGACGTCGTCTATCGCACGCCGAATCTGCTGTACCTGATGCTCGATCCGGTCTTCATCGGCCCGCGCATGCGCGCGGAGTCGGCGCAGGGCGCGAAGCAACTCGAACAAATCTTCGCGACCGCGACGGCCGGCATCCCGGCTCCGGCGTCGATGTCGGCCGTCGCCACACGTCCCGCGCAGGCCCAGTAGCGGTGGAGGTCGCGGCGGGGTTCGCGGTGTCGTAGCGTGCCGGTGGCGTGGTGGCGCGGCGCCGAGGCATCTCAGTGTCGCCTCGCGGCGCCCAGCCTACTCGTTGAACGTGGCCGCCATCGCCTCGGCCGCCGCCTGAAGTTCCGGCAGAAACGTCATGAGCGCATCAAGCGTGCGGCGCTGCGCGCTCGCCTGCACCGCGATGGCCGCACACGCGCGATTGCGGTCGAGCATTACGGGCACGGCCACGGCGATCATGCCCGGCACATGCTCTTCGTTGTTGGTGCCGACCCGGCGCTTGCGCGTCTCGCTCAACTCCTCGCGCAAGTCCTCGAGATCGGTGATGGTGTTCTCCGCACGCGGTCGCAGCGGAAGATGCGCGATCAACTTCTCGCGGCGCGCGCGAGGCAGGAACGCCAGCAGCAGCTTGCCGCTCGCCGTGCAGTGCAACGGCACACGCGAGCCCGGCGCAAGCTTGAGCTGACGCGACCAATCCGTCTCGACACGATCGAGATAGACCAGGTCGTCGCCCGAGAGCATCGACAGATTGCACGTCTCACCCAGCTTGTCGACCAGTTGCTGAAGAATCGCATGACGCGCGGCTGCCGGGCCGACGTGCATCAACGCATTGACGGCCATCGCGCGCACCCGCGACGACGGCTCGTAATGCCGGCTGCCCGCTTCGCGCGACACGAGAAACGCCGCTTCGAGCTGCTTGAGAATGCGATGCACCGTCTGCTTGGGCAGACCGATGGCGGCGACAATTTCCGCCAAGGTCATTGGCGTGCCTGACGCACTGAGAATTTCGAGAATGCGAAATGCGCGGACGGCCGCGGCGTTCGACTGATTGCTCATGTCGGTACTGGGGTCTCGGGGTCGAGTTGTGTTCTGGATCGTTATCGCTCGCGGTGGTCTCCCTGCTGCCCGACGTCGACACGCCACCGTCCCAACCCGCTCCCGAGCTGCCACGCCGCCATGCCGTCGCACCGCGACGTCCCGTTTTCCGCATTCTAGTGCCAATCGGCCTTCGCTGACGATTGGAGACAAACCCGGAGATATGCCGAATATCTTATATCTATGACCCCACGACGGCAGGCGAAGACCCGGCCGGCTCTCGGGTCGTCCCCCGCCGCCAACGTCTCGAGCGTGGCGCCACGATGCCGTGACCGAAGCGCCGCGGCCGCTCAGGCCTTGCCCGACAGCATGCGCAGCCGATGAATCAGGCTTGAGGTGTCCCAGCGCGAACCGCCGAGCGATTGCACATCCCCATAGAACTGGTCGACGAGCGCCGTGACCGGCAGCGATACACCGTTGCGCTGTGCTTCGGCCAGGCAGAGCCCCAGATCCTTGCGCATCCAGTCCACCGCGAAGCCGAAATCGAACTTGCCGTCGATCATCGTCTTGCCGCGGTTGTCCATTTGCCAGCTCGCTGCCGCCCCTTTACTGATGACGTCGAGCACAAGCGGCATGTCCAGACCGGCACGCTGGCCGAAGTGGATCGCTTCCGACAGTCCCTGCACGAGACCGGCGATGCAGATCTGGTTGACCATCTTGGCCACCTGCCCCGCGCCGGCCTCACCCACGCGCGTGACGGCTCGGCCGTAGGCGCCCAGCGTTGGGGCAACCCGGTCGAACGCCGGCGCATCGCCGCCGCACATGATGGTCAGCACGCCGTTCCTGGCACCGGCTTCGCCACCCGAGACGGGGGCGTCGACAAAGTGCAGCCCCTTCGCGTGCGCGGCGGCGTAGAGTTCGCGTGCCACGTCGGCCGAGGCCGTCGTGTGGTCGACGAAGACGGCGTTCGCCTTCATGCCGGCGAAGGCGCCATGCTCGCCGAGCACGATACTGCGCAGGTCGTCGTCATTGCCCACGCAGGCGGCCACGATCTCGGCGTCGCGCGCCGCCTCGGCCGGGGTGGCGGCGGCCGCACCGCCATACTCCTTGGCCCATTGCTGCGCCTTGGCGGCCGTACGGTTATAGACCGTGACCCGATGACCGGCACGTTGCAGATGACCGGCCATGGGATAACCCATCACGCCCAGGCCGAGAAACGCGACACGGACAGACGTTGCTTGCGATGAAGGGGAAGTCAATTCGAGGGCCTCGCAGGTTGATTCGCTATGAGGGAACCCAGGGGCGCACGATGCAGGGGGCACCCATGGGGTCCTGTCTGAAATTCAGGGGGCTTGCGAGCCACCATTATAAAGATGGCCTTCGCTCGGGCGCCAGCGCAATCCCCCGCCACACGGGGCATCTGCGCAAACCAGCCCCAATTTGGTGCGCCGCAGGGCTTTCAGTAATTCCCCGTAAACATGAGGCCATCGTTACCGTTTGAAAAATTGTGTTTCCGTGACTGGCGTTGGTCCAAGGTTCCGCTACAATGCGCGGCATGGCTGATTTTGATACCTGTTGGTCAATTCGCGTTTACTACGAGGACACGGACGCCGGAGGCGTCGTCTTCTATGCCAACTATCTGAAATTCTTTGAACGGGCCCGTACCGAGTGGCTCCGTTCGCTCGGCATCGAGCAACTCGCGCTGGCCCGCGAAACCGGCATGATTTTCATCGTGCGTGCAACCGCACTCGACTATCTGGCCCCCGCCCGGCTCGACGATCTCCTCACCATCAAAAGCCGCATCGAGCGCGTTGGCGGCGCCTCTGTCGATTTTCACCAGGAAGCCTGGCGAGACGCGACGGACGGCAGCAGCGAACTGTTGGTGCGCGGCAGCATCAAAATCGGCTGTGTGGCGGCCAGCACGCTGCGCCCAGGCAAGATGCCCGCGAACGTGCGCCTCGCCATGCTGTCGGCCGCCGCAGCGGGTGAACCGCCCCGTTCGGCAGCCGCCTGAAGCCAACAACAAGAATTCCGGTCAGTCAATAACCACACCATGCCCGATCAAGACCTTTCCATCATTTCGCTGGTCCTGCATGCCAGCGTGCTCGCTCAGGCCGTCATGGGCCTGCTGCTGCTGCTCTCGCTGCTCTCGTGGACCCATATCTTCCGCAAGATCTTCGCGATTCGCCGCGCGCGCACCCAGACCGAGCGCTTCGAGCGCGATTTCTGGTCGGGTGGCGATCTTCAGGCGCTCTATCAAAGCGCGCTGAACAACCGTCATCAGACGGGGGCGCTCGAGCGCATCTTCGAATCGGGCATGCGCGAGTACATCAAGGCGAGCGAGAAGGGTCTGCACGATCCGAGCGCCATTCTGGACGGCGCGCGTCGCGCGATGCGCGCTTGCTATCAACGTGAAATGGATTCGCTCGAAGCCAATCTCCCGTTCCTCGCATCGGTCGGCTCGGTGAGCCCGTACATCGGTCTGTTCGGCACGGTGTGGGGTATCATGAACGCTTTCCGCGGCCTGTCGAACGTGCAACAAGCCACGCTCGCCAATGTGGCGCCCGGTATCGCGGAAGCCCTGGTGGCGACTGCCATCGGTCTGTTCGCCGCAATCCCTGCCGTGGTTGCCTACAACCGCTTCGCCAACGACATCGACCGGCTGTCGATCCGCTTCGAAAGTTTCGTCGAAGAATTCTCCAACATCCTGCAACGGCAGATTCACTAAGCACTCCGGGAGCGCCGAGACATGGCAGGTTCTATGCGCAACGCTCGCCGCGGCCGTCGCGCCATGGCGGATATCAACGTCGTACCGTACATCGACGTGATGTTGGTGCTGCTCGTCATTTTCATGGTGGCCGCGCCGCTGGTCGCGCCCTCGATCGTCAACCTGCCGAGCGTCGCCAACGCGAGCCCGCAGCAGCAGACGCCGCCCGTGGTCGTCAACATCGAAGCCGACAACCGGATGCTGGTGCGTTACAAGGATGGCGAGAACACCATCGAGCAGCGCATGGGCGCCGCCGATCTGACCGGCTTCCTTCAAGGGCGCCAGGCCGCGAATCCGGATCAGCCGGTTGTCATCGCCGCCGACAAGACGGTGCGCTATGAAATCGTCATGAACGTGATGTCCGATCTCAAGGCCCAGGGCGTCAAGCGCGTGGGCCTGCTCGTCAAGCAGAAATGAGCCGCACCGCAGCCCGCACCGACCGTCCCAATCGCCCTATCGGCCCGCGCAACGATGAGCGGGGCACGGGTCGGGCATTTCTCCTCGCGCTGTTCATGCACGCGCTGCTGTTCGCGTTGCTCTTTTATGGCATGCGCTGGCAGAACAGTTCGCCGGCCGGGTCAGAGGCCGAGCTGTGGACACCGTCCGAAGTCGCGGAGCCGACGCCGCCCGTGGTGACGCCACCGCCGACGCCCGCGCCGCCCGCCGTGGCCGCGCCCACGCCGCCGGTCGAAGACGCCGACATCGCCCTCCAGCAAAAGAAGCGCAAGCAGGAGCAGCAGGCCGCCGAGCAGGCACGCCTGCTCGAAGCGCAGCAGGAGAAGGCCCGTCAGGAAGCGCTCAAGCAGAAGCAACTTGCCGAGCAGCAGGCAGCAGCCGACATCGCTCGCAAGAAGGCGGCGGAGGAAGCCGCCCGTCAGCAGAAGCTGGCCGACCAGAAGAAGGCCGACGAGTTGAAGCATCAGAAGGACGAAGCGGCGAA
The DNA here is from genome assembly GCF_902459625.1 of Pandoraea cepalis. Classification (NCBI taxonomy): domain Bacteria; kingdom Pseudomonadati; phylum Pseudomonadota; class Betaproteobacteria; order Burkholderiales; family Burkholderiaceae; genus Pandoraea; species Pandoraea cepalis. The sequence continues at coordinate 291,109 of NZ_CABPRY010000004.1, forward strand.
GAAGGCCGAAGCGCTCAAGCAGCAGCAACTCGTCGATGCACAGAAGAAGGCAGACGCCGAGAAGAAGGCCCAGCAAGACAAGGCGGCCAAGGCCAAGGCCGCGCAGGAAGCGGCTGCGCAAAAAGCAGCCGACGCGGCACGCGCCCAGCGTCTGGCGGCGTTGCGTGGGATGGCCGGGGGCACGGCCGGCGCGACCGGCAACGGTCTGGGCTCGCAGGCGGGCGGTACCGGCTCGGGCGCAGGCGGCACAGCGTCGGCGGGCTATGCCGATCGCGTGCGCGCGAAGGTCAAGCCGAACATTGCTTATGGCGGCGACACCACGGGCAATCCCACGGCCGTCGTCTCGGTACGTCTGGCGCCGGATGGCAGCGTGCTGTCCATGCAGCTGGTCAAATCGAGCGGCAATCCCGCCTGGGACGCCGCCGTGCAGTCCGCTATCACCAAGTCCGATCCATTGCCACGCGACACCAATGGCAAAGCCCCCCCGAGCGTCAACCTTCGCTTCAGCCCCAAAGGCTGAGAGTGTTGTCAAACGGGAACGATAACCGAGCGACGTGAGTCCATTTTCATCCGAGTGTGGTAAAAATGGCGCTTGCACCGCGTAACTGACCAATCGAACGCATGCGAATTTCCAGTCAATATGCATGGCGTGCGCTGGTGGCCACCTGGCTCACCGCAGCGTGCACGATCGCCCATGCGCAGACGCCGCTGACCGTCGACATCACGGGCGTCGGCACCAACCGTTATCCGATCGCCGTGTCCAATTTCAAGGGCGCCGCGCCGACGGACATCGTGTCCGTCGTCAAGGCCGACCTGAGCAACAGCGGACGCTTCAATCAGATCGATACCGGCGGCGCCGCCGTCGGCGTGGACGATTCGGTCGATCTCGGCACGTGGCGTGCCAAGGGGGCGAATGCCTTCGTCTCGGGCACGATCGTCCCCGCGGGCAACGGCAACTTCCAGGTCAGCTTCCGTTTGTACGATGCCGTGAACGGACAACCACTCGGCGGTCTGGCCCTCACCTCGTCGGCCGCGAACTTGCGGCTGACGGCGCACAAAATCGCTGACTACATCTACCAGAAGCTGCTGGGCGACCGCGGTGTGTTCGCCACGCGTCTGTCTTACGTGTTGCACAGCGGCAACCACTACCAGTTGCAGATTTCGGATTCCGACGGCCAGGATGCGCGCGTTGCGCTCAACAGCCGCGAGCCGATCATCTCGCCGGCCTGGTCGCCGGATGGCACGAAGGTTGCCTACGTCTCATTCGAGAAGCGCAAGCCCGTCGTGTACATCCACGATCTGCCGACCGGCCGCCGTGCCGTGTTGGCCAACGAGAAGGGCAACAACTCGGCGCCCGCGTGGTCGCCGGACGGCAGCAAGCTTGCCGTGGCCCTTTCGCGCGACGGCAACACCCAGATTTATCAGGTCAACGCCAATGGCGGCGGCCTCAAGCGTCTGTCGCGCAGCGGCGCGATCGACACCGAACCGCAGTATTCCCCGGACGGCAAATGGATCTACTTCACGAGCGATCGTGGCGGTGGTCCGCAAATCTACAAAATGCCGGCCGGTGGCGAAGGGGCAGGCGCTGCGCAGCGCGTGACCTTCAAGGGGAGTTACAACGTCAGCCCGCGAATCAGTCCCGACGGCAAGTTGCTCGCGTTCATTGCGCGACAAGGCGGCGGATTCAAACTGTGCGTGCAGGATATGAGTACTGGCGATGTTACGGCTCTGACCGACACCAGCCACGACGAGTCACCGAGTTTTGCCGCAAACGGCAAGTACATTCTTTATGCAACGCAGTCGGGGGGCCGCAAGGTTCTCGCGGCAGTCTCGGTGGACGGGCAAACCCGGCAGATTCTTCAGGTTCGGGGAGGGGAAGTTCGCGAACCCTCCTGGGGCCCTTTCATGCAATAACATCAACAGCAACATCAATCGGAGGCTCAAATGAGTTCCCTGCTTCGTAATATCCTCGCCATCTCTTCGCTGGCCGCTCTGGCCGCTTGCTCGTCGGGCGTGAAGCTCGACGACCAGGCTAACGCCAACAAGGGTCAAGCCACGGACGCCCGCGCTGTCGCCCCCGTCGACGCCTCGGCTGACGAACTGAACAACCCGAACGGCCCGCTCGCCAAGCGCAGCGTGTACTTCGGCTTCGACCAGTACAGCGTCGATGCTCAGTACACCCCGATGCTCCAGGCGCACGCCGCGTTCCTGAACAAGTACTCGCAGCGCCACGTGCTGGTGCAGGGCAATACCGACCCGCGCGGCACGAGCGAGTACAACCTGGCACTGGGCCAGAAGCGTGCTGAATCGGTGGTGAAGGCGATGTCGGCACTGGGCGCCAACACCAACCAGATGGAAGCCGTTTCGCTGGGCAAGGAAAAGGCAACGGGTACGGACGAGGCCAGCTGGGCTCAGGACCGTCGCGCCGATCTGGCTTATTGATTGAATCGTCATGACGTCTCGTTTGCTTAAAAACATGATCTGCGCGGTGACGCTCGGCACTGCGGTGCTGAGTCCGCTGGCGCATGCCGGATTGTTCGATGACGACGAGGCGCGCAAAGCGATCCTCGATATCCGCAGCCGTCTGGATTCGGACAAGCAGCGGATCGAGGGGCTCACGCGCAACGTGCTGGATTTGAACAATCAGATTCAGCAGTTGCAACGTGATCTGGCCGACCAGCGCGGTCAGAACGAAGATCTGAAAAACCAGCTTGCGAACCTGCAACAGAGTCAAAAGGATTTCTACAACGACCTCGACGGTCGGCTGAAGAAATTCGAACCGCAGCAGATGACCGTCGGCGGCGTGACAGGCACCGTCCAACCGGGCGAGAAAGATGTCTTTGACGCCGCGCTGACGAAATTCCGCAATGGTGACTATAAGGGCGCGCAAACGGCATTCCGAACCTTCTCGGCCAAGTATCCCGACAGCCCGTATCAACCCGAAGCTCAGTTCTGGCTTGGCAATGCGCAGTACGCCAACAAGGATCTGAAGGGGTCGACCGCGACGCTGCAGGGGATCGTGACGAAGTACCCGACGAGCCCGAAGGCTGCCGAGGCAATGCTGGCCATCGCCAGCAACCAGGCGGAATCCGGGCAGATTGCGACAGCGAAGAAAACGTTGCACGATTTGATGGCCAAGTACCCGGACAGCGAATCGGCAGCCGAGGCCAAGAAGCGTGTGGCCAAGCTGAAGTAAGACGTCTCACGGGAGACTGTGCGAACCAGCCTACCGTGCGAGGTCACTCGTCAAACGCATAACGCCGCCTTTGGGCGGCGTTGTCGTTTCCAGTTACCGTCATCGTCAACGGTCGCGCGACCGCCAGGGGCTCCCATCCTTCCGGGCTTTGCGGATGCCGAACGCGACCTCAAGTAGAATACGGGCTTTGCAAGCGTTCGAAGCGCGGCGTCTCAGGGGATGTGTGCGGGTCCAACCGGGTCTGCAGGGCATGACGACCGCACCCGCGATGTGATCGCGCGCAGACTGTGCGCGGCACGTCTGATAATTATCATGCCGGCTACGCCCCGTGGCTCGCGACAACGAATCGAATGGCCGGGCACGGCCGCCATCGCCTTCTCGCCTCATGACCGACGTCGATCTCACCGCCCTCTCCCACACCGTAGTGTGGTTCACCTTTGCGCTGGCCTTCGTGTTTGGCGCTGTGCTGCAGCGCACGCATTTCTGCACGATGGGCGCGCTCTCCGACATCGTGAACATCGGCGATTGGAACCGCATGCGGATGTGGTTGCTCGCCATCGGTGTCGCGACCATCGGCACGGGGGTACTGGCGTCGCAGGGTGTCATCGATCCTATCAAGGCCATTTACACGACGCCGCGCTTTACCTGGCTGTCGTATCTCGTTGGCGGCTGGCTGTTCGGTTTCGGCATGGTGCTGGCGTCCGGTTGCGGCAGCAAGACACTGGTGCGCATCGGCGGTGGGAATCTTAAGTCGCTGCTGGTTTTCGTGATGATCGGTCTGTCGGGCTACATGACGCTCAAGGGCTTGTTCGCGGTATTACGCGTGACGGCCATCGACAGCGTGCAAACCACGTTTGCGACATCGCAGGATCTGCCGACATTACTGGGCGGTTGGTTTGGTGGTGACGTACACCGCGCGCAACTCATTCTCGGGTTGGCGATTGGCGGGGCGTTCGTGATCGCGGCGCTCGCACGACGCGAGTTCTGGACGTTCGACAACCTGCTGGGCGGCCTCGTCGTGGGCGCGATCATCGTGGCGCTGTGGTACGTCTCGGGCAAGTTAGGGTACGTGACGGAGAATCCGAATACGTTGGAGGAGAGTTTCGTTGCCACGAATTCCGGAAAGATGGAAGCGTTGTCGTTCGTCTCGCCGCTCGCGTACACGATGTATTGGCTGATGATGTGGAGCGACACGAGCAACGTCATCACGTTGGGCATTTCGAGCGTGTTGGGCGTGATTGCCGGTTCGTTCGTCTATGCGCTGGTGTCGCGCAATTTCCGTTGGGAGGGCTTTCAGGGCACGGAAGACACGGCGAATCACATGGTGGGTGGCGTGCTGATGGGCTTCGGCGGCGTGACGGCCTTGGGCTGCACGGTCGGTCAGGGGTTGTCGGGCGTGTCGACGCTGGCGCTGGGATCGTTCCTCGCGACGGCGGCGATTCTCGTGGGCGGCGTCTGCGCGTTCAAGTACCAGATGTGGCGCATTGAGCGCAGCGTTTGAGCACAAGCCGCGCACAACCGCTCGAATCGCACCAGAAAGAGCCGCCGTCGCGCCGCCCAGGTATTGACACTATGGTGACAGCGCCGCTATAATTTTGGTCTTCGTTGGGTCGTTAGCTCAGCTGGTAGAGCAGCGGACTTTTAATCCGTTGGTCGCAGGTTCGAATCCCGCACGGCCTACCAAACGAATTCAAGGGCTCGCAGAAATGCGGGCCCTTTTCTTTTCTACAATCCGTTCGTGCGTTCTACAAAAATAAAAACTCGGATTGGACGCGAAGCCCGTCGTAACATCGAGGCCATCATTACTCCTAGGAGTCGCCGCGTATGCCAAAGCCTAAGGCTATGTCGAAGAAGCAATTGGAAGCGCTGGATGCTCTCGCCGAAGAGACCAAGCTGATTGATCGCGAATCGGAAGAGGCGCGCATACATGAGCGACAGGCGTTCGGCTACGTGCGACATGAAACTGAGCACGAGCTTGGCGTCCGATTGCGCGACGCTCGCGTGACGGCGAAGCTTACGCAAGGGGAACTTGCCGAGCGAACCAAGCTGGCAGACAAAGAAGGCGTCGGTATCAGTAGGAACGTAATATCGTTCCTCGAATCTGGCCGCACTCAACCAGGTCCAAAGGAGATTCGCCTTCTGTGCGAAGTTCTTCGTATTTCGCCCAATCGCATGATTTATGGCGAGGATGAGCCGTTTGAGGAGCTGGCCAGAGTGCGTTACGCCGGCGGCGCAGGAGTCGAGAACTTCGCGTATGTCGCCTACTGCTTCAGCCGGATGCACCACAATCACAGGGAAGCGCTGTACAAGATCATGTTGGATCTGCTGCGCCCCTGGAATAAAGACTTCGATGAAGAGCTTCACCGCGAGGCCTTCAAGAAGTTCATTGCAATGGCAAAAGAACTAGAAGAGCTAGAGGCAAAGAGGGTCGAAGCGAAAAGGTAACCCGGACTGCCGCACCGCGCGTCTGCGCGACCTCCAATGATTCAAAATTACGAAAGTTGCGTAAAAAAGACTTCTCACAACCTTCGGGTTCGTGTATGGTTGCAACCAATGCGTAACAACGACGCATTGTGCGTCCATTTGAATCTGGAGAGGCAATGGCAAACAACATCACTTCGGACCTGCTGCGACGCGCACGTCGCACGATAGGCGTCACACAGGCAAAGCTTGCGGCCGATACCGGCGTCAACGCAACGCTCATTAAGCACTTTGAGACCTTCCGTATCAGTAGCCTTCCAGAGTCCACGCAGGACGCGCTGACGGCATATTTCAAGCAGAAGGGCCTCGATCTTGATGCTCTCGCGGTACAGCCCGCTTACGCCGCCAACACAGATGTTTTACAGCAAGTCCCGCGCGCATTGGATCTCTCTGAGCCGCTGTGCTTCAGGGTAAGTAACGCGCTGACGGACGATCAAATCGGCGTCTTGTTGGACCGCATGTCGGAAAACGACGAAGCAATTTCCGAAATCATCGGCGAGGAAACGAAGAGCGGTCTCTTCGGCCATTCCGAGGAAACGCAGGACGCAAGTCGCAGACTGTTTTACCTGCTGGCGGAAAACTATCTCATCTTCCGCAATCTTCAAGGCCGCAACCTGTTCGATGACGTCGACATTTCGTCGGATAGGGAAACCCACGGCCATCTGCTGCACGCTACCGTCATGAAATCGCCTATCGCTTCCGCGATGACCGATAGCGCAGCTACCAATCCGGCAAAGGACAACGCGCGCAATCCCGACAGTGAGACGCCACCCGGTGGAATCTCCAAGAAAGTGGCGTCGGCAAGTGCGTCCGAAACCGAACTGCGCGCGAATCGGGGAGCGTAACCATGGACCAGCTTATGACGCCATTCTCGATGCTTACGGGAAAGAACTCTGGCACTGGCCTGGTCATCATCGGGCTACTCGTAGCGCTTGCCATCGCAGCGAAGCAGAAAAACAACGCTCCGCCTGTGGCCGCCTAACGACCTAGTGCGGCGTACGTAATCTCTCGCGCGCCGCACTCCCCCCACCCTCGTGAAGAACCCGCCACACATGTGGCGTGGATTCACTCGTCCTGCGAAAACATTAAACATGGCGATCACACGTCTTTCCTCCGATGCTGATTGGGCGGCCGAGTTGATTTCGGGGATGCCACCACGCTTCCAAAAACGGGCGATGGCGTATTGGATCGATACGCGCGGTGGCGACGCGACAGACAACGCCGATTCAGCGCTTCGGCGTCGATCGAATCTCGCACTGCTGGACGTGAAAAACAAACTCGGCGCCGTGCGCTTGCCCATGAAAGCGAGCGATGCGGACATCTGCGCACGGGCGCAATGGATGGCGTCCACGTGCTCAGGCATGGCCGACGCATACCACGATGCCAAGGCACTACGCGCGGCAATGGGGCGCTTTGTCGCGTACAACCATTGCACGCCGCCAGAGCCCGAGTACGTGGACGAGCACGGTGTAATCCAAGGCGTTCGCGACCTCGCCGCAATCAAGCGGATGTCGTGCGAGCAATGGTGGCGCAAGCGCCTGCGCACGCTGCACATCGAGTGTGTCGAAGCCGTGGCGATCATGTTTGGCTTCGTCGGCAAGGGACGCAACGTCTACATTTCGAACGAGTCGTTCGAGCGCCACCAGCAACAGCAAAAACGCAACGCCGACATGATGGAAAACACGGTGCTGCGAAACGAGCTTGATCAAGAATACATTCTGGCCGAGCTTGCCGCACTGGGCGTCGCCAACAAGCGCATCCGTCGCGCCGAACTGATGACGCGCATTAACGGTTTCGAGTTCATCGCGAACGACATGGGCCATATCGGCATGTTCTTCACGATAACACCGCCCAGTCGCATGCACCGCTGGCGCACGCTGGCCGATGGACGCCTTGTGCGCAATCACCGATACGACGACACCACGCCGAAGGAGGCGCATCAGTATCTTTGCGGCGTGTGGAAACTGATCCGTACGAAGCTGCACAACGACGGCTTCCAGTGGTACGGTGTGCGCGCCGCGCAACCGCACCACGACGGATCGCCACACTGGCACGGCGTCGTATTCTTCCCGCAGACATATGACGGCACCGACGCCTTCGAATACCTGTGTGCGGTCATCCGCCATTACGCGCTGGCCGATTCGCCCGACGAACCGGGCGCGATGGAGCACCGCTGCGACTTTAAGCTGATCGACAAAGACAAGGGCACGGCCGCGGGCTACGTGCTGCGTTACGTCGTTCGCGCGACCGATGGCGAAGGGCTCGACCACGATCCGTTTGACCAGCCGGGACACATTGCGGCCAAGCGAATCAACGCTTGGGCGTCCACATGGCGTATTCGATTATTCCAACAGGTCGGTGGCCCCCCTGTAGGTGTGTGGCGAGAGATGCGCCGAATTACAGAAGTCCCACATGATGCCCCAGAATGCCTGCGTGTTGCGCACGGCGCGGTCAATCGTTTGGCACCGAGCGAGGGCGAGGTACAGCCGGCATCATGGCGTCGTTACGTGGAGGCAATGGGCGGCATCTTTGCAACACGCAAGGACTTCCGCATCCGGTTGCACAAGGAAAAGACCGACCGCGTTGGGCGCTACGGCGACGTGTTGCCGCCAGAAGTGCGGGGCGTCGAATCGGCCGGCATCGTTGTGAATAGCGTTTGCCACGTATGGGAAGTCGTGCGCCGGAAGGCGCGCGAGGGTTTTGAGGCGGGCATTGCCCGCCCTTGGACTCGTGTAAATAACTGTACGCACGCCCCCGAAGAAAACGACACCGAAAACGTCGAGCGGGAGCTATCACGACACGAATTTGAGTCGACAGCTCCGCCATTCGATGCCTGGCTCGAATACAGCCAGCAATTTCAACCAGCTTAAGAACTTAACGGCACAGATTGCCGGTCAACCTTTGAGGATGGTCCTCACAAGGCTAGCGGCGCACGTCTGTGCACGGTCAACAATAATCAACAAGGAAACGACCATGCGCAAAAAAAACGACATGGAACTGCTGGCGCTACGCGAAGCCGCGAAGCGATGCGTCGCGCGAACGCCGGACATCACGCATTCCAATCGGACGGAATCGAATCACACGAGCGCACGACATGGCGAGATCGAAACGAACATGTCCAACGGCATCCCAGTGCGGCGCAATCGCAGCGCGAAACATCCCAATACCGGTGTCGTATGGGATTACCCCCCAGTCCCTATGCCGGAGAGAAAGGCCCCTTTCAGCAAAAAAACCGGGTTGCCCACACGGAAATCCGCTGAGCATATTCTGCATGGACTGCCGAAGTGGTACGAGTGGGCCATGGAGTGGCACAGCGTGACGCCGGCCCAATTCGTCTACTGGCGCAAGAACTTTGTGCAGATCACTGTGGACGAGTGTGCCGCTCTTCTTCGAGTCACGTCTCGCACAATTCGGGCTTGGGAGCGCGGAGACAATCGAATCCCGTTCACGGTCTGGTACGTCATGCACTGCTATCTGACCAGACCCGACGTGTGGCTGAGAGAGGTGGCTGCGCGAATTCGGACAGTCGGATAAGTGGAGCGACCGGGGCCTGAGCCGGCGATAATGCTGGCAAAGG